>NZ_JBIAQX010000015.1:0-208679 GCF_042889445.1 Streptomyces sp. NPDC002602 | reverse complement strand
CCCTGTGGGAGAGTAGGACGCCGCCGAACAATCATTGTGGGAAAGCCCCGCACCCTCTGGGTGCGGGGCTTTTCTGCGTTCCAGACCCTTTTCAGTGGCCTTTTCGGCCCCGGTCCTTCGAATTTCGGGTGCACGGCGCAACGACGTCGTGCTTTGATCCGCACCATGAATCAGCATGCGGTACGACCGGTGGCTGCCGGCGAGTGGGAGAAGGCCAAGGAGCTGCGGCTCAGTGCGTTGCGGGATCCGGCCGCTCCGGTGGCCTTCCTGGAGAACATCGTGGAGGCCGAGGCCCAGCCCGATGAGTTCTGGCAGGGACGGACCGCGGGGGCTTCGAGCGGGCGGGCGGCCCGCCAGTTCGTCGCCGAGGCTCCCGGCGGGGCCTGGGACGGGTCAGTGACCGTGCGGGTCGAGGAAGGCGGCACCATCGACTTCTTCGGTGAGGTCGTGGAGAAGTCCCAGGGGCACCTGGTGGGGGTGTTCGTACGGCCCGAACAGCGGGGGACCGGACTGACCGAGGCGCTGTTCGCGGCCGCGCTGGAATGGGCCTGGTCGCTGGACGGGCCGGCGCTGGGGCGGGTACGTCTCTTCGTTCACGAGGACAACGCGCGGGCCGAGGCCTTCTACCGGCGGTTCGGATTCGTGGCGAGCGGCCGAATCGTGGTCGGCACACCCTCGGACGCGGAAGCCCGGGAGCTGGAGTACGTAATGGAACGCCCCGAGGCAGGTCGCTAGAAAGCGGAGACGGCCTGCGGCCAGCGGGAACGGGCCTGTTCGCGGCTGCGACAGAGCGCGAGCAGCGGCAGGGCGTCGTCCTGGAGGAGCTCCGGGAGCTGCGGGATGGGGGCGACGGCCGCCACGTCCTCCAGGACCAGCGTCAGTGGTGGGTCGAGCCGACCGTGGGATGACCGTGCGGCCATGCGACGGCCGTGCTCGACCACGCTGGAGGCGAGTGCGGTCAGCAAGGGCATTGCACCCGGGTGGCTGCGAGGGTCCTCCAGGGACTCGCCCACCAGATAGAGGGTGCCCCCTTCGGTCAGGAACGAAGCCAGCGTGAGGGAATCCGTTCGGTTCGGGTTGCAGGCCTCGCGGATGTGGATCGAACTCAGGCAGGACAGGGCCCGGGCGGTGAGGTGCTGGGCCAGTTCGCGGCGCTCGGGGTACGCGGTGAGGGCGCTTTCGAGTTCGCCGGCCGCGCCGGGGGCCGCCTGCGGGTGCGTACGGAGGATGCGGACGGGGTCCTGGGCGTTGGTGCCCTGGGCCCAGCGGTGCAACTGCTTGAACGGGCGGTTGTCGAGGGCCGCGGCCTGGAGCCAACTGCGCAGGAGCGTTTCCGCCGTGTCGGCGACCGCGGCGTCCATGCGGGCCTGGGGGCGTACGGGCGCCAAGAGGGCCACGGACCGGGCGGCGGCGAGGTCGCGGTCCGCGCAGCCCTCCGCGGGGTTCCAGTGCATGCGGGCCGGGGTGTCGCAGAGGTGCGAAGGGTCGTACAGGAGGACCGGGCCGAGTTTGGCGCGGGCGTCCTTGGTCTCCGACCAGAGCGCGGGGGCGGACGTGACGACGAGGACCGCGCCTTCCGCCGCCGCGATGTGGCGGGCGGCGGTGGCATGGCGTTCCGCGGGGGCGGCGTAACCGAGGCGGGCCGGAGCCTGCGCGGACGTCGGTACGGGGGCCGGGGCGGGCGCTGGTGCGGGGATCTGTGTCGGGGCGTGGCCGAACCCGTGGCGGTGGACCTCGTCGACCGGCGCGGGACGGTCCGCCGTGCGGAGGGTGCCCTGGGGGGTGGTTCCGGTGCTCGCGGCCTCGAACGCGGCCGGAGGCCGGGCGGTTGGCGGGGCCGGTTGGCTGGGGATCGGCCGGGGCGGCGGCTCCTCGTCGAGCCGACCGGGGTGTTTGAGGAAGGCGCGGCGGGCCTTGGTGCGGGCGATGACGCCCATCGTGAAGATGGTCAGGACCAGCAGGATCAGGAGCTGGCCGATGAACAGGCCCCAGAACAGGCCCCAGCCGGAGAGGGCCGTCGGGTCGGTCTCGGGCCAGGCTCCGGGGAGGTCGTGGGGTTCCGTTATCAGGGCGCGGACCGCGTCCGGGGTGCGGGTGAACGTGACGGTGTCCGGCCAGGTGCCCTTGGCGAAGAGTGCCGAGAGGCCGGTGGCCGACCAGACGAGGACGGCGACGCCGAGCAGGAACGCCAGAAGGCCGACGAGGGCCCCGTCGGGGATGCCCCCGGCCCGCGCGGGGGGATCCGTACGTCTGGGGTCGGACATGGTCAGGCCACCGTGGTCGTGGAGCCGGGGCCGTTGTGGTGGCGTTCGATGAGCAGGGCTCGCTCCTCCGCCTCCAGTTCGGCGGCCAGCAGATCGTCGGGGAGTCGGTGTTGCGCCGAGGATTCGGTCATGGCGCGGTCGGTGTAGACGAGCGGGCGTTCGGCCTCGGTGATCAGGTGTTTGACGACCTGGACGTTGCCGTTGACGTCCCAGACCGCGATGCCCGGGGTGAGGGTGGGGATGATCTCCACGGCCCAGCGGGGCAGGCCGAGTACCCGGCCCGTGGCGCGGGCCTCGTCGGCTTTCTGGGCGTAGATCGTTCTGGTGGAGGCCATCTTGAGGATGGCCGCGGCTTCGCGGGCGGCGGCGCCGTCGACGACGTCGGAGAGGTGGTGGACGACGGCGACGAAGGACAGGCCGAGGCGCCGGCCGAACTTCAACAGGCGCTGGAACAGTTGGGCGACGAAGGGGCTGTTGATGATGTGCCAGGCTTCCTCGACGAGGAAGATGCGCTTCTTGCGGTCCGGGCGGATCCAGGTGTGTTCCAGCCAGACGCCGACGATCGCCATGAGGATCGGCATCGCGATGGAGTTGCGGTCGATGTGGGACAGGTCGAAGACGATCAGTGGCGCGTCGAGGTCGATGCCGACGGTGGTGGGGCCGTCGAACATGCCGCGGAGGTCGCCGTCGACGAGACGGTCGATGACCAGGGCGACATCGAGTCCCCAGGCGCGGACATCGTCTATGTCGACGTTCATGGCCTGGGCGGACTCGGGCTCGGGGTGGCGCAGTTGTTCCACGATGTCGGTGAGGACGGGCTGGCGGTCGCGGATCGTGTCGACGACGTAGGCGTGCGCGACCTTGAGGGCGAAGCCGGAGCGTTCGTCGAGGCCGTGGCCCATGGCGACTTCGATGATGGTCCGGAGCAGCGCGAGCTGACCGGTCGTGGTGATCGCCGGGTCGAGGGGGTTGAGGCGGATCCCGTCGTCGTTCGCGGCGATGGGATCCAGGCGGATGGGGGTTATTCCCAACTGTTGGGCGATGAGGTTCCACTCGCCGACGCCGTCCTCGCCTTGGGCGTCGAGGACGACGACCTGGCGGTCCTTGAAGCGGAGTTGCCGCAGGACGTACGTCTTCTCCAGAGCGGACTTCCCGTTGCCGGACTCGCCGAGGACCAGCCAGTGGGGGGCGGGGAGCTGCTGTCCGTACAGCTGGAAGGGGTCGTAGATGTACCCCTTGCCGCTGTAGACCTCGCGGCCGATGATGACGCCGGAGTCGCCGAGGCCGGGGGCGGCGGTCGGCAGGTAGACGGCCTGGGCCTGTCCGGTGGAGGTGCGGACGGGCAGGCGGGTGGTCTCCACCTTGCCGAACAGGAAGCTGGTGAAGGCGTCCGTCAGAGCGGACATGGGATCTCGCATGGGCGGCACTTCCCTCCGGCTAGCGTCGGATGCCGGTGGCGAACGGCAGGGTGTTGACGAAGGCGCGGTGGTGCTCGCGGTCGCACCACTCCAGCTTCAGGTAGGACTTGCCCGCCGAGGCGCGGATGGTGCGCTTGTCGCGGGCGAGGGCCTCGGGCGAACGCGAGGACACCGTGATGTACCCGACGAGGTTGACTCCCGCCGCACCACTGGCGAGATCTTCACCCCTCTGGTCGAGCCGGCCGTGGGCGGCGATGTCGCGCGGGTCGACCGTGCGGTTCATCTTCGCGGCGCGGCTGGCGTCGGCCTCGTCGTTGGTCTTCTCCGTCAGCATGCGTTCGATGGCGACCTCGGTGGGTTCGAGGTCCATGGTGACGGCGACGGTGCGGATGACGTCCGGGGTGTGGACGAGGAGCGGGGCGAGGAAGTTGACGCCGACGGGGGTCATCGGCCACTCCTTCACCCAGGCGGTGGCGTGGCACCAGGGGGCGCGGGTGGAGGACTCGCGGGTCTTGGCCTGGAGGTAGGTGGGTTCGACCGCGTCGAGTTCGGCGGGCCAGGCGTTGCGTTTCGTCATGGCCTGGATGTGGTCGATGGGGTGGTCCGGGTCGTACATGGAGTGCACGAGGGAGGACAGTCGGCCCTGGCCGAGCGGTTGGCGTACGCGGATGTCGGCCTCGGCGAGGCGGGCGCAGATGTCGGTGAGCTCGCGGGCCATGACGATGGCGAGGCCGGCGTCGCGGTCGAGCTTGCGGCCCTTGTGGGGGGTCGAGGCGCGGGCGATGGTGTGGGCCTCGGCTGCGAGTTCGCGCGAGTAGTGCATGCAGGCGACGAGGTAGGCGCGGTGCTGCTCGGAGGAGGTGGACACCATCGACTGGAGCTGGTCGTAGGACTCGCGGAGCCAGCCGGGGGCGGTGGTGTCCCCGCGTTGGGCGACGTCCTTGGCGTGGGCGTCGGGGTCGGCGGGGAGGGTGCGGGCGAGCATCTGGAGGCGGGTGACGAAGCCGTCGCCGTTCGCCACGTGCTTGAGGAGGGTGCCGAAGCGGTCGACTAGGGCTTCCTGGTCCTCGCTGTCGCGCAGGCCGACGCCGGGGCCCTCGATCTCGATGGCGGCGGTCACGGTTCTGCGGTCGGCGTGCAGGAGGACGGCGATCTCGTCGGGGCCGAAGGGCGCGGCGAGCCAGCTGATGCGGCCGATGCCGGGGGGCGGGCCGACCTCGACCTCACGGCCGTCGGAGCCGCGCATGCCGGCTTCCATGGTGCCGGAGCGGTAGATGGTGCCGCGGCGCAGGGTGCGCTTGTAGCTGCGCCTGATCTCGAACCAGCGGTAGAAGGTGCGGCCCTTGTACGGGACGTACACGGCGGCGAGGGCGAGCATGGGGAAGCCGGCGAGGCTCACGATGCGCAGGGTGAGGTCGGGGACGAGTAGTCCGCTCATCATGCCGAGGAACGCGCCGGCGATGATCAGGGCGATCTCGCCGGTTTCGCGGTTCTTGCCGACGATCGCGTTCGGCCGGGCGCGGCCGATGAGATACGTGCGACGGGGCGCGATCGGGTGTAGCTGGTGGGACTGGGTCGTCAACGCCCGTCACCTCCTGTGTTCCTCGTGCTCGAGCCGGTGCGGGGCGGGGGTGTGGCGGAGGGGACAGATCCGCCGCCGGACCCGCCGCCGGAGCCTCGGCTGCTGTGCGCGGCCATGCCTCCGGAGATCTGGTTGGCGTCGCCGCCGCCTCCGCCACTCGCGCGGTGGGCGCCGCCGCCGCGGCTGCTGTGGGTTTTGATGCCCTGGGAGACGAGGGAGGCAGGGGAGCTGATGACGGCTGCGGCCTGGGCGCCGTCGGTGGCTTTGCTGCGGTTGGAACGGGCGGAGGCGATCTCGTCGCCGAAGCCGGGGACGAAGCGGTAGATCATCGCGGAGGCGAAGATCGCCAGGAGGATGATCGCGAGTCCGGAGACGACGGCGGAGAAGGCGTTGGGGCCCTTCTCGCCCGCGAGGGCGCCGGCGAGGCCGAGGACGATCACGATGACCGGCTTCACGAGGATGACGGCGATCATGATGCCGGCCCAGCGGCGGACGTGGCCCCACATGTTGCGGTCGACGAGTCCGGCGTAGACGACCGTGCCGAGGAGGGCGCCGACGTAGAGCAGGGCGGCGCGGATGACGAGCTCCAGCCACAGGATCCCGGCGGCCAGGACGGTCACGAGGGCGACGACGATCAGCATGATCGGGCCGCCGCCGATGTCGTCGCCCTTCTTGAGGGCCTCGGAGAACGAGCCGAAGAAGACGTCGGTCTGACCGCCGGTGGCGGCGGCGATGACCTCGGTGACGCCGTCGGTCGCGGAGACGACGGTGTAGAGGATCAGGGGGGTGAAGGCGGAGGCGAGGACGGTCAGCCAGAGGAAGCCGATGGCCTCGGACATGGCGGTGGTGAGGGGGACGCCGCGGATGGCGCGCTTGGCGACGGCGAGGAGCCACAGGACGAGGGTGAGGATGGTGCTCGCGGCGAAGACGACGGCGTACTGCTGGAGGAAGGCGGGGTTGGTGAAGTCGACGGTGGCCGTGGACTTGATCGCCTCGCTGAGCTTGCCGACGATCCAGGCGGCGGCGTCGGCGCAGCCGCGGGCCAGGGAGGCCAGGGGGTTCAGGGCGTCGGTGGGGTTGGCGTTGAGGCCGGTACCGGCGTTGCTCCCGGTGGCCGCCCCCTCGCCCTTCTCGCAGTAGTCCTTGGCCGAGCCGAACAGGAGGCGGCAGTCCTCCTTGCCCCCCTGGCCGGACGGCGTCGGGGTCGGCGTGGGCGCGGCGTAGGCGCGGGAAGCCAGGGATACGACGGCCAGGTGGACGGCGGCAACGACGACCACTCGGAGCCGGTTGCTAGCGGGCATAGGTGAACCCTCCGAACTCCTTGGTTGCCTTGCTGATGTCATCGGATGAGGAGGCGGCCATGTCGCCCGGGACCGGAGCGGGCCCATCCTGCTGGGATTCGCTGACGACTCTCCAGCTCTCCCCCACCCAGCTCAGTTCGAAGGTCCAGGTCTCCCATGTCGTGCGGACCGGATCGGTGGACTTGGGGCCGGACATGCCGACCAGGCCCGTGTACCAGACCGCGATCTTCGCGGAGGTCGGGCTGTAGCTCTCGACTCTGGTGCCGACCGGGATGGTGCGGGTGACGAAGGTGCTGCCCGGCGGCGGGTCGCCGTTCGCATCCAGACCGAGCCGCGCGAACAACTCTGGTGTATAGGCCTTGTCCTGTGGGCCCTTGAGCCGGGCTCCTGCCTCCGGGGTGTAGATACCGTCAACAAGGGCGTGTCGGCTGTCCTTCTTGAGCATCCCGTCGGAGCCCAGGGCCACCGCGTAGTTCGCGGCCGCCGATTGGGCGCCCTGTTCGTCATGGGCGAAGCCCTTGGGGATGCCGTTGGACTTGCCGGTGACCGGTTGGGTGCCGGTGGGGCTGGTGGCGGCGTCGGTCGGGGGTTTGTCCGACGCGGTGTTCGTGGGGGAGTCCGGGGACTGGTTCGCGAACGCGATGGCGGCGATCAGGAGGACCACCACGCCGACCGCGGTGATGAGGCCGCGGGAGGGGCGGGGGGTGCGGCGGGGGTTGCCGTAGGGGTCGGAGGGGGAGTCCGGGAGGCGGGTGCGGGTCTGGCCCGTGCCGCCCACTTCGCCGTGGCCGCCGCCGCCGTAGTGGTCGTCATTGCTCATTCCGTGTCCGTCCCCTCCGCCTCGTACGACGGTAGCGCTCGTTCCCGCGTGGATGCGGTGTGGTGATTCGCCATCAGGTACGACGGCCGGCGGGCGGCACGGCTAGACGGCCATTCCGTAGACGATCGTGAAGAGGGTGCCCAGGGATCCGATGATGAAGACGCCCGTGAGGCCGGCCACGATCAGGCCCTTGCCCTGTTCCGCGCTGAAGGTGTCGCGCAGTGCGGTCGCTCCGATGCGCTGCTTGGCGGCGCCCCAGATGGCGATGCCGAGGCAGAGGAGGATCGCGATGGCCATGACCACTTCGATCATGACCTTCGCTTCGTTGCCGAGACTGCCGAACGGCCCCCAGTTCGGGGCGATTCCGCCGATGATGGTGGTGATGTCGCCCTTTTCGGCTGCCAGGATCATGTAACTCACCGCCCCTGTATGGGTAGTTCCGGTAGCCCGTGCCCGACGGCATGGGTCACGCACTATCTTCCCTGATGAAACCGCCGCCGTCGCCGACTTGGCGGCTCTCTTTACCCGGGCCCGCGGTCTGTGCCTCGCCGGAACGCTCTGACCAGGTCACTCTGTGTATCACGGGGGTTGACGTCGGGCAATGATTGTCGTCTCGCCGTGCCGGCGGGAGGTCTCCGGGTCGGGTGAGGGGCGGCCGTTCGGCTCAATGGGGCGGCGTGTCGTTGGGCCGTACCGCTGACACATGTCCGACATTCCGTCAGTCGTTCCATGTGCGCGCCGGGTTGCGCGGGATGCTCCACCCCGTTCGGTTGGACGACGCAAGGAGCAGGGATGGGTTCCGCAGTGAAGTCGGGTCGGCGCGTGTGGCTGGCCGGCGGTGTCGCAGTGCCGCTGGTGTTCGCGCTGTCGGGGGTTTCGGCTCCGGCGATGGCCGCCGCGCACGGGTCGACCGCCGTGGTGGGGGCGCCCACGGCCGGTGAGGGTTGCTCGAAGTTGAAGGCCAGGGTGCTGAAGTCCGCCGCGTCCGGGCCGTCGGGCGGTTGTACGGGGCCTCGGGGGCCGAAGGGGCCCAAGGGTGACCGCGGGCCGAAGGGTGATCGGGGTCCCAAGGGTGATCGGGGTCCGGCTCAGCCCTGTGTGGGTGTCGACACGGCCCAGGGGCGGTTCGGCCTGGAGTTCAGCGCCGTGGTGAGCCGGGGCAAGGCGTTCCTGGGGCACCGGACGACGAGCACGGTCCTGGAGAACGGGCCGTACGTCTGGAAGGACCTCTCCACCGGCGCGAACCCGGGCTTCCCGCGCAACGCGTGCGGCGTGTCCCTGAACATCCTGGAAGTGACCGCGCAGGTCAAGGTGCTGACCACCGACGGGAACGTGTTCGAGAACTCCTGCACCTATGTGGCGACCGGTGTGCTCACCTGCCCGAGCGGTTGGACGCCGCTCATCAGGCCCTGATTCGGGGACGTCCGTCGTCGGTGCCGCGGTGCGGGGCACGAGCCGGATCGCGGCTCCGGCGCGGGTGGTGTGGTGGAGGCCGGCCTCGTTGTCAGTGGGGTGCGTCAGGCTGGTGACATGACGACTCCCTGGACTCTCGCGGACCTTGAGGCGGCCATCCGCGCGGGATGGTCGGCCGAGACCTGTTCGCCCGACGACGTGGAGCGGGCGCCCTGGACGGCCGGGAATCCGGCCTGGGGTCACTGTGACATCACGGCTCTGGTCGTCCAGGATCTGGTGGGCGGGGAGCTGATGGTGGGGGAGGTCTGGTCGGGCGGGCGGCAACAGGGTTTCCACTGTTGGAACGTGTTGCCCGGGGGGATGAGCGTCGATCTGACGCGGGAGCAGTTCCGTCTCGGGCAGACGGTCACGCGGGGGCGGCCGATGGGGAAGCGGCCGAGCGGGCGGTTGCCGAGGCGCTGGGAGGAGTACCGGCTGCTGCGGCGGCGGGTGATCGACAGACTGGGCCCGCTGCCGGGGGTGGTGCGGCTGGCGGACGGGCGCGGGCTCGCGTACACGGATTTCGGGGGCGCGGGGGCGCCGCTGCTGGTGTTGTACGGGGACCCTCGGGGCGGGGGGTCGCAGGACGGGTGGTCCTTCGAGTCGCCGGCGCGGGACGCGGGGCCGGGGTGGCATGTCATCGCGCTCGATCTGGCGGGGTACGGGGCGGCGGATGTGGTCGAGGGGGTGCCGTGCGACGGGTACGTGAGGGACGCGGCCGGCGTGTTGGAGGGGCTGGGGTTGGGGCCGGCGGTGGTGTGGGGGCGGGGCTCGGGCGAGGACGTCGCGTACGGGCTCGCGGCGCGTCGGCCGGACCTGGTGCGGGCGGTGGTGGAGTTGCCGAGGGGGCATCGGGCGCGGGCGGAGGACCCGGAGGGGTTCGGCGCGGCCGTGCGGGAGTTCCTGGCGGGGGTGTGAGCACGGGGGCGTGAGCACGGAGGTGTGAGCACGGGGGCGGGGGTGTGGCGGTGGGATCGGGCCGGGTGTGACTCCCACGTGCTCCCGTGCGCCCCTGCGGCCCCGGGCGTGTCCCGGATCGGGCGCCGGAAGGGCTCCGGCCTACCGGCAGGGCTCCGGCGGGTCTCCGTGTGTGCCGGGCGGGGCTCGGGGCCGGGGAGTCCCGGCGTGCGGGTCAGGCCCAGTGTGCCGGGCGGGGCACCGGAGCCCTTACACCCCCGGCGTGTGGGTCAGGCCCAGTGGGAGGGGCGGGTGAGCGTAGGGGGGATGCGGGTGGCGGGGGAGCCGTGGGCCGCGTTCAGTTGGGGCTGGGTGAGGAAGAGGGCCTCGCGGAGGTCGGCGTCGCGCAGGTTGGTGTCGCGGAGGTCCGCGCCGATCAGGTCGGCCTTGCGGAGGTCGGCTCCGGACAGGTCGGCGGCGATCAGGTACGCGCCGCGGAAGGTGGCGCCTCGCAGGTCCGCGCTGCGGAGGCGGGCGCCCATGAGGTCGGCGCCTCGGTGGTTCTTCCTGCGGGCGGGGGAGGTGGCGCGGACGAGTTCGCTGGTCTTCAGGAGAAGGGTGTTGATCTCCTGGCGGAGGGCGCCGACGTCGAAGGGGATCAGGGTGGCGGCGTCCGCCCCGGTGGCAGCCGTGGTCGTGGCGAGTGCCTGCCGCAGGTCGGCGTGGATCGGTGCGGCCGCCGGCAGGGTGAGGGCCTCGGTGAGGTAGGCGAGCAGCTCGTGGAGTTGCCGCATCACGGGGAAGACGTCGAACATCTGGCGTGCCGTGCCCGGGTGCTCGCGCCAGTCCCGGCCGCCGAAGGTGACCTGGGATACCTGTTGGCCCGCGCCGAAGCAGTCGAAGACGGTGCACCCCGGGAAGCCCTTGTCGCGCAGCCGGGTGTGGATGCCGCAGCGGAAGTCCTCCCTGAGGTTCTTGCAGGGGGTTCCGGCGGCCTTGTTCACCGCGAAGTCGGTGGACTTGGCGAAGGGCAGGGCGACGCAGCAGAGGGCGAAGCAGTTCGCGCAGTCGGCGCGCAGGGCGGGGGTGGGGGGCGCAGGCGTGGTGGACACCCTTTCATTGTGACCGGTGGGGGGAGTCCAGCCTCATCTGGAGGGCGGTCCACCAGACGCCGTCCACCCGCTCGACGTCCTTGAGGACCTCCACGGTGCGGAAGCCGAGCTTCTCGTAGAGGCGGACGGCCGGGGTGTTGTGCGCGAACACGCCCAGGTCGAGGCTGTGCAGCCGCAGGTCGGTGAAGGCGCGGGACAGGGTTTCGGTGAGCAGGCTCTCGCCGAGGCCCCGGCCGCGGGCCCGCGGGGCGATCAGGACGCGGCCGAGGCGGGCGCGGTCGGGGGCGTCGTCGTGGCGGCGCAGGGAGACGTGGCCGACGGGCTCGGCGGCCTCGGGGCCGTGGGACGGTACGGCGGTCCAGGTGTGGCGGCCGGGTTCGACGGCGTAGGCGGCGAGCTGGGTCTGGTCCAGGGGCCAGGTGAAGGAGGGGCCGGCCCAGGTGGTGAGGTCGGCCGCGGTGGTGATCCAGTCGAGCAGGGGTGCCGCGTCGGTGGTGGGGTGGAAGGGGCGCAGGGCGAGAGCGGTGGTGGCCATGGGGCAAGTATGCGTATTTCGGGCGGTCTTGACCGAAGTCGGGGGTGGGGTCGGTGTCGCGTCCGAGGGGCGGTTGGCCTGCGCGTCGCATGCCCGTCACGTGCCCGTCGTGTGCGCGGCGGGGCCGGCGAGGGGGCTGGTGTGCGGGGTTACCTGTCGGTAGCGTGCGGGGGCATGAGCGCTGCTGAGGCCTTCTTCGAGCGGGTCGACACGGGACGTTTCCTGGCCACCGAGTACACGCGCGGGCCGTGGGACCCGGGCTCGCAGCACGCCGGCCCGCCGGCGGCGCTGCTCGGGCGGGCCGTCGAGGAGCGGGCGGGCGGCCGCACGGACCTGCGGATCGCCCGGATCACGTACGAGATCCTGCGCCCGGTGCCGATCGGCCCGCTGGAGATCACCACGACCGTGCTGCGGTCCGGCCGCAGTACCGAGTTGGTCGAGGCGACTCTCGCGCCGGCGGGGGCCGCGCCGGTGATGCTCGCGCGGGCGTTGCGGATCAGGGTGGCGGAGGAGGCCGTGCCGGCGGTGGTGCCGGGGCCGCAGGTGCCTCCCCCGGGCGAGGTGGGGCAGACGCCGTTCTTCCCCGTGCCGTGGGAGATCGGGTATCACACGGCGATGGAGACCCGGTTCACCGAAGGCGCCTTCGTGGAGTCGGGGCCCGGGACGTGCTGGATGCGGATGAGGGTGCCGTTGATCGCAGGGGAGGAGACGGCTCCGTTGGACCGGGTGTTGATCGCTGCCGACTCCGGCAACGGCATCAGTTCCGTCATGGACTTCGAGCGGTTCGTCTTCGTCAACGGCGATCTCACCGTCCACCTGCACCGCCATCCGGTGGGCGAATGGGTCTGCGTGGAGGCGCGGACCAGCGTGGACGGCGCCGGGATCGGGCTCGCTGACTCCCGGCTGCACGATGAGAAGGGGCCGATCGGGCGGGGCGCGCAGAGCCTCTTCGTCGCCCCGCGGTAGCCGTCAACCCCCTTGCCGCGCAAGGCAGTACGTATGGCAGGCTCAGCCGGATGGAGCCGCTCACAGAGGCCGACCCCGAACGGATCGGTCTGCACGTGCTGGTGGCCCGGCTGGGGGCCGGGGGGATGGGGCGGGTGTACCTGGGGCGTTCGCCCGGGGGCCGGCTGGTGGCCGTCAAGGTGGTGCGGGAGGAGATCGTCGGGCATCCCGAGGCGCTGGCCAGGTTTCGCCGCGAGGTGGAGACCGTACGGGCCGTGCGGTCGGCATACACCGCGAATCTGATTGACGCCTCGCTGGAGGCGGCGCCGTACTGGTTGGCGACCGAGTACGTGGCGGGTCCGACGCTCGCCGACGCCGTGCGCGGGCGTGGCGCGCTGCCGCCGGAGACCTGTCGGGGGCTCGGGGCGGCGCTGGCGGAGGGCCTGGCGAGCGTGCACACGTACGGGGTCACGCACCGGGACCTGAAGCCGCAGAACGTGATCCTGGCGGCGCAGGGGCCCCAGCTGATCGACTTCGGGATCGCCCACGGCGTGGGATCGACCCCGTTGACCGAGACGGGGCACACGCCGGGCACGCCGGGGTTCACTGCGCCCGAGGTGCTGGTGGGCGGGGTCGCGGGGGCGGCGGCGGACGTGTTCGCCCTGGGTGCGACGCTGGCGTACGCGGCCACCGGGAGACCGCCGTTCGGGGGCGGGGCGGCGGCGAGCGTGGGCTTCCGGTCGGTGTACGAGGGGATCGATCTGGCCGGGGTCGAGCCGGGGTTGGCGGCGCTGATCGAGGACTGCGTGGCCAAGGACCCGGCGGACCGGCCGGAACCGGCGGAGCTGATCCGGCGCTGCGGGGTGCGGGGCGCGCTGGTGGAGGACCCGGTGTACGCGGAGCTGGCGGCGCCGCCGGGGCGCGCGACCGGCGCGAAGGTTGTGGCGGATGTGGCGGATGCGGCGCCCGGGGCCGGATCCCCGACTCGGCCGCCCGGGGCCGGATCCCCGACCCGGCGCCTGGACGACACCACCCCGCCCGCCGGGGCCACGGACCGGACCGCCGCCACGCCACGGACCGGCGCCGACGCCGGGGTCGCCCTGCCGCCCGCCGGGGTCGCCACGCCGTACGAGGGTTCCGTGCCCCGATCCGGCCGACGGGGCCGGGTCCGGGCGGCCGCGGGGGGCGTCCTGCTCGCGGCGGTGTCGGTGCTGCTCTGGCAGTTCCCGTTCGGGGAGGGTCGGGGCGGGAGTGGCGCCCGGACGTCCGGGCGCGAGACCCCGGCCGCTCCCGCGTCCGGCTCCCCGGCCTCGGGCCCGGTGAAGCCCGGCAAGGGGGGCGGTTGGGCCGGTGAGGACTTCCGGTGGAAGCTGTCCACCGATGCGGAGATGGCCCGCTACGGGGCGGGCGACTGTGACGAGCACGCGGAACTCCGGCCGCCGGGCCGGGGCATGGAGACCTCGACGGTCTCCTCCAACACCAACGGGGTCCCGGGCGACACGGCCAGGGTGAAGTTCCGTCCGCAGCGCGGCGCCGAGCCGGGTACACGCCCCCCGCCCTATCCCGTGGTGATCGCGGTGAAACCACCGCACGCGCCCAAGAAGGGGCAGACGGGTTTCCTGAGCGCCCCCGTGGACCTGTACGCCGGCTGGGACTCCGGCGATTACGGCGAGTTGACCTATCCGGACGACTTTCCGGGGGCTGTGCCCCTGAGCGCCGACAAGGGGGACTGGACGGTGGTGTTCTACCGCGTCGAGGATGGGGCCAAGCGGTATACGCCCATCGCGTGCAACGGCTTCCGAGTGGGCTAGCGGAAACGGCGACACGGGCCGAATTCGCTCGAAAGTGGTGGCAATGGGGGAGTGTTGACGGGTGCGCAGATTCTGGATGGCAGGCGGGATCGGGATCGGGCTGGCCCTGAGCTTCCTCGTGTTGCTCGTCGTGGGGACGTACTCGGCGGCGGCCGGCCTGGCGGGAGCGGGCGCCGGCGGCCGTGCGCTGGGGCTCGCGAAGGGGGCGGTGCCCGGCAAGTACCAGGCGCTGGTGCAGAAATGGGGCACGCTCTGCCCGGCGATCAGCCCGGCGTTGCTCGCGGCCCAGTTGTACTCGGAGAGCGGCTGGAACCCGAGTGCCGTCAGTCCGGCGGACGCGCGGGGGATCGCGCAGTTCATCCCGGGCACCTGGGCGGGCCACGGGGTCGACGGCGACGGTGACGGGGACCGGGACATCTGGGATCCCAACGACGCCATTCCGTCGGCCGCTTCGTACGACTGCGAGTTGGCCAAGGACGTGGTGCGGGTGCCCGGTGACGCGACGGGCAACATGCTCGCCGCCTACAACGCGGGGGCGTACGCGGTCATCAAGTACCAGGGGGTGCCTCCGTACAAGGAGACCCAGGGGTACGTAAAGACGATTACCACCCTGGCGAAGAGCTTCGAGCGTCCCGTCGGGAGGGTGGCTCCGTCCCAGCAGGCCGCGGGGGCCATCTACTTCGCGCAGAAGCAACTGGGCACCCCCTACTTGTGGGGCGGCAACGGGACGCCCGACCAGAACGGGCGGTTCGACTGCTCGGGGTTGACGAAGGCGGCGTACGAGACGGTGGGCATCGAGCTCCCGCGCGTCGCCAACGACCAGTACAACGCCGGTCCCCATCCTTCGCGCGATGAACTCCTCCCCGGTGACCTGGTCTTCTTCTCCGATGACCTGACGAACTCCCGGGACATTCGACATGTCGGGCTGTACGTCGGCGGCGGCTACATGATCAACGCTCCGTTCACCGGCGCGGTGATCCGCTTCGACAAGATCGACACCCCGGACTACTTCGGTGCGACGCGGGTGACCAAGGACGGTGCGGAGGCTCTTCCAGAGCGTGCCGCGGCTGCCGGGACGGCCTCGTGACGCTCTGTTAAGTCAAGGCCCTGAGCTGCGACGATGAGTCACTCTTGGGTAACGTTGGAGTGATCATTCGGTGGAGAGTGGAACGGCCCGGCCAGAACGGGCGTTCCATGGGCACGAGGGCTGATCGACCGGGGGTTGAAGGGGCGCGCATCGCGCGCGCCCGCAGAGGACCTAGGCAAGCAAGGGGCCGCATCGCCATGGCTGGACTCGCGACCGGTGGGCCGAATGTGGACGTCAGCCTGCTGTACGAGATCAACGGCCTGGCCCGGCACGCGCCGGACGGCATCGACCGGGCGGTGGGCCTCGTCGGCGAGTACGGACTTCCGCTCGCGATGGTGCTGCTGGTCCTGTGGTGTTGGCGCGGCGCGCGCAGACAGGACGAGGCGGCGGCCGTCGACTCCTTCGTCGCGTTGGTGTGGGCGCCGTTGGCGGCCGGCATCGCGCTGCTGCTGAACGTGCCGCTGCGGGAGTTCGTCGGGCGGCCGAGGCCGTTCCTCCAGCACGAGGGGCTGGAGGTGTTGGGCTCCGGTTCGGGACCGGCCGCGCGGCTCGGGGGCGCGGAGTTCTCGTTCGTGAGCGACCACGCCACCCTGGCGATGGCGATGGCGGTGGGGCTCTTCATCGCCCACCGCAGGATCGGCTACGTCGGGATCGGGGTGGCGCTCCTCGAAGGCCTCTGCCGGGTGTACACCGGCGTCCACTACCCGACCGACGTCATCGGGGGGTTCGCGCTCGGCACCGCGGTCGTACTGCTGCTCGCGCCGGCCGCGGCGGCGCTGCTGACGCCGGTGGTGCGAGCCGTGGTCCGTTGGCCGCGGGCGCGATGGCTGGTCCGGGCCGGGGAAGGGGTCGTGGCCCGGCCCGTGGAACTGGCGCCGAGGACGCACGAGAGCGACCTCGCGGCGTAACGCGTCCAGCTCGGGAGCCCGTACGGGTTCCGCCGACCGCCCACCCTCAGACGTGGCCGTCCCACAGGGCGAGGAGCACGGCCGCCAGCAGACAGAGCACGGACGCGCCGAAGCAGAGCCGGACCGCCTTCGGGCGGGGGCGCGGGCTCACGGATCGCCGCTCTCGGCGCCCCGGTCCTCCTCCGCCTCGTCCCTGCGGTAGCGCGAGCGCAGCCACAGGCCCGTGGCCACGGCCGCCGCCGTGGTGACCCCGACGGCCAACGCCACGTCGGCCGGCCCGTCCGCCGACCCCACCGGCCGGGCCCAGGCCGCGGCCGGGGAGAGGGTGCTGAGCAGCAGGGCCCAGAGGAGGGCCGCGAGGCGGGGTGCGGGTCCTGGCATGAGTCCAGGGCATCCGGTCGCGGACCGCTCGGCCAGCCGGGCCGTCCGAACGGGCGACACGCCCGGTCGCAGGGTGCGCGTGTCGGCTCGCCCGTCGGGTGGCGGGTGCCGGTGTCGGTCTACCCCGCCGTGTGGCGGGTGGCGTCCTTGCGGGCCAGGTCCCGGGAGCGGCGGGCCGGTCCGGTCCAGCCGCAGGTGCAGACGGCCAGGCAGAACGAGCCGCGTTCGGTCGTGTCGGTGGTGTGGCCGGTCGGGGGCTGTCGCACGGGCTCCTCGGGGTGACGAGGCTGCGGCACTGCGGCGAGCGGGGTGATCGGAGTCGCTTGGGTGTGCGGGTCCACTCCTCCACGGTACCGGGCGCGGTCGACCCGCGGCACCGGGCCGGCGTCCCCGCGGCACCGGGCCGGCCCGTGACGGGAAACCCCGGACCTCGTTAAGCGGAGCGGGTGGGGGCCTCGGGCAAACAGCTGTCACGCGTTGGGGGTTGGCAGGCGATGGTGGTGCACCAACACATGCGCAGACGAGGACGTGCCGGTGAGGCGGCGCTCGCCGTCGCGGTGGCCGTGACCGTGGCCGCGACGAGCGGATGCGGAACCTCCGCCGGCGGTGACGACCGGCCCCCCGAGGACCCGGCCGCGGCGGTGCGCGGCGCCGCCGATGTGCTGGACGCGACCGGCAGCGCGCGGGCCCGTACGGCGATGGAGATGGCCACCGGCGGGACCAGGGTCACGATCCGGGGCGAGGGCGGTGTCGACTTCAAGAGCCGGATGGGCCAGCTCCTGGTGATGCTCCCGGCCGACGCGGCGGGCAAGGCCGAACACCGGCCCATCACCGAACTCCTCGTCCCGGGCGCCCTCTACATGAAGAACCGGGGCGCGGGTGTCCCCGACGACAAGTGGGTCCGCGTCGACACGACGACCCTCGCCGACGGGAACCTCGTCACGGGCGGGGCCACCGACCCGCTCGCCGCGGTCGAGCTGCTGCGGGGCGCGCGGGACGTGACGTACGTGGGGAAGACCGAGGTGGCGGGGGCCAAGGTGCGGCACTACCGGGGGACCACGGACATCGGGCGGGCCGCGCGGAGCGCCTCGCCGGGGGTCAGGGGGGCGCTGGAAGCGGCGGCGAAGGGGTTCGGCACGGACACCGTGCCGTTCGACGCCTACCTGGACGAGGAAGGCCGGCTGCGGAAGGTCCGGCACCGTTTCAGCTACGTCAACAATGGCGTGATCGATGTCTCCTCGACGACGCTGCTCTACGGGTTCGGTACTCCGGTGACCGTCGTACTGCCCGCAAGCCGGGACATTTTCGCCGGGAAGATCGCCGGATAGTCGGATCTCGTGGTCCAGACCACGCGAGCGGGCCATGGCCCGGTATCCGGAAATGGTCCATCCGTGTCATGCGCGCGGCGGCGTGCGCTCCCTACGCTGGTAAGCCGAGCGCCGACGGGCGATGGCGGCAGAGAGAGGTGGCGCGCGTGACTCCCGCAGGCGGTACGACGGTGCAGGACCACGTGGCGCTCGCCGAGATCGAACTGTGCGGCGAGCTGATCATCGCGGCCTCGGCGGCGGCCGAGGAGCGGCTGAGCCAGGATCGGATCGACGAGGTTCTGCTGGGCATCGGATACCCGTGACGAACCGGCCCGCAAACCCGCGGCGGTCACCGATCGTCGGGGGTGGACGGCGCGGGGGCCGGGTCGCCGCGGCCCCCGGGGTCCGGGATCAGGTGCGCAGCAGGCGGGCGATGGCCTTCGTGGCTTCCTCGACCTTGGCGTCGATCTCCGCGCCGCCCTTGACGGCGGCGTCCGCGACGCAGTGCCGCAGGTGCTCCTCCAGCAGTTGGAGCGCGAAGGACTGGAGGGCCTTCGTGCTCGCCGAGACCTGCGTGAGTATGTCGATGCAGTAGACGTCCTCGTCGACGAGGCGCTGTAGACCGCGGATCTGGCCCTCGATCCGGCGCAGTCGCTTGAGGTGCTCGTCCTTCTGGTGGTGATAGCCGTGCACCGCCGCGACCGGGACCGCGTCGGCGCCGGCTTCCGGTCCGGAGCCCTCCGCCTCGATGGTCGTCATGCGTCCTCCCGTGGTCCGGAACGAGGGATGTATACCCCTCATGGGTATAGGATACCGGGCCCCGACCGTACGGGCGGGGGCCCGTGGTGGCCCACTCTGCCTGATGGAGCACACTGGGGAACGGCCGGTTAGCCGTGGCCGGGGGATGCGCCTAGCATCAGCCTGACCGAACCCAATGCACCCCGAGGACCTCACGTGCGATTTCGTCTGACCCCCAGGGAGACGAGCTTCTACGACATGTTCGCCGCATCCGCGGACAACATCGTCACGGGCTCGAAGCTCCTGATGGAACTGCTCGGAGCGGACTCCTCCGCCCGAGCCGAGATCGCGGAGCGGATGCGGGCAGCGGAGCACGCGGGGGATGACGCCACCCACGCGATCTTCCACCAGCTGAACTCCTCCTTCATCACGCCGTTCGACCGCGAGGACATCTACAACCTGGCCTCCTGCCTCGACGACATCATGGACTTCATGGAGGAGGCGGTCGACCTGGTGGTCCTCTACAACGTGGAGGAACTCCCCAAGGGCGTCGAACAGCAGATCGAGGTACTGGCCAGGGCGGCCGAACTGACCGCCGAGGCCATGCCGCACCTGCGCACCATGGACAACCTGACCGAGTACTGGATCGAGGTCAACCGCCTGGAGAACCAGGCCGACCAGATCCACCGCAAGCTGCTCGCGCAACTCTTCAACGGCAAGTACGACGCCATGGAGGTGCTGAAGCTCAAGCAGATCGTCGACGTCCTCGAAGAGGCCGCCGACGCGTTCGAGCACGTCGCGAACACGGTGGAGACCATCGCGGTCAAGGAGTCCTGAACCTCGTGGACACCTTTGCTCTGATCGTGACCATCGGTGTCGCGCTCGGCTTCACCTATACCAACGGTTTCCACGACTCGGCGAACGCCATCGCGACCTCGGTCTCGACGCGCGCGCTGACGCCGCGTGCCGCGCTCGCGATGGCCGCGGTGATGAACCTCGCCGGTGCCTTCCTGGGCAGCGGCGTGGCCAAGACGGTCAGCGAGGGGCTGATCGAGACGCCCCACGGCACCCGGGGGATGTGGATCCTCTTCTCGGCGCTGGTCGGCGCGATCGTCTGGAACCTGATCACCTGGTACTTCGGACTGCCCTCGTCGTCCTCGCACGCGCTGTTCGGCGGCATGGTCGGCGCGGCGCTGGCCGGTGGCACGGAGGTCATCTGGACCGGCGTGGTCGACAAGGTCGTCATCCCGATGTTCGTCTCGCCGGTGGTGGGTCTGGTCATCGGTTACCTGGTGATGGTCGCCATCCTGTGGATGTTCCGCCGCGCCAACCCGCACAAGGCCAAGCGCGGTTTCCGCATAGCCCAGACCGTCTCCGCGGCGGGCATGGCCCTCGGCCACGGTCTTCAGGACGCCCAGAAGACCATGGGCATCGTGATGATGGCCCTGGTCATCGCCGATGTGCAGGGAGCGGGCGACGCCATCCCGGTCTGGGTCAAGCTCGTGTGTGCCGTGATGCTGTCGCTCGGTACGTACGCGGGTGGCTGGCGCATCATGCGCACCCTCGGCCGCAAGATCATCGAGCTGGACCCGCCGCAGGGCTTCGCGGCCGAGACCACCGGCGCCTCGATCATGTTCGGCTCGGCGTACCTCTTCCACGCGCCGATCTCCACCACCCACGTGATCACCTCGGCGATCATGGGCGTGGGCGCCACGAAGCGGGTGAACGCGGTCCGCTGGGGCGTCGCCAAGAACATCATCCTCGGCTGGTTCATCACCATGCCGGCGGCCGCGCTCGTCGCCGCGGTGAGCTTCTGGATCGTGAACCTGGCCTTCGTGAACTAGCCGTCGGAAAGCGTGGTGGTCGTCACGACGACCGCGCACCGGGCACGACACGAAAGCGGGCCGGCTCCCCCCACCCAGGGGGAGCCGGCCCTTTTCCTTTCGCCTCACGGTGGCACCGCCATGCAGCACCGCGGGACGTTTCGGTACATCCGGGGGTCGGGGCTCAGCCGAAGCGACCCGAGATGTAGTCCTCGGTCGCCTGGACGGACGGGTTGGAGAAGATCCGGTCCGTGTCGTCGATCTCGACGAGCTTGCCGGGCTGGCCGACGGCGGCGAGGTTGAAGAACGCGGTGCGGTCCGAGACGCGGGCCGCCTGCTGCATGTTGTGCGTCACGATGACGATCGTGAAGCGCTCCTTGAGCTCCCCGATCAGGTCCTCGATCGCGAGGGTGGAGATCGGGTCGAGCGCGGAGCAGGGCTCGTCCATCAGCAGGACCTGGGGCTCGACCGCGATGGCGCGGGCGATGCACAGGCGCTGCTGCTGGCCGCCGGAGAGACCGGAGCCGGGCTTGTTCAGGCGGTCCTTGACCTCGTTCCAGAGGTTGGCGCCCTGGAGGGACTTCTCGACTATGTCCGTCAGCTCGGACTTCTTGAACGAGCCGTTCAGGCGCAGGCCCGCCGCCACGTTGTCGAAGATCGACATGGTGGGGAAGGGGTTCGGGCGCTGGAAGACCATGCCGACCGTGCGGCGGACCGCGACCGGGTCCACGCCGGCGCCGTACAGGTTCTCGTCGTCCAGGAGGACCTTGCCCTCGACGCGGCCGCCGGGGGTGACCTCGTGCATGCGGTTGAGGGTGCGCAGGAAGGTGGACTTGCCGCAGCCGGAGGGGCCGATGAAGGCCGTCACGGAGCGGGGTTCCACGGTCATCGAGATGTCGTCGATGGCCTTGTGGGTGCCGTAGAAGGCGGAGAGGCCGCTGACGTCGATTCGCTTGGCCATGAGGGGTCACATCGCTTTCATGAGTCGCGTCAGCGACCGGTCTTCGGGGCCTTCCAGCGGGCGATGCCGCGGGCCACCAGATTGAGGATCATGACGAAGGCGATCAGGACGAGCGCCGCCGCCCATGCCCGGTCGTAGGAGGCTTCACTGCCGACCTTGTACTGCTCCCAGATGTAGAGGGGGAGCGAGGACTGGGCGCCTTCGAAGGGGTTGCCGTTGATGAGCTGCGAGCCGAAGACCAGCAGCATGATCGGCGCGGTCTCGCCGGCGATGCGGGCGACGGCCAGCATCACACCGGTGGAGATGCCGCCGATCGCGGTGGGGAGCACGACCTTGAGGATCATGCGCCACTTCGGCACGCCGAGGGCCAGGGCGGCCTCGCGCAGCTCGTTCGGTACGAGCTTGAGCATCTCCTCGGTGGAGCGGACCACCACGGGCATCATCAGGATCGACAGGGCCATCGCGCCGGCGAAGCCGGAGGGACCGAAGCCCAGCATCAGGTTCCAGGTCGTCAGGATGAACAGGCCCGCGACGATGGAGGGGATGCCGGTCATCACGTCGACGAAGAAGGTGACCGACCGGGCGAGCGGGCCCCGGCCGTACTCGACGAGGTAGACGGCGGTCAGCAGGCCGATGGGCGCGGCGATCGCGGTGGCCAGGGCGACCTGTTCGATGGTGCCGAGCAGGGCGTGGTAGACGCCGCCGCCGGGCTCGAAGCTGGTCACGCCGTTCATGGAGTGGCCGAGGAAGTCCCCGCTGAGGACCTTCATGCCGCGGCTGATCGTGGTCCACAGCAGCGAGAGCAGCGGGATGACCGCGAGGACGAAGCAGACCCAGACGACGGAGGTCGCGACCCGGTCCTTGGCCTGGCGGCGGTTCTCGATCACCGAGCTGGCGACGTACGTGACGGTGACGAAGAGCAGCGCGGCGAGCAGACCCCACTGGATCTTGCTGTCGAGGCCGAAGGCGAGGCCGATGCCGCTGCCGAGGAGGATCGAGAGGACGGCGATGCCGGCCGGTGCCCAGCGGGGCAGGCCACCGCGGGTCAGGGTGGCGGGGGCGACGGACTTGCGGGCCCGGGTGGGCCGCTGGTCCTGGAGGGTGTGGCTCATCAGGCGTTCGCCCCCGAGAAGTCCTTGCGGCGGGCGATGATCAGCCGGGCCGCGCCGTTGACCAGCAGGGTCAGGAGGAAGAGGACCAGGCCGGAGGCGATCAGCGCGTCGCGGCCGAACTCGTTGGCCTCGTCGAACTTCGCGGCGATGTTCTGCGCGAAGGTGCCGCCACCCGGGTCGAGGATGTGGCCGGAGATCAGGAAGCTCGGGGAGAGGACGGTCGCGACGGCCATGGTCTCGCCGAGGGCGCGGCCGAGGCCGAGCATCGAGGCGGAGATGACACCGGAGCGGCCGAAGGGCAGCACCGACATGCGGATGACCTCCCAGCGGGTCGCGCCGAGGGCCAGGGCGGCCTCCTCGTTCATGCGCGGGACCTGGAGGAAGACCTCGCGGCTGACGCTGGTCACGATCGGCAGGATCATGATCGCGAGCAGGATGCCGACGGTGAACAGCGAGCGGGCGACGCCGGGCTGGCTCTTGTCGAAGATGTACGTCCAGCCCAGGTACTCGTCGAGCCAGAGGTTCAGTCCGCCGAGCTGCGGGACGAGGAAGAGGGCGCCCCAGATGCCGTAGATGATCGACGGTACGGCGGCCAGCAGGTCGACCACGTACGCGAGGGGCGTGGCCAGCTTGCGCGGCGCGTAGTGCGAGATGAAGAGGGCGATGCCGACGGCGATCGGAACCGCGATGACCATCGCGATGATCGAGCTGACGACGGTGCCGAAGAGCAGGACGGCTATGCCGAAGACGGGGGGCGTGGCCGACGCGTTCCAGTCGAAGGTGGTGAAGAAGTTTCCTTCGTTCTTCGACAGGGCGATGGTCGCGCGGTAGGTGAGGAAGGCGGCGATCGACGCCATGATCACCAGGAGGGCGATGCCGGAGCCCTTGGAGAGCCCGGCGAAGATCTTGTCACCGGCGCGGCCGGTGGACCTCTCGCTCCTGGAGACAGGCGGAGCCGTGTCTGTCTGGGTGGGTGTGGTGGAAGCCATGGTCTTTCCGGTCTGTGTGGGGGGCATGCCCCCTGGCGGCGGTGCACCGGATTCCCCCGGGTGGAGGGGGAGGGTTCTCGGTGGCCGGATCGGACGGGACCCGGCCACCGAGAGGGTCTGGAATCAGCCGAGCTTGCCGATGGTCTCGCGGACCTTGGCGTTGATCTCGGCGGGGATCGGGGCGTAGCCGTTCTCGCCGAGGACCTTCTGGCCCGCGTCCGAGGCGGTGTAGTTCAGGAAGGACTTCACGGTCGGGAGCGTCTCGGCCTTGTTGCCCTTGTCGCAGACGACCTCGTAGGTCACCAGGACGATCGGGTACGCGCCCTCGGCCTTGGTGGTGTAGTCGAGCTTCAGCGCCAGGTCGGAACCGGTGCCGGCGATCTTGGCGGCGGCGATGGCCTTGGAGGCGTTCTCGCCGGTGGCCTTGACCGGGGTGCCGGCGCCCGTGTTCAGGTCGACGGTCTTGATGTTCTGCGACGCGGCGTAGGAGAGCTCGAAGTAACCGATCGAGCCGTCGACGGCCTTGACCTGCGAGGCGACACCGGAGGAACCGGAGGCGCCGAGGCCGCCGGGGGCCGGCCACTTCTTCGCGGGGTCGTGCGGCCAGGCGTCACCGGCGGTGGCCTTGAGGTACTTGCCCAGGTTCTCGGTGGTGCCCGAGTCCTCGGAGCGGTGGAAGTGCTGGATCGCGGTGCCGGGAAGCGTGACGCCGGGGTTCAGCTTCTTGATCGCCTCGTCGTCCCACTTCTTGATCTTGTCGTTGAAGATGTTGGCGATCGTGGCGGCGTCCAGGTTCAGCTTGTCCACGCCCGCGACGTTGAAGCCGATCGCGATCGGGCCGCCGACCATGGGCAGGTTGATGCCCTGGCCGCCGGTGCAGATCTTCTTCGACTCCTCGACCTGCTCGGGCTTCAGCGCGGAGTCCGAGCCGGCGAAGCCGACGGTGCCCTGGTTGAAGGCCACGATGCCCTCACCGGAGGAGGAGGACTTGTAGTTGACCTCGACGCCGGAGCAGGCGGCCATGTAGTTCTTCACCCACACGTCCACGGCGTTCTTCTGCGCGGACGAGCCGGAGGCGAGCAGCTTGCCCTTGGCGCCCTCGCACTTGACGTCGCCGGGCGCGGGGGCCGAGGCCTTGCTGCTCGCCGAGGAGTCGTTCTTGGTGTTGTCGTCCGAGCCGCACGCCGTGAGGACCAGGGCGCCGGACACGACAAGCGCCCCGAGGGCGGAGGCACGAAGCATGCTCTTGCGCTGAAGCTTCACTTTCGGGTGTTCCTTCCAGAAGCCGCCGGCCGCTTTCTGTATCGGGGCGGCGTGCGAAGAGGACTACGGGTTGGCGGGGTGTGGGCAGTGGGCTTTTCGGCCCGGCTCGCACCTTGCGGTACTGAAATTAGGCAGAACAGGTGAAGCGGTCGACGGCCCTCGGTGAACGGACGGTGAACCGTGGCGGGCGGGCCGGTGCGGATGGGGGGGTTTGTACCTGGGCGTAACGGGGCGTTATCCGCACGTTATGCCGCCGTGACCTTTGCCTGGCCGGCGGGGGTGGGGTGGGGAGGGGGCGTGTCTGAAAATCGGCGGTGCCGGGCCTTCGCCGGGGGCCTGCCGGGGGCCTGCCCGGGGGGTTCGTGCGCAAACCCGCGGGGGCGGGGTGGGGGGTGCGGGTGCGGGTGCGGTGCGCCGTGCGCCGTGCGGGGTGCGTGGTGGGTGGTGCTGGTGCGTGGGTCGGTGCGGCGCCGTTGCGGGGGCGCTGCCCCCGGGCCCCCGCGCCTCAAACGCCGGCGGGGCTGGATTGGGCGGGGTGGGGCTGGATGGGGTCGGGGTGGGCCCGGCCCCGCGCCTCAAACGCCGGCGAGGCTGGAATGGGCGGGGGTGGGCCCGGCCCCGCGCCTCAAACGCCGGCGGGGCTGGATTGGGTGCGCGCCTCAAGCGCCGGCGAGGCTGGAATGGGCGAGGCTGGAACGCCTCCGGGGCTTGGTCAGGGGAGGGCCGGGGTGGGGTGCCAGAGGGTGTGGAAGGTGTGGCGGGCCGCCTCGACCGCGTGGCGTTGGTCGGCGTGCAGGACGCCGAGGGCGTACGCGGTGGCCGGGGCGATGCGGGGGGTGCGGGCGGCGGTCGCGGAGGCGGCGGCGGCTTCGGAGGCGTCGCGGTGGTGGTCCAGGGCCTCGCCGGCGGCGGCGAGCCGGGTCACGTCGTCGCCGAGGGTTTCCCGGGCGTACCGGTGGACCCGCAGGAGGCGGCGTACCTCGTGCCAGGCACCGTCCTCGTGCGCGGAGTACGGGGTGCCGCCCTCGGGGGCGGGGAGCGCGTCCACGGCGCAGACCAGTCGGGTTTCGGCCACCTCGGCCAGCGGGACCAGGACGTCGTCGACCCGGCCGCGGGCCGCGACGGGGTCCAGCGGGACCTCGGAGGCGAGGACGGCCACCGCGTCGGCCACCGCGTGGAACCGGGACGAGCCGAGGGCGGACAGGGTCGCCGAGTGGGCGCGGGTCCGGGCCAGGGTGAGCTGCCGTTCCAGCAGCGCGCCCGCCCGGGCGGAGCCCACGGTGAGCGCGCCGGCGGTGCCCCGGGGCGCGGGCACCTCGGGGGTTCCGGAGAGCCGGTGCAGGGCGTCCATGAGCCGCGACAGGCGGACGGCGTACGCGTGCTCGTCGGCGAGGGTGGAGGACAGCCAGACGAGTTCCGTGCGCAGCGAGTCGGCCCAGGCCGACTCGGTCACCACCCGGAAGGTGCCCAGGGAGCCGGCGATCCGGCGCGCGGCCCCCCGCAGGCCGCGCGCCGCGGCGGTTCCCTCGGCGGTGTCGGCCGCCCCTGCCGCGCTGTCGCCGTGCAGGCGCAGCGCGCGCAGGAACGCGGTGGCCTGGGACCGCAGGTACGTGCCGAGCACGTCGCCTGCCAGGGGGTCATGGTTTGGCTGAGCCACGCCGGCGCCTCCGGGCGTCTATGAGCATCTCCTGTACGTGCCGCAGCGGCTGGCCCTCGGAGTCGGTGGCGTGCCGGGTCCACTCGCCGTCCGGCCCCAGGTGCCAGGAGGCGGTGTCGTCGGACATGCCGATTTCGAGGAGTCGGTCCAGTGACGTGCGGTGGGCCGGGTCGGCGACCCTGACCAGTGCCTCGATGCGACGGTCGAGGTTGCGGTGCATCATGTCGGCGCTGCCGATCCACACCTCGGGTTCGCCGCCGTTGCCGAAGGCGAAGACCCGGGAGTGTTCGAGGAAGCGGCCGAGGATCGAGCGGACGCGGATGTTCTCCGACAGCCCGGGGACGCCGGGGCGCACGGCGCAGATGCCGCGGACCCAGATGTCGACCGGGACGCCCGCGCGGGCGGCCCGGTAGAGGGAGTCGATGAGGGCCTCGTCGACGATCGAGTTCATCTTCAGTCGGACGTACGCGGGCCGGCCGGCCCGGTGGTGGTCGGCTTCCTTGTCGATGCGGGAGACGAGGCCGTCGCGCAGCGACTTGGGGGCGGTCAGCAGTCGGCGGTAGGTCTCGCGGCGCGAGTAGCCGGACAGCCGGTTGAACAGGTCGGAGAGGTCGGCGCCGACCTGCGGGTCGGTGGTGAGCAGGCCGAGGTCCTCGTAGAGGCGGGCCGTCTTGGGGTGGTAGTTGCCGGTTCCGACGTGGGAGTAGCGGCGCAGTTGGTCGCCTTCCTGGCGGACGACGAGCGACAGCTTGCAGTGGGTCTTGAGGCCGACGAGGCCGTAGACGACGTGGCAGCCGGACTCCTCCAGCTTGCGCGCCCACTTGATGTTGGCCTGTTCGTCGAAGCGGGCCTTGATCTCGACGAGTACGAGGACCTGCTTGCCGGATTCGGCGGCGTCGATCAGGGCGTCGACGATGGGGGAGTCGCCGGAGGTCCGGTACAGGGTCTGCTTGATCGCGAGGACGTCCGGGTCGGCGGCGGCCTGCTCCAGGAAGGCCTGCACGGAGGTGGAGAAGGAGTCGTACGGGTGGTGCAGCAGCACGTCCCGTTCGCGGAGCGCGGCGAAGATGTCGGGCGCGGACGCGGACTCCACCTCGGCGAGGTCGCGGTGGGTGCCGGCGATGAACTTGGGGTACTTCAGCTCGGGCCGGTCCAGGGAGGAGATCCCGAAGAGGGCGGTCAGGTCGAGGGGGCCCGGCAGCGGGTAGACCTCGGCGGCGCTGACCTTGAGTTCCTGTACGAGGAGGTCGAGGACGCCGGGGTCGATGGACTCCTCGACCTCCAGGCGGACGGGCGGGCCGAAGCGGCGCCGCATGAGTTCCTTCTCCAGGGCCTGGAGGAGGTTCTCCGCGTCGTCCTCCTCGACTTCGAGGTCCTCGTTGCGGGTGACGCGGAACATGTGGTGCGCGAGCACCTCCATGCCGGGGAAGAGCTCCTCCAGGTGCGCGGCGATGACGTCCTCCAGCGGGACGTAGCGCTGGGGGGAGGCCTCCAGGAAGCGGGAGAGCAGCGGCGGGACCTTGACCCGGGCGAAGTGGCGGTGGCCGCTGACCGGGTTGCGCACGACGACGGCCAGGTTCAGGGACAGGCCGGAGATGTACGGGAAGGGGTGTGCGGGGTCCACGGCCAGTGGGGTGAGCACGGGGAAGATCTGGTTGCGGAACAGGGTGAAGAGGCGCGCCTGCTCCTTCTCGGTGAGGTCGGGCCACCGGATGAGGTGGATGCCCTCCTCGGCGAGCTGCGGGGCGATGTCCTGCTGGTAGCAGGCGGCGTGCCGGGCCATGAGCTCGCGCGAGCGGGTCCAGATCAGGTCCAGTACCTCGCGGGGCTGGAGGCCGGAGGCGGAGCGGGTGGCGACGCCGGTCGCGATGCGGCGCTTGAGGCCGGCGACGCGGACCATGAAGAACTCGTCGAGGTTGCTCGCGAAGATCGCCAGGAAGTTGGCGCGCTCCAGCAGCGGGGTGGCGGGGTCCTCCGCGAGTTCCAGCACCCGTTCGTTGAAGGCGAGCCAGCTGCGTTCGCGGTCGAGGAACCGCCCGGGGGGCAGCTCGCCGCCCTCCTTGTCGTCGTAGGTGTCCGGATCGGCGTCGAGGTCCGGATCGAGATCGACGTGGCCGACGTTCGGGCGGTGCGCGGCTATGGAACCGAGCTGCGACTTCGCCGTGGCGGGCGTGTGAGACGGGTGCTGGGCGGGGACCTCGGTGGGGCCGACGCTGGGCTTGTGGCTCATGACTCCATTCTTCCGCGCACGCGGCAGGACAGGCGCGTCGGAAGTGTCGGCCGTCAGGCGGAGTCGGGGCTGCATGGTCGGATGCTGGCAAGCGCTTCTTAATGCCCGGTTAATGGCGAATGGCTTCCAGGGTCCGCCTGGCGCACGGGAGGACGCCGGGGTGACGGATTGCTCCGTTCGGGCTCCCGCGCGGCGCGGGGGCCCGAACGGACCCGTCGGGCCGGCGCCTCAGCTTTCGGTGCGGTACATCAGGTCCACCTCGTGGGTGGTGAAGCCGAGGCCCTCGTACACGGCGAGGGCGGCCGGGTTGTCGGCGTCCACGTAGAGCATCGCGGTGGGCAGGCCGGCCGCCGCGAGGTGGCGCAGGCCGATCGCGGTGAGGGCCTTGCCGAGGCCGCCGCCCTGCGCGCCGGGGCGGACGCCGACGACGTAGACCTCGCCGAGCCGCTCCTCGGCGTGGATCTTCGTCCAGTGGAAGCCGATCAGTTCGCCGTCGCGCTCCGCGAGGAAGAAGCCCTTGGCGTCGAACCACGGCTGCGCGATCCGGTCGGCCAGGTCCCGTTCGGTGAGGGAGCCCTGCTCGGGGTGGTGGGCGAAGGCGGCCGCGTTCGCCGCGATCCAGGCCGCGTCGTCGGCGCCGGGGACGAAGGTGCGTACGGTGACCCCGGCCGGCAGGGCGGGTTCGGGCAGCGGCGGTGCCTCCGGGCCGAGCGGGCGGCGCAGCTGGCGCAGTTCGCGGAACAGGGTCAGGCCGAGGACCTGCGCGAGGTGGCGGGCGGCGGACTTGCCGCCGTGGGCCCAGACGCGGATGCGCTTGCCCGAGGCGGCGAGCAGGGCGGTGCCGAGGGCCCGGCCGTGGCCGCGGCCGCGCAGGGAGGGGTGGACGACGAGTTCCGCGGCGGGGGCCTCCACCGGGTCGGTGTCCTCCAGTTGCCCGTACGCGGTGAGGCGTCCGTCGGCGGTGAGCAGGAAGTGCCGGATGCCCTCGCGGGGTCCGCCGCGGAGCTGGATGCGGCCCTGTTCGGACACGGCGGTGGTGCCGTCGGTGCGGGCGGCGTCCGTGATCAGGGTCAGTACGGCGTCGGCCTGTTCCTCCGTCAGCTCGTCGAGGGTCTCAATCTGCCGTCCCGGCTCCAGGGCCGCTGCTGCGTCAGTCATGACCCCACCGTACGACCGCAACCAGCCCGTAACCCATTAGACCCTGTCGTGCTACGCGCGTTGACAATAGGCTGCGGCGGACCTCCCAAGTTGTCTCGCTGTCCGCAAAGGGGACTAAATGTCAGCGAAACCACAACGGCACCGCCGAGCCCGCCGGTTGACCCTCGCCGCTCTCGCCGCCACGGCCGGCGCCGGAGCGATGGTCGCCGCCGCCCTTCCGGCCGGAGCCGCGAGTGGTGGCGGTGCGGCCAAGAGCCGGACCGTCGACGTTCAGATGCTTTCGTTCAATGACTTCCACGGCACGCTGGAGCCCCCGCAGGGTTCCTCCGGCACCGTGACCGAACGCCAGGCGGACGGCACCACCAAGGCCATACCCGCGGGCGGCGTCGAGTACCTGGCGACGAGCCTGCGCGAAGCCCGCAAGGGCCACGAGTACTCCGTCACCGCCGCGGCCGGTGACATGATCGGCGGCAGCCCGATGCTGTCGGGGCTCTTCCACGACGAGCCGACCATCGAGGCGATGAACAAGCTCGGCCTCAACGTGTCCAGCGTCGGCAACCACGAGTTCGACGAGGGCAAGACCGAGCTGCGCCGCATGGCGTACGGCGGTTGCCACCCGACCGAGGGCTGTTTCGAGTACGGCAAGACGTTCACCGGAGCGGAGTTCCAGTACCTCGCCGCGAACGTGACGGACGTGAAGACCAAGCGTCCGTTGATGTCGCCCACCTTCGTCTGGAAGAAGGGGGACGTGAAGATCGGTTTCATCGGCGTCACCCTGGAGGGCACTCCGGACGTCGTCACCGCCGAGGGCGTCAAGGGCCTCAAGTTCGGTGACGAGGTCGAGACGATCAACAAGTACGCCGCGGAGCTGAACAAGCAGGGCGTGAAGTCGATCGTCGCGCTCATCCACGAGGGCGGTCTGCCCGCCAACGGCGCGTACAACTACGACTGCGACACCCCCGGCGCGGGCGCCGGCATCTCGGGCGCGATCGTGGACATCGCCAAGAACGTCGACCCCAAGGTCGACGCGCTGGTGACGGGCCACACGCACCAGGCGTACGCGTGCAACATCCCCGACCCGGCGGGCAACCCGCGCACGGTCACCTCGGCCGCCTCCATCGGCCGGCTGTTCACGGACACCACCCTGACGTACGACCGGCAGACCAAGGACATCGTCCGTACGCCGGTCACCTCGCCCAAGCCGGTCAACAAGGTCGTGGGCCGCGAGCAGCCCAAGGCCGCGGACATGAGCGACCTGATCCGGCGCTGGAACGCGCTGGCGGCCCCGATCGCGAACCGCCCCCAGGGCTTCATCTCGGCGGACATCCCGGGCCGCGGCTCGGAGGCGTACGAGAAGCCGCTCGGCGACCTGATCGCCGACGCGCAGTTGGAGGCCCTGGCCCCGGCCGACAAGGGTGGTGCGCAGTTGGCCATCATGAACCCGGGCGGCATCCGTTCGGACCTCGCCTTCAAGGCCTCCGGGGCCGAGGGCGACGGTGTGGTGACGTACGGCGAGTCCTTCACGGTCCAGCCGTTCACCAACATGATGAACATCGTGGACCTGACCGGCGCGCAACTGATCACCGCGCTCCAGCAGCAGGTCAGCGGTACGGTCAACGGCCCGAACCCGAAGATCCTCCAGGTCTCGAAGGGCTTCACGTACACCCTGGACCTGACGAAGGCGGGCGCGGACCGCATCGTCGTGGACTCGGTGAAGCTGAACGGCGCGGCCATCGACCCCGCCAAGACCTACCGGGTCGCGATGAACGAGTTCCTCGCGGGCGGCGGTGACGGTTTCACCGTCCTGAAGGAGCACAAGAACAAGCTGGTGGGCGCGTCCGACCTGGACTGCTTCAACGCCTACCTGACGAACAACTCCTCGCAGGAGTCCCCGATCGCCCCGCCGGCGGCGAACCGGATCACGATCGTCAAGTAACACCGGGCGACACTCGCGCACAGCGCGCCCGAAGGGGCGACGGGCCCGGCGGCCCGTCGCCCCTTCGGCGTTCCCGGCGGTCCCCGGCGCCGCCGGGAAGGGTTCAGAGCCGGTCGAGGAACGCCCCGACGGCCTCGTGGAAGCCCCGCGGGTCGGTGAACGGCACGAAGTGGTCCCCGTCGAGCGGGGCGTACGAGGTTCCCGGCCGTCGGGTGACCATCGCGTCGGCCGTGTCCTGCGGAAGCGACTGGCTGTGGACGCCGTGGACCAGCAGCGCCGGGCAGTTGCTCCCGAGCCAGGCGTCCCAGTGGTCGCCGCGGCACGCCTCGGCGGAGTCGAGCATGTCCTGCGGGTGGAACGGCAGCCGCAGGCCTCCGTCGGGGAGCGGCCTCAGCGCCTGCTCGACGAAGGGGGAGCCCGCGGGCCCGGCCGCGGCGAGGAGTTCCTCGCGGGTGGCGGCGGTGTAGCGCATGTCCCGCAGGAAGCCGAAGAGGGCTCCGGCCGTGTCGGGGTGGATCTCCACGGTGGCGTCCACGTTGACGAGGGCCGCGACCCGGGCGGGGTGGGCGGCGGCCAGGTGGTAGGCGTTGAACCCGCCGAGGGAGTAGCCGAGGACGACGACGGGGACGTCGAGGCCGAGGTGGTCGAGGAGGGCCACGGCGTCGGCGATGTAGCCCTCGCGCCGGTAGTCGGGCGCACGGTCGGAGTCGCCGTGGCCGCGCTGGTCGGGGGCGATCACCCGCCAGGCGTCCCCGAGGGCCTCGGCGAGACCGGCGAAGGCGAGGCCCTCGGACATGCCGCCGTGGAGGGCGAGCAGCGGGCGGCCCGGGCCGCCGAAGTCCAGGTAGGACAGGGTGCGGTCGTCGATCTTCAGCTCGTGGCGCATGGCGTGGCTCTCCCCGGGTGTGATGGGTCGGCTCGATCGAGGGGTCGGCTCGATCGGTGTTCCGGTTCAAGGCTGCCAGTGGTTGGGCAAGTGCGCAATACGTTCGTCTAGTGCATGTGCCTGAGGCGAGCGCCCAAGAACCGGCGCGCGGATACGATCCCCGCATGGGAAATCGCGAGGACCTGTTGGCCGGAGCGCGCCGCTGCCTGGAGGAGAAGGGCTATCTGCGCACGACCGTGCGCGACATCGCCTCGGCGTCGAAGGTGAGCATGGCCGCGATCGGCTACCACTTCGGGTCGCGCGAGGCGCTCCTGAACCGCGCGCTGTTCGACGCCATGGACGAGTGGGCCGCGGCGGCCGGCCGGCTCGCCGGCGAGGGGGACACCGCCGAGGAGCGGTACGCCGACACCTGGGACCGCAAGATCCGGGACTTCGGCGACATGCGCTGGCTGTGGATCGCCAACGTCGAGGCCTTCGTCCACGCACAGTCCTCGCCCGAGGTCCTCGCGATCCTCGCCGAGGGCCAACGCCGCTCCCGGCGCATGGTCGCCGCCCAACTCCGCGGGGTCCCCGAGGAGGAGGTCGCCGAAGCGGACGTACGGGCCCTCGGGTCGGTGCACATCGCGCTGCTCAGCGGCGTGATGGTGCAGTGCCTGACCGACCCGGAGGCGGCCCCGGACGGCCACGAACTCGCCCAAGGTCTGCGCGCCATGGCGGAGTTGCTCGAAAGGTGACCGCTACCGATGGGTAGCAATGCCCGGTCCCGCATGCCATGATCCCGTCCCACCACAGGGTCGGCGAAGGGGCGGGCATGGGAAGCGGAATGGACCGGCGGAGGTTCCTGATCGGGGCGATGGCGGCGGGAGCCGCCCTCGGGACGGGCGCGGCGGGCCAGGCCTCGGCGGCCACGCTCGGCACACAGGACTGGATGGCCGGCCTCGCCGACTCCACCCCCCTCCAGCGCATGACCATCCCCGGCACCCACGACTCCGGCGCCCGCAAGGGCGGCCTCTACGTCGCCTGTCAGAACACCTCGATCGCGCAGCAACTCGACGCGGGCATCCGCTTCCTCGACGTCCGATGTCGGGTCACGGGCGGCTCCTTCGCCATCCACCACGCGGCGTTCTTCCAGGACCTGATGTTCGGGGACGTCCTCGTCGACTGTTGGAACTTCCTCGCCGCGCACCCCTCCGAGACCGTGCTGATGCGCGTCAAGCAGGAGTACTCCGAGGACAGCGACGCCACCTTCCGCGCCGTCTTCGACGACTACCTCGACAACCGGGGCTGGCGCCCGCTCTTCCGGATCGCCGACACCCTGCCCTCGTCCCTGGGACAGGCCCGCGGCAAGGTGGTGCTGCTCGCCGACAACGGTGGACTGTCCGGCCTGCGCTACGGCGACGGGAACGTCTTCGACATCCAGGACGACTACAACACCGAGCCCTTCGCCAAGCGGGGCCGGATCGAGAATCACTTCCGCAAGGCCGTGCAGCAGCCCGGGAAGCTGTTCGTGAACTACGCCAGCACCGCCGCCTACATGCCGCCCCGCTGGAACTCCGACCGGCTCAACCCGCAGGTCCACGGCTTCGTGGACGGCGGGGAGATGGCCGGCCGGACCGGGCTCGGCATCGTCCCCATGGACTTCCCCAACACCCGCTCCGGACTCGTCACCTCACTGATCCGGCACAACTGACCCGCCGCCCGCCGGCGGTGACGCCGGCGGGCCCGCGGCCGGCGGCGGGGTCGGCGCACCCGGGATGCGGAGCACCGCCTCCGTGCCCGGGCCGCCGTCCCGGGCCGCCCGCAGCTCGGCGCTGCCGCCCGCGCGGTTCACCGTACGGGCCACGATCGACAGGCCCAGCCCGCTGCCGGGCAGGGCGCGGGCCGACGGGGAACGCCAGAACCGCTCGAAGACGTGCGGCAGGTCCTGGTCCGGGATGCCCGGCCCGTGGTCCCGTACGGTCAGCTCCCCGGCGCGCAGCGCCACCTCGACCCGCCCGCCGGGCGGGCTGAACTTCACCGCGTTGTCCAGGACGTTGACCACCGCACGCTCCAGCGCCGCCGCCTCGCCCCGTACGTACCAGGGCTCCAGCGACGAGCCGAACGTCAGCTCCGGACCGCGCAGCCGGGCCCGCGACAGCGCCGCCCCCGCGATCTCGTGCAGGGCCACCACCCCGAGCGGGCCCGGGGAGGCCGCGTCCGGGCGGGACAGCTCCTGGAGGTCCCCGATCAGCGACGCCAACTCCGTCATCTGCGCCTTCACCGACGCCAGCAGCTCCCGGCGGTCCTCCGGCGGAATCGCCCGCCCGGTCTCCTCGCTGCGCGCCAGCAACTCGATGTTCGTCCGCAGCGAGGTCAGCGGGGTGCGCAGCTCGTGACCGGCGTCCGCGATCAGTTGGGCCTGCCGGTCCCGGGAGGAGGCCAGCGCGGCGGTCATCGAGTTGAAGGACCGCGACAGCCGGGCGATCTCGTCCTCGCCCTCGTCGGGGATCCGCACCGTGAGGTCCTCGGTACGGGCGATGTGCTCGACGGCGCCGGTGAGTTCGTCGACCGGCCGCAGACCCGTACGGGCCACCCACAGGCCGGCCGCGCCCGCGCCCACGACACCGATGCCGGACACCAGGAGCAGCACCCAGGCCAACGTGGAGAGCGGCGTGTCCATGTCCGCGAGCGGCTTGGCCACCGAGATCGCGGCGTCCTGCGTACCGGCCCTGGAGGTCAGCTCCACGAACTGCGTGTAGACGCGCACCGGGGTGCCGTCCGTGGTCACACCGTCGTACAGGACCGTGTCGCGCAGCCTCTTGGCGACCTGGAGGTCGTAGTCGCTGACCGGGAGGGTGTTCTTGCCGTCCACCAGGCAGCGGCCGCCGGACGGCAGCACGATCTGCACCTGCGCACTCAGGTTGTTCACGAAGGGGCCGGGCAGCGCCCGCTCCTGGCAGCCGAGCGCGTTCAGGGTCTGGCTCGCCTGGGCGCGGGCGTTGGTGGAGCGCAGCGAACTGTTCAGCTGGTCGTCCAACTGCGTGCGGACCATGAACCAGCTGACGCAGGCCACCGCCGCGACGGCGACCGCCACCGCCACGGCGACCAGCAGTGCGAGCCGCGACCGCAGCGGCAGCGCCCGGAATCTGGCGACCGGGTTCACTCGGGCCCTCCGTGGTCCCCGGCACCGGCGGCGCGCAGCACGTAGCCCACGCCGCGCACGGTGTGGACCAGGCGCGGCTCCCCGCCGGCCTCGGTCTTGCGGCGCAGGTACATCACGTACACGTCCAGGGAGTTGGAGCTGGGCTCGAAGTCGAAGCCCCAGACGGTCTTCAGGATCTGCTCGCGGGTCAGCACCTGACGGGGGTGGGCCAGGAACATCTCCAGCAGCGTGAACTCGGTGCGGGTCAGCTCCACCTGCCGCCCGGCCCGGGTGACCTCGCGGGTCGCGAGGTCCATCCGCAGGTCGCCGAAGGTCAGCGCGTCCTCGGGCTCCGGCCCGTCGGCCGCGGGCGCCGCGTACGAGCTGCGTCGCAGCAGCGCCCGGACCCGCGCGAACAGCTCGTCCAGCTCGAACGGCTTCACCAGGTAGTCGTCGGCGCCCGCGTCGAGGCCGGTGACGCGGTCGCCGACGGTGTCGCGGGCGGTCAGCATCAGGATCGGGGTGGTGCTGCCGGAGGCGCGCAGCCGCCGGGCCGCGGTCAAGCCGTCCATCCGGGGCATCTGGATGTCCAGCACGATCAGGTCGGGGGCGTACGAGGCCGCCTGGTCGAGGGCGTCCAGGCCGTCGACCGCGGTCCGCGCGCCGTATCCCTCGAAGGCGAGGGAGCGGCGCAGGGCCTCGCGGACGGCCGGCTCGTCGTCGACGACGAGGATGCGCTGCTGGTCGCCTTCGGCGGCGTTCATGTGGTTCCCCCGGGGGTGGTGGTCGGTCCTACCAGGCTCGCACGGGCCGCCTAGAAGGAGGTCCCGAAGCCGTTGGCGGCGCCGCCCGAGTCGCTGCCGCCGGAGTCGGCGCCGTCGTTGCCGGCGCTGCCGCTGCCGCCGCCGCGCAGGGAGTCGAGGTCGGCCTTGATGGTGTTGACCGGGATGGCGAAGCCGAGGCCGACGCTGCCGGCGCTGCTGCTGTCACTGGAGGGGGAGTAGATCGCGGAGGGCATTCCGACGATCTCGCCGTTCATGTTGACGAGGGCGCCGCCGGAGTTGCCGGGGTTGAGCGAGGCGTCCGTCTGGATGGCCTTGTAGGAGGTGGTGTTCTGGCCGGTGTTCCCGTTGAACTGCTGTCCCTCGTACGAGAACGGCCATCCGCCGCCCTGCCGGCCCTGCGGGGCCTGCTGCTCGGACTTGGGCACGTTCACGTCGCGGTTCAGGGCGGAGACGATGCCGCTGGTGACGGTTCCGGTCAGCCGGTCCGGGGAGCCGATGGCCACGACCTCGTCGCCCACCTTGAGCCCGTCGGAGTTGCCGAGCTTGGCCGCCTTGAGGCCACTGGCGCCCTGGAGCTTGATCAGGGCGAGGTCCTTGTCCGGGTCGGTGCCGACGGTCTTGGCGGTGTACTTCTTGCCGTCGCTCATCGTCACCTGGATCGCGGAAGCCCCCTCGACCACGTGGTTGTTGGTGACGATCTCCCCGTCGGCGGTCAGGACGATGCCGGAGCCGGTGCCCTGGCCGGACGAGGTGCGGGTGTCGATGCGCACGACGGACGGGCTGACCTGCTCGGCCACGCCGGAGACGGTGCCGTTGCTGGACCGGGAGACGTTGGTGCCGTTGATGCCGGAGCCTCCGGTGGTCTGCCCGCCGAGGTACTGCTGCACCGCCGCGGCGGTGCCACCGCCCACGACGGCGGCGGCCAGCGCGACGGCGGCGAGCAGGGCCACGGGCCGCTTGGCGCGGGCCGGCCCGGCGTGGGCCGGCCCCTCCGGGGCGGGCGCGGGGTGGTCCCAGGCGCCTGCGGCGGGCACCGTCTCGCCCTGGATGACGGGCGGCCGGTGCGCCTCGTGCCAACCGGGCGCCGGCGCGGCGGGCGGGTACGGGGGCGGTGGCGGGTAGGCGCCCGCCGCGGCCTCCTGGGCGAGCCGGTCACGTCCGCGCTGCCAGTCCTCGCCGAACGGCTCGGGCTGGGGGCGGTTCTCCTGGGGGTACTCGCCTTCGCGGCGGAAGCTCTCGGTCATGTCTATGACTGTGTCCGGGGATCATGAGAGCTTCCTGAGTCCCGGCTGAGAAGCCCGACAGAACCGTGTATGCCCGATATAAGGACAGGGGCCGGGACCGGGCTCGGGGATCCCCGAGCCCGCCCGAGAGCGACGTCCTAGCGGCAGCCGCAGGACCGTCGGATCACCAGCGCCGACGGGAACTGCTTGAGCCGCTCCCGGCGCGAGCCCGCCACCCGCAGGGCGTCGTCCAGGACGAGGTCCACCGCCGCGCGGGCCATGGCCGTGCGGTCGGAGGCGATGGTGGTCAGCGGCGGGTCCGTCAGCGCCGCTTCCTTGACGTCGTCGAAGCCGGCCACGGCCAGCTCGCCCGGTACGTCGATGCGCAGTTCCCGCGCCGCCCGCAGCACACCGATGGCCTGGTCGTCGGTGGCACAGAAGATCGCGGGGGGCCGGTCCGGCCCCGACAGGACCTCCAGGGCGACCGTGTACGCGTCGTAGCGGTTGTACGGGGCCTCGAAGAGCCGCCCCTCCACCGAACGCCCGGCCTCCAGCATGGCCCGCCGCCAGCCCTCGACGTGGTCCGCGACCGGGTCGCCGACCGACGGGGTGTTCTCGACGCCGCCGATGCAGGCCACGTACGGGTGCCCGTGCTCCAACAGGTGCCGGGTGGCGAGCTGCGCGCCGCCGATGTCGTCGGTGATCACCGCGACGTCGTCGATGGCCTCGGGACGCTCGTGCAGCAGCACGATCCGCGCGTCCCACGCCTCGATCTCCGAGGCGGCGCGCTCGCTCATGCCCTGGCTGACCAGGATCAGCCCGGAGACCCGCATGCCGAGGAAGGCGCGCAGATAGTGGACCTCGCGCTCGTCGCGGTAGTCGGAGTTGCCGACCAGGACCATCTTCCCGCGCTCGGCGGCGGCCTGTTCGACCGCGTGCGCCATCTCCGCGAAGAACGGCTGCCGCGCGTCCGGGACGATCATGCCTATGAGGTCGGTGCGCCGGGACGCCATCGCCTGCGCGACCCGGTCGGGCCGGTAGCCCAGCTCCTTGATCGCGGCGAGTACACGCTCGCGCGTGGCCGGGGCAACCGGCCTGGGTCCGTTGTTGATGACATAGCTCACGACGGCGGTAGAGGTACCCGCAAGTCGCGCCACGTCATCCCGCGTCACCTTGGCCACGCGCGGCAGTCTACGCGGGGTGACCTACCTCTGGGCAGGCCGTCCCGCAGACTCGATCGGCACCGGGGTTTCCTCCGGACGGGGGAGGGCCGCGGCCGCCTTCGCGGCCGCCTTCGCGGCCGCCTGGGCCGCCGCTTCCGCCGCCGCCCGCTCCACCTTCTCGGGGGTGACGAAGCGGTAGCCGACGTTGCGCACGGTCCCGATCAGCGACTCGTGCTCGGGGCCGAGTTTGGCGCGCAGTCGACGCACGTGGACGTCGACCGTCCGGGTGCCGCCGAAGTAGTCGTAGCCCCAGACCTCCTGGAGCAACTGGGCGCGGGTGAAGACCCGTCCCGGGTGCTGGGCGAGGTACTTGAGCAGCTCGAACTCCTTGAAGGTCAGGTCCAGGACCCGACCCTTCAGCTTCGCCGAGTAGGTGGCCTCGTCGACCGACAGGTCGCCGTTGCGGATCTCCATCGGGGAGTCGTCGGAGCCCATCTGCTGCCGGCCGGTGGCGAGCCGCAGGCGCGCCTCCACCTCGGCGGGCCCGGCGGTGTCGAGGAGGACGTCGTCGATGCCCCAGTCGGCCGTGACGGCGGCCAGACCGCCCTCCGTGACGACGAGGACGAGCGGACAGCCGGGGCCCGTCGAGCGCAGCAACTGGCACAGAGACCGCACCTGCGGGAGGTCGCGGCGCCCGTCGATGAGGATGACATCGGCTCCGGGGGTGTCCACGAGGGCCGGTCCCTCGGCGGGCGCCACCCGTACGTTGTGCAGCAGCAGGCCGAGGGCGGGCAGCACCTCGGTCGACGGCTGCAGGGCGTTGGTCAGCAGCAGGAGAGAGCTCATGCCCGACCACCTGCCCGGGTCGGGCGTTTGTGCACGTGCGTGTGCACGGATCGCTGGTCCATCACGTCGGTTCCTCCTCGGTCCCGTCGAGGACTTTCGCGGCACTGCTTCGTACGACTTGCCTCGCGTTCCCGGTCCCCGCGCCCTGGGGTCCGGGGTGACGCACTGTTCTCGGTCCGTTCAACGCGCTGAAAGCACAAAAGGACCCGGGGGCTACGTTGCCCGGATCCTCTACGCCGCCAGAATAGCCCACCCGCCCTTTCGGGGCAGAGGCTCCGACGAACCCCTTCTGTGGTTCCTGCCACGCCCGCCACCAGGGTATGCCCCGGTTTCGTCTGATCGGCGGGCTCTGGCCGTCCCACCCGGGCGCACTCGGGCGCACTCGGGGCGCGCGGAGGCACGCGGGGGTGGGTGGTCGGAGGGTTCATCATGGATGCCGACGAACAGAGAGCCGACGAGGGGAGCAGCTGTGGCAACCGGAACCATCCGCTACTGGGCGGCGGCCAAGGCCGCCGCCGGGACGGCGGAGGAGCCGTACGCGGCGCGGACGCTGGGCGAGGCGCTCGACGGCGTGCGCGAGCGCCACCCGGGAGAACTGACCCGGGTCCTGCTGCGCTGCTCCTTCCTCGTGAACGAAGAACCTGTGGGCAAGCGCCCGCACGATGCCGTCCTGCTCACGGAAGGCGGCACCGTCGAGGTGCTTCCGCCGTTCGCGGGCGGGTGAGCGGGAGCCCATGAGTACCCCTGAAGAGCAACAGCGCAGGCAGCAGCAAGAGCAGGAGCAGGAGCAGCAACAGCACGATCCGTACGATCCGTACGGGACGCAGACCTGGCAGGCCGACACCTGGGACACCGGCTACCAGCCGATGCAGCCGCAGCTCGGCGGGGTCCCGGGCCAGAGCGGGCAGCAGCCGGCGCAGCCGGTGGCGCCCGAGGGCTGGTTCCGCGAGGAGGCGCAGGCGGCGCCCGCGCAGGAGTGGGCCGAGACGGCGTACCCGCCGCCGTACCAGGAGCCGTACCAGGGCTCCCGGCAGCCGCAGCAGCTCCAGCAGCCGCCGCAGCAGCCGGCGCAGCCGTCCCAGGGGCACCAGTTCCAGCCCCAGCAGCAGCCCCAGCAGCAGCAGCAGCAGGCGCAGCAGCCGCAGCAGGCGTCGTACGGGCAGCCCGTGGCGCCGGAGGCCTGGTTCCGCGAGGAGGTGCAGGCGGCGCCCGCGCAGGAGTGGGCCGAGACGGCGTACCTGCCGCCGTACCAGGAGCCCCAGCAGCCCCAGCAGTCGCAGGGGCAGCAGTTCCAGCCCCAGCAGCAGTTCCAGCCCCAGCCCCAGCAGCAGCCCCAACCGCAGCAGCCGCAGCAGGCGTCGTACGGACAGCCCGCGGCGCCCGAGGGCTGGTTCCGCGAGGAGGCTCCGGCCGCCCCGGCCCCAGCCCCCGCCCCGGTCCCCGCCGCCCCGCCCGCCTCGGCCGGCTGGGCCGAGGAGACGGCGTACCTGCCGCCGCAGCCCGCGGAGCCGGCCGTGGAGGCCAGCGCCTACCTGCCGCCGGTGACGGCCGCCCCGGAGCCCTCGCAGGGTGCGCCTGACGCCGACGCCGACCCCGGTGCGCGGGCCGAGTACTCCCCGCCGACGCTCGGGGGCAACACGCTCCGTGCCGTCGACCCCGCGCAGGCCCGCGCCGAGGGCCGGTCGCCGATCATCGACCCCGGTCCGCAGTCGGCGATACTGACCGCCGCCCTCGGACTGCTGCTGGCCGCGGCCGCCGCGTTCGGCGACCTCGCGCTGCTCGTGCCGCTGATCGCCCTCCAGGGCCTCACCGCGGCCGGCTGGTTCCGCCTCAACGGCATGTGGCCCGCCCGTCAGGGCATCGCCCTCGCCTTCCTCGGCGCCGTGGTCGCGGACGCCGCCGTGCTCGCCGTGGACGAGGTGAACGGGCCCGGCGCGATCATCGGCACCCTCGGTGCCTGGGTGCTGCTCACGCTGGTGCTCCAGCTCCGCAGCCACGCGGACCCCGACGAGCGGATGTACGGACTCATGGCCTCGGTGGCGTCCGCCGCCCTCGCCATCGTCTGCGCCGGGTACCTGGCCTCCGGCTCCGACGCCGTCAGCGTGGGCGGGGTCGCCGTCGCGGTCGCCGTCTTCGCCCGGGCCCTGCCGCTGCCGGCGCCGGCGTCCGTGGCGGTCTCGCTGGCCGCCGCGGCGGGTGCGGGCATCGCGGTCGGCACGATGACGGGCATCGGGACGGGCGGGGCGCTGCTCGGTCTGGCCGCCGGGGTGTGCGCCCTGGTGGGTCTGCGGGTGGCCGCGTACGACTACCCGTCGAAGTTCGTCCACATGACGGCCGGTGTCGCGTTGCCGCTGGCGGCGGCGGCCCCCGCCGTCTACCTGATGGGCCGGGTGGTGGGCTGACGTCGGCCGCACGTTCGACCCCTCCCCTCGCAAGCGTGGTCAACTAGGGCGCACGTACTGATCTATTGGGGGAGGGGCACGTGCGTTTTCTGCGGGCCATCGTCATCATCGGAGTGATCCTGGGGGCCCTGTTCGTGGGCGCCGACCGCTGGGCGGTCGATTACGCCGAGAACCAACTGGCCGACAAGATCCGGTCCCGGCAGGGGTTGTCGGGTGACGTGGAGGTGGACATCCACGGCTTCCCGTTCCTGACCCAGGCGTTGGACCACCGGCTGGAGCAGGTGGACCTGGTGCTCACGGGCGTGGACGCCTCCGCCGAAGGCCGCAAGGCACGGCTGACGCGGATCGAAGCCGCCTTCCACGACGTGAAGTTGAACAGTGACTACACCGGGGGCACGGCCGGCAGGGCCGAGGGCAAGGCCCTGGTCTCCTATGCGGACCTGACCGCGGCCTCGGAGACCGGGGTGACCGTCTCCTACGGCGGGCAGCCGGGCAAGGTCAAGGTCAGCGCGACGGTGGACTTCCTCGGCAGGAACTTCACCCGCAGCGTGATCTCGACCGTCACGCTGGAGGACGCGAAGGACTCCCCTGGCGGCAAGATCGTCCGGGTACGCGCCGAGGAGGTCCCGGGCGAGGGGATCCCGGGGATCGAGAAGGTCGTCCGGAAGAAGACCGACTTCGACCGCCGGCTCGACGCCGGCCTGCCGGCCGGACTCCGGCTCTCCACCCTGACGTCGGACGAGGCGGGCGTGCATCTGGCGCTGACCGGCACGAACGTGTCGCTGGCCGGATCGTGAGACGGTGCGGTCCGCCCCTTAGGAGGGCGGGTCGCGCGAAGAGCCCCGGAGGCCGCCCGAGCGGCCTGCCGGGGCTTTCTCGTCCATCATTCGGACGATCCTGTCTCGACATGTGACACGCCGGTGACAGGGCGGCCGATTCGTCCCTACGATCCATGACTATGAAGCATCAGGCGGACCTCACGAAGCGGCGGGCAGTAGACCTGTGTCGCGTCGCCGCGATGCTCTGTCGATCCATGTGACGTGTGAGCGCTTCCGCTCCACCGGCCGGACGACCGGCCCTCCCCGCGTGACCGCACCCCGCCTTCCGCTCGCCCGCCGCCTCCCCGCCCGGGTACCGCGAAGCCGATCCGTCCGCGGCGCGCACCCGCAGCACCACCCCGCAGCAGCACCAGCACCACCCCGCCGCACACTGCCCCGGAGGAGAACACCATGAGCCGCAGCGACGTCCTCGTAGACGCCGACTGGGTCGAGGCCCACCTGAACGACGCCGACGTCGTCATCGTCGAGGTGGACGAGGACACGTCCGCCTACGACAAGAACCACATCACCAACGCCGTCCGGATCGACTGGAAGAGCGACCTCCAGGACCCGGTCCGCCGTGACTTCGTGGACCAGGAGGGCTTCGAGAAGCTCCTCTCCGCCAAGGGCATCTCCAACGACGACACCGTCGTCCTCTACGGCGGCAACAACAACTGGTTCGCGTCCTACGCCTACTGGTACTTCAAGCTCTACGGCCACCAGGACGTCAAGCTCCTCGACGGCGGCCGCAAGAAGTGGGAGCTCGACTCCCGCGACCTGGTCGACGGCAAGGACGTCCCGAACCGCCCGGCCACCGACTACAAGGCCAAGGCCCAGGACACGTCCATCCGTGCCTTCCGTGACGACGTCGTCGCCGCGATCGGCTCCCTGAACCTGGTCGACGTCCGCTCGCCCGACGAGTTCTCCGGCAAGCTGCTCGCGCCCGCGCACCTCCCGCAGGAGCAGTCGCAGCGCCCCGGCCACGTGCCGAGCGCCCGCAACATCCCGTGGTCGAAGAACGCCAACGACGACGGCACCTTCAAGTCCGACGACGAGCTGACCGCCCTCTACGAGGCCGAGCAGGTCGATCTGGCGAAGGACACCATCGCCTACTGCCGCATCGGTGAGCGCTCCGCGCTCACGTGGTTCGTGCTGCACGAGCTCCTCGGCCAGGAGAACGTCAAGAACTACGACGGTTCGTGGACCGAGTACGGCTCGCTCGTCGGCGTGCCGATCGAGCTCGGCGCCGCCAAGTAACCCGAGCAGCCCCTGCCGGGCACGCGGGGCCGCGCGCCCGCAGCCAGTACGCAGTACGACCCCTCCAGGACAGGACAGAGACATGTGTGGAGCAAAGACCGGCGGGCCCGACCTCGCCACCCTCAAGCCCGGTGAGACCGCCATCCAGGGCCAGGTGACCAAGGACGGCGAGCCCGTCGTCGGTTACGTGCGGCTGCTGGACTCGACCGGCGAGTTCACCGCGGAGGTCCCGACCTCCGCGACCGGCCAGTTCCGCTTCTACGCGGCCACCGGTTCCTGGACGCTGCGGGCACTCGTCCCGGGCGGCCAGGCGGACCGTGCCGTCGTCGTCGCGGACGCCGGCGGCGTGACGGACGTGGCCATCGCCGTCTGATCGCTCCACACGAGAACGGCCGGAGGGCCGCACCCCAGGGGGTTGGACGCCACTGGAACGGGGTGCGGCCCTTCGTGCCGTCCCGGCCCGTGCGCGAGGGCCCGCCCCGGACCTACGCTGGAGGCATGTACGCCCGGCGACGCCGCGCCTACTTCCTCATGATGGGCGGCTGCCTTTTCCTCTTCGTCTCGGCCTGGTCCTTCGTACGGCTCTTCTCCGTGCCGGCCGCCGTGGCGATGTGCGTCGTCGCCATGGTCATCCCGCCGGTCGCCGCGATGATGGCGAACCGGCGCGGCCCGGACGACCGCTGGTGGGACGACCCCTCGGGCGACAAGAAGTCGGACGAGTGGTGGGACGAACTCGACGGGAAGCACCGCCGCGACGAATGACGCGCCCCGGCGGGCAGGGCCCGGCCGCCGGGCCCGCCACCGGTACGGCCCACCTCGCAGAGTGCGCCGGGCCCCGGGCCAGTAGGCTGGGGGACCGGCCCCGTACCTCCGGGGACTCCGTCCCGGGGGGACCCCCCGAACGCAACCTCCGAGGAGCACCTCCCGTGCTTGAGACTTTCTTCTCCGCCCTGCTGGTCCTGGTCTGCGTCGGCGTGCTCGCCTTCACCGCCCTGGCCGTGAAGAAGCTGTACCAGGGCCAGCGCTGACCCCCTGATCGGCAGTCGTCCCTCCCGGATCCCTCCCACAGATCGCCTGAGCACACATGATCCAGATCCCGTCCGACCTGAACCCGGGCCTCGTCCCGCTCGCCTTCCTCCTCGGCAACTGGGAGGGTGCGGGAGTCTTCGACTTCCCCGGCGAGGAGAAGTGCAACTTCGGCCAGGAAGTCGTCTTCAGCCACGACGGCCGGGACTTCCTGGAGTACACCTCCCACACCTGGGTGCTCGACTCCGAGGGCAACAAGGTGCGGCCGCTCGAATCCGAGTCCGGCTACTGGCGCATCGACAAGGACCGCAAGGTCGAGATCGTCATGGTCCGCGACCAGGGCGTCGTCGAGGTCTGGTACGGCGACCTCGCCGACCAGAAGCCGCAGATCGACGTCGTCACCGACGCGGTGGCCCGCACGGCGGCCTCCGGCCCGTACAGCGGCGGCAAGCGGCTGTACGGCTACGTCAAGAGCGACCTGATGTGGGTCGGCGAGAAGGCCACGCCCGACGTCGAGCTGCGCCCCTACATGTCGGCCCAGCTCAAGAAGGTCGTCACCCCGGAGGAGATCGCCGACATGGCGCGCAACCTGCCGGACATGCCGGACGACGGCATCGCGTTCTTCCGCTGATCGGCCGTTTTCCACAGCCTGTGCGAGAAGGGGACCCCGGGACCGCCCGCGGTCCCTTTCGCGCGCTTACACTGGCCGGGTGGTGAGCACCGAGGACACCGGGACCGCCGACGGCGGACTCGACTGGAAGAGCGACCTGCGGCAGCGCGGATACCGGCTGACCCCGCAGCGCCAACTCGTGCTCGAAGCGGTCGACGCGCTGGAGCACGCGACCCCCGACGAGATCCTCGTCGAGGTCCGCAAGACGGCCTCCGGGGTCAACATCTCCACCGTCTACCGCACGCTGGAGCTCCTGGAGGAGCTCAAACTGGTCTCGCACGCCCACCTCGGACACGGCGCCCCCACCTACCACCTCGCCGACCGGCACCACCACATCCACCTGGTGTGCCGCGACTGCGCCGAGGTGATCGAGGCCGATCTGGACGTGGCCGCCGAGTTCACCGCGAAGCTCCGCTCCACCTTCGGCTTCGAGACCGACATGAAGCACTTCGCGATCTTCGGGCTCTGCGCGAAGGACGCCGCCAAGCACCGCGCCGCCGAGGCGTAGCACCGCCGCGGGACACCCCGTGGGATCGTCGGGTCCGGGGTCGTACGCTGGTGACATGACCAGCAGCCCCTTGCTCCATCTCCCCGGCGCCGTACCGGCCGAAGGCCGCGACGAGGGCGTCGCCGCCCACTACGGAGAGCTGTACGGCGAACAACGTGCCCTCGCGGACGGCCGGGGCTTCGTCGACCTCTCCCACCGCGGGGTCGTCACCGTCAACGGCGCGGACCGGCTGAGCTGGCTGCACCTGCTGCTCACCCAACACGTGACCGACCTGCCGCCCGGACAGGCCACCGAGGCGCTGATCCTCTCCGCCAACGGGCACATCGAGCACGCCCTGTACCTCGTCGACGACGGCGAGACGGTCTGGGTGCACGTCGAGCCCGACACCCAGGAGGCGCTCATCGCCTACCTGGAGTCCATGAAGTTCTTCTACCGCGTCGAAGTCGCCGACCGCACGGCCGAGTTCGCCGTCGTCCACCTGCCGGCCGGCTCGATCGCCGAGGTGGCCAAGGAACTCGCCGTCCGCGAGACCGCGTACGGCCGGGACGTCTTCGTGCCCCGCGAGGACCTGGAGTCGTTCGCCGCCGCGCACGGCCCCGCCGCGGGCCTCCTGGCGTACGAGGCCCTGCGCGTGGAGTCGCACCGGCCGCGCCTGGGCCTGGAGACCGACCACCGCACCATCCCCCACGAGCTGGGCTGGATCGGCACCGCCGTCCACCTCCAGAAGGGCTGCTACCGGGGGCAGGAGACCGTCGCCCGTGTCCACAACCTGGGGAAGCCCCCGCGCCGGCTGGTGTTCCTGCACCTGGACGGCTCCGAGGTGCTGCTCCCGGCGCACGGCACGCCCGTACGGCTCGCCGCCGACGGCGAGGAGGGCCGGCAACTGGGCTTCGTGACCACCGCCGTCCGCCACCACGAACTGGGGCCGATCGCGTTGGCGCTGGTCAAGCGGAACGTCCCGCCGGACGCGCCGCTGCTCGTCGGGAAGACGGCCGCCGCGCAGGAGGTCGTCGTCGCGCCGTGACGGGCCCGGGTGTCGTCGCGCCGTGACGGGCCCGCGCGGGGCACCGTCACGGCGCGCCCTACACGTCGATGACGATGGTGAACGGGCCGTGGTTGGTCAGCGAGACGCGCATGTCCGCCCCGAACCGGCCCGTCTCCACCGTCGCGCCCAGCGCCCGCAGCCGCGCCACGACCTCGTCGACCAGCGGCTCGGCCACCGGTCCGGGCGCCGCCGCGTTCCAGGTGGGGCGGCGGCCCTTGCGGGCGTCTCCGTAGAGCGTGAACTGGGAGATCACCAGCAGCGGGGCGTTCACGTCGCTGCAGGACTTCTCCGCCTCCAGGATCCGCACCGACCACAGCTTGCGGGCCAGCAGCTCCGCCTTCTCCGGGGTGTCGTCGTGGGTGACCCCCACCAGGACGCACAGTCCCTCGCCGACGATCTCCCCGACGGTTTCGCCGGCCACCACGACGCTCGCGCCGTCCACCCTCTGCACCACTGCTCGCATACCACCTGTGTATCAGGCGTGCACCCGTCCGGGGCCGATCGGGTGCAGTGGGACTGCATCCACACCACGGACAGTGGCACGATGCACGCAGGCGGTGCCTCCGGCACCGGTCGAGGGGACGGACACGTTCACATGAATCTTTCTGGTACCTCCGTACCTGCGCCCGCTTCGGCGACGACGGCCACGACCGCCGACGTCGCGGCGGCGGCGCTGAGACCTCCCGCGCAGCGCACCGGCGAGTCGCAGGGGCCGACCACCCCCGCCACCGCCCTCGGGCTGCCCGAACTGCGTGCCCTGCGCCGGGACGCGCAACGCGACGAGGCCGATTTCAGCTACGTACGCAGACTCCTGCACGGCCGCATCGACATCCTGCGCGCCGAACTCGCCCGCCGCTGCGACCCCGAGGCGGCCCGGCGCGCGAACCCCGAGACGCCGGTGGTGGACCGGCTCTCGGAGATCCTCGCCGACGCCCCGTCCAGCCGCAGCGCCTCGGCCCGGCACGTCACGCTCGCCGCCCCGCACAGCGAGGCGTTCCGGCTGCTGGAGGCGGAGATGCTCTGCGACGTTGAGCTGTCGGACCTGGGCGCCCGCACGGACGACGAACTGCACGAGGCGATGGGCCGCTTGGTGCGCTACGAGCAGCAGGTCTCCCGGCGCCGGCAACAGTTGCAGCGCACCGCCGACGAGGCCGGCGCGGAGATCACCCGCCGGTACCGGGAGGGCGAGGCACAGGTGGACGACCTGCTGGCGTAGTGCCGTGGCCGGCAAACCCTTCCGGCCACGGCACCAGCCGCGGGGGCGCCGGGGCCGGCGGTGAGCGGGCCCCTTCGGGGCGGCGGAAATTCAGGCGACGGGCCCGCGGCGCGGCGGTTAGCGTGGCCGGCCATGAGCACCGACGTCCGGCCGATCGCCGCCTCCGAACTCCCCGACTGGCTCCGAGCCCTGAACACCGGCTTCCTCACCACCGCCCCGGTCACCGACTCCGACGTCGCCCAACGGGCCGAGTACGGCGATCTGGCCCGCACCCGGGGCGCCTTCGACTCCGAGACCGGCCGCTGCGTCGCCACCTTCCGGTCCTTCTCGCAGGAGCTGACCGTTCCCGGCGGGGCCGTCGTCGTCGCCGACGCCGTCTCCAACGTCACCGTGTCGCCCACGCACCGCCGCCGGGGCCTGCTGACACGGATGATGCGCGCCGACCTGACGGCCGCGAAGGATCGCGGCGACGTGTTGTCCACGCTGATCGCCGCCGAGTACCCGATCTACGGCCGGTACGGCTACGGGCCGGCCGCCTCGATCGCCGAGTGGGAGATCGAGGTGGCCCGCACCGGCCTGGACCCGCGCCGGTCCGGGCCCGGGGACGGCGGGCGGATCGACCTGGTGGACGCGGCCGAGGCCCGGCGGATCGGCGTCGCCCTCCACGAGCGGCTGCGCGCGCACGCGCACGGCACCGTGAACCGCGACGACCGCTGGTGGAACCTGGCGTCCGGCACGGAGCAGATGTCCCACCGCCCCTACAAGGAGTCGTTCCACGCCGTCTACCGCACGGCCGACGGCGAACCCGCCGGGATCGCCGTCTACCGGGCCGACGACCACTGGAGCGACGCGAAGCTCCCGCAGAACACCGTGCGGGTCAAGGACCTGATCGCGGTCACCGTCGACGCGCAGCGGGCCCTGTGGCACTTCCTGTGCTCCATCGACTGGGTGCAGAAGGTCCGCACCGGCTATCGGGCCCCCGACGACCTCGTCCCGCTGCTGCTGCCCGATCCGCGGGCCGCACGCCTGGTGACCGCCGCCGACTTCCTGTGGGTGCGGGTGCTCGACGTCGTACGGGCGCTGGGCGCGCGGACGTACGCCGTGCCGGGGGTCCTCGTCCTGGAGGTGACCGACGCGGCGAGCCTGGCCGACGGGCGCTACCGGCTGGACACGGGCACCGGGGGCTGCGCCCGTACGGAGGAGCCCGCCGACCTGCGTCTCGACGTGTCCGCGTTGGGGTCCCTGTACCTCGGCGACGAGTCGGCGGTCCGGTTGGCCGCGCTGGGGCAGGTCACGGAGGTGCGGCCGGGGGCGTTGGCGCTCGCCGACGCGGCCTTCCGCACGGCTCGCCGGCCGTGGTGCCCGGACGTGTTCTGACCGGCCCGTTCCCGTACCCCGTCACATGCGGGGCGGGCGCGGAGTCATTGTGGGTGAGGGGCACGAACGGACCGTGCGCGGCGGCCGTATCGTCGCCATCGACATCCTGGCGGATCCGGCACGGCTGGAGACGCTGGACGTCACCGGATGGGAAACCGAGGACTGAGGTACGTGGCAACACTCGTGGAACGCCTGCGCGCGGCCGGCTGTGTCTTCGCGGAGGAGGAGGCGGACCTGCTGACGGCCGCCGCGCGGGACGAAGGACACCTGGCGGGCATGCTGGCCCGCCGGGTCGCCGGCGAGCCCCTGGAGCTGGTGGTGGGCTGGGCCGGCTTCTGCGGCCTGCGCATGGAGGTGGGCGAGGGGGTGTTCGTACCGCGCCGGCGCAGCGAGTTCCTCGCCCGGGAGGCCGTGGCGCTGGCCCGGCCCGGCGCGGTGGTCGTCGACCTGTGCTGCGGCGTGGGCGCGCTGGGCGCGGCGGTGGCCTCGCAGGTCCCGGGCGTCGAACTGCACGCGTCGGACATCGACGAGGTGGCCGTCGGCTACGCCCGCCGGAACGTGGCCCCGTACGGCGGGACCGTCCACCGGGGCGACCTGTACGCGGCGCTGCCCGAGGGCCTGGCGGGGCGGGTGGACGTCCTGGTGGTCAACGCCCCCTACGTGCCCACGCGGGAGATCGGCTTCCTGCCGCCGGAGGCCCGCGAGCACGAACCGCTGACCACCCTGGACGGCGGCGCCGACGGTCTGGACGTCCACCGCCGGGTCGCGGCCGGGGCGCTGCGCTGGCTGGCACCGGGCGGACACCTGCTGATCGAGACGAGCGCCCGGCAGTCCCCGGTGACGGCGTCGGCCCTGGCGGCGGGCGGCCTCACCGTACGGGCCGTCGGCTCGCGGGAGCTGTATGCGAACGTGGTGATCGGCGCCCGACCGGGAGCCTGAACGGCCCACCGTTCCGGGGGAGTCGACGGAGGGGCGGGCCGGGACCGACGGGGGAGGGGACGCGCGGTGGACCACGGGGCATGGCGGGCGGATCGGTTCGAGGAGCACAGGCCGAGGCTGACAGCGGTGGCCTACCGGATGCTCGGCTCGCTCAGCGAGGCCGATGACGCGGTCCAAGAGGCCTGGTTGCGCCTGGACCGCACCGACGCCGACGCCATCGAGAACATGGCGGCCTGGCTGACCACGGTCGTCGGCCGGGTGTGCCTGAACATGCTGCGTTCCCGGGCGACCCGCCGCGAGGACCCCTTGGAGTCCCGGACCCCCGACCCGATCGTCAGCGGCGAGGACGGTCTCCACCCGGAACAGCAGGCCCTGTTGGCGGACTCCCTGGGCCTGGCGCTGCTGGTCGTCCTCGAATCGCTGGCGCCGGCCGAGCGGCTCGCGTTCGTCCTGCACGACATGTTCGCCGTGCCCTTCGACGAGATCGCCCCGATGATCGAGAAGACCCCGGCCGCGACCCGGCAGCTCGCGAGCCGGGCCCGCCGCCGGGTGCGCGGCAGGGCGCCCGCCCCCGATCCGGACCTCGGGCTCCAGCGCCAGGTGGTCAGCGCGTTCTTCGCCGCGGCGCGGGACGGCGACTTCGAGGCGCTCGTCTCGGTGCTCGACCCCGACGTGGTCCTGCGCTCCGACGGCGGCGTGACGCGCGCCCGCCACACGCTTGTGTTCAACGGCGCCCGCACGGTGGCCTCGCAGGCGATCACCTTCGGTTCCCTGTCGCCGTTCGCCCGCCCCGCGCTGATCAACGGGACCGCCGGCGTCATGGTCGTGATGGACGGCCGCCGCCTGTCGATGATGGCCTTCACGGTCGTCGGCGCCAGGATCGTCGCCATCGACGTCCTGGTCGACCCGGAACGCCTGAAGGAGCTCGACCTGAGCGCCCTCGACCTCTGAGTCACGGGCCCCCGGCCGGGGCACGCGCGCGGGAGTGCCCCGGCCGGGTGTCGTCCCTCACGGAGTGGGAGCTATTGCAAGCGTCTGCTTGCAATAGTTAGCAAGGTGCGGCAGGATCGGGGCATGGCATCGCTCAACGTCGGGAACCTCGGCGAATACCTCCGTGAGCAACGGCGACAGGCCCAGCTTTCGCTGCGGCAACTGGCCGACGCCGCAGGGGTGTCGAACCCGTACCTGAGCCAGATCGAGCGCGGGCTGCGCAAGCCGAGCGCGGACATCCTCCAGCAACTGGCCAAGGCGCTGCGGATCTCCGCGGAGACGCTGTACGTGCAGGCCGGAATCCTGGACGAGCGGGATCGGGACGAGGTCGAGACGCGGGCCGTCATACTCGCCGACCCGTCCCTCAACGAGCGGCAGAAGCAGGTGCTGCTCCAGATCTACGACTCGTTCCGCAAGGAGAACGCGCCGGCCGCGGCAGCCGCCGACGCCGCCGCGGCGGTCGATGCCGACGACGAGCCGCCCCAAACGAACCGACTGTGATCCGGGAGGACCAGCACATGGCCATCGCCGATGACCTGAAGAAGACCCTCACCGACCCGACCCCGCTCTACTTCGCCGCCGGCACCGCCGACCTCGCGGTGCAGCAGGCCAAGAAGGTGCCCGGGTTCATCGAGCAGCTGCGCGCCGACGCCCCCGCACGCATCGAGGCCGTGAAGAACACGGACCCGAAGGTCGTCCAGGAGCGGGCCAAGGGGGCGCAGGAGACGGTCACCGCCAAGGTCGCCGAGGTCTTCGGGTCGATCGACCCGAAGAAGCTGGGCGAGACCGCCCAGGACCTGGCCCTGCGCGGCGTGGGCGTGGCCGCCGAGTACGCGGTGCGCGCCAAGGAGACCTACGACAAGGTCGCCGAGCACGGCGAGCAGGCCGTACGGGCCTGGCGCGGCGAGCTGACCGACGAGATCGTCGACATCGCCGAGGTCGTGGAGCCGGCGGCGCCCGCGAAGCCGGAGCCGGCCGCGGAGCCGGTAGCCGCCGACGCCTCCGCCGACGCCGACGCCTCCGCCGACGCCGACGCCTCCGCCTCCGCCGAGGAGAAGCCGTCCGCCCGGAAGACCACGGCGCGCAAGAGCACGGCGAAGAAGACGGTCGCCGCGACCGGCGACAAGAGCTGACACGACCGGCGACAGAGCAGATCGGACGGGCGACGGACCGGGCACCGGGAAGGTGTCCGGTCCGTTGTCATGGGTGAGGGCCGCTTCCCCCGGTAGCGTGGGGGCGAAGGGCATCCGACGCGGAAGAAGGTGGTCGAGGCGATGTTGATGAACGGTTTCGACAACGGGGTCGTCCCGTTGCTCGGGTACGCCATGCTGGCGCTCGCCGTCGTGGCCTTCGTGTTGGCGCTGATGGCGCGCGACGATGCCTACCGGGCGGCCGACAAGAAGACCAAGACCTTCTGGCTGGTCATCCTCGGCATCACGATCCTCGTGGACTTCTTCCTCGGGATGCTGTTCCTGCAGATCGCCGGCCTGGTGGCCTCCATCGTCTTCATGGTCGACGTCCGACCCGCCCTGAAGCAGGTCTCGGGCGGCGGTCGGCGCAGCGGCGGCAGCAGCAGCGACGGTCCGTACGGTCCGTACAACGGCGGCCGATAGACACTCCCCACCGGGGGCGACCCCGGTGAGGGGCCCGGCGCCGCGCGCCGGGCCCGGCTCTCCGCGCGGGAGAGGCTCAGCCCTCCGCGCGGGAGAGCAGGACCACGGCGACGTCGTCGGTCAGCTCGCCGCCGTTGAGGCGCCGGGCCTCGGTGACGGAAGCCTCCAAGAGGCTCTCACCGCTCAGCCCCTGATCCAGGTGCCGGTTGATCATCTCGACCATTCCGTCCTGTCCGAGCCTTTCCTTGCCCTCGCCGATCTTCCCCTCGATGAGGCCGTCGGTGTAGAGCATGAGGCTCCAGGTCCCGCCCAGCTCCACCTGGCGGCGGGGCCAGCGGGCCTTGGGGAGCAGCCCGAGCGCCGGCCCGCTGTTCTCGTACGGGAGGAGCCGCGCGGCCCGACCCGGCCTGGAGATCAACGGCGCCGGGTGACCGGCCAGGCAGAGGCCGGCGCGCCGGCCGTCCGGGGCGATGTCCACGGTGCACAGCGTCGCGAAGATCTCCTCGCAGGGGCGCTCCACCTCCAGCACCTCCTGGAGGGTGGCCAGCAGATCGTCCCCGCACAGTCCCGCGAGGGTCAGCGCGCGCCAGGCGATGCGCAGCTCGACACCGAGGGCGGCCTCGTCGGGGCCGTGGCCGCAGACGTCGCCGATCATCGCGTGCACGGTGCCGTCCGGGGTGCGGACCGTGTCGTAGAAGTCCCCGCCGAGCAGGGCCCGGCTGCGGCCGGGCCGGTAGCGGGCGGCGAAGCGGAGGTCGGAACCCTCCAGAAGGGGGTTCGGGAGCAGTCCGCGCTCCAGGCGGGCGTTCTCCTGGGCCCGGAGTTTCGATTCCGCGAGCTTGTACTGGGCTATGTCGGCCCGCTTTCTCTCCACGGCGTAGCGGATGGCCCGGCTCAGCAGCCGGCCGTCGAGCTCGTCGCGGAAGAGGTAGTCCTGGGCGCCCACCCGTACCGCCTCGGCGGCGTGCTCCGCGTCCGCCTCGGCGGTCAGCACCAGTACGGCGTGACGCGGGGCGAGCCGCAGGACCTCGCGGAGCGTGGCGAACCGGTCGTCCGCGGCACCGGGCCCCGGGTTCGCGAGCGACAGGTCCAGCAGGATGCAGTGCACGTCGGGAGTGAGCAGCCGGGTGGCCTCGGTGAGGTTGCGGGCGGTGCGCAGCCGTATGCGATGGCCGTCGGCGCCGAGCATCTCGGGCACGGTGAGGCCGCCCGCGGGATCGTCCTCGATGACCAGGAGGGTCAGGGACGTCTGCGCGGGTACGGGGACGGGGATGGTGGTCGGGACGTGCTCGACGGCGGTGGCCAACAGGGCCTGGCCGCCCTCCGTGGCGAGGTTCTCCCTCTGCCGCGGTATGGGTAGGGGCATCGTCTCCGGTTCCTTCCCTCCCCCCGAGGGTGCGCTCATGCGCTCGACCCTAGCGGGCCGGAACGGGGGAGCGGAATGGCGGTTCGGTGGAGGTCCCGGGTAGGGCCTCCGTCATATGCCGTTATCGCGGGGGAAATGCGGGCTGATGGGATGACCAAGCTCACGGTGTGGAGGACAGGGCCCCGCCTGCCGAGATGCCCCGATGTGGGCTTCACCACGCACCCCGGACCAAAGGGGGCTGTACGGAGAGCCCCCGGCCCGTCTCGACCAGGCCCGCCCCGCCCCGACCCAGCCCACCGGACGGCACCCACCGGAGGGCACCGGGCCGCACGCGCCCGGCCAGGCACCGGGGCCGCCCGGGACCCGCACCGGTCCGGCAAGGCCCGTGGCGGCTCGGGCCCGGGCTCCGCCAGGGCCCGGGAACCCACGGCCCCGCAGGACCACCGTCCCAGCACCCCCACGACCCGCGCCCCGCGGCCCCGCGGCTACGCGTCCGGGCGGACGACCGCCTTGATCGGCATCGAGCCGGCGCCCGCCATCGTCACGTCGCGGCCGGGGCGCGGCGCGTGGACCATGGCCCCGTCCCCGACGTACATCCCGACATGGCTCGCGTCGTCGAAGTAGATGATCAGATCGCCCGGCCGCATGTCCTTCACCGCGACCTTCCGCAGCCGCAACTGCTCCTGCGAGGTGCGCGGGATGGCCTTCCCCGCGGCCAGCCAGGCCTGTGAGGTCAGGCCCGAGCAGTCGAACGACCCCGGACCCGTGGCGCCCCACACGTACGGCTTGCCTATCTGGGCGGTGGCGAACTGCACCGCCCTCTTGCCCGCGTCCGTCGCCTTGCCGTTGACGTCCTTCATCGCGCCGGACGACAGCCACTGCGTCTGAGCCTTGTACTGGGCTTCCTGTTCCAGTTGGAGCAGCCGGGCCTTCTCCTCGGCCTCCAGCTTGCTCTCCAGGTCCTGCGCGGCCTTGATCTTCTCCTCGATCCGCTTCTTGGACTTCTCCCGCTCGACCCGGTTCGTCTCCAGCTTCTGCCAGACCGCGCTCGCGTCCTTCGCGTACCGCTGGAGGTCGTGCTGGGTGCGGTCGAGCTCGGTCAGCAGGTCCGTGGTGGCCTTCTCGCCCTGCCGCAGCCGGTTCTTGGAGTCCAGGAACTGGCTCGGGCTGTCGCTCAGCACCAGCCGCGCGCCCGCCGGCAGCCCGCCCGAGCGGTACTGGGCCCGGGCGGCGGCGCCTGCCCGGTCCTTCAGCCCGGTGATCCGCTCCCGGCCGGCCACGATCAACTGCGCGATCTGGACGATCCGCTCCGACTGGACCTTCGTCTCGCTCTCCGCGAGGTTGTACGCGTCCGTGGCGCTTCCCGCCTGGCGGTACAGATCCTCTATCTCCTTGCGGATCTGCTCCAGGGACTTCGCCCCCGGTTCGGGCGTGGGCGCCGCCGGCGCTCCGGGCACGGAGGGAGCCGCGGGAGCCGCGTGCGCCGTCCCCGAGAGTCCGAGGCCCGGGGCCGTCACCATCGCCATCGCGCACAGCAGTGTGAGAGCGGATGCGCCCCGTCGGTGCGCTCGCTTCACGGTCCCCATGGTCCCCCCAGGTGCCCCGCGTCAGACCGATGTCATCCCACACCGAAACTGACTATTCATCAGTAACTTGGCACTGCCTTCGGGATGGTGCCACGAGTCCGTGAATTCCGACACCCTTGCGGATGTCCCCCCGACGATCACCAGCCACGTCACGCCCGCCCCTGACGACTCAACGGGTCGCTCCGGACACGGGTTCCCCGACACGCGAGGTTCACCCCGTCGGGCGCAATGCCTCCCAGCGCACCGTCAGTTCCCCCTGCCTCCACCGCACCGGCCCGTCCGCCAGCGGCCAAGTCCCGGCCAGCGCACGGGCCGTGCGGATCCAGCGCTGCCGCGCCCCGTACGAGGCGTACGGGGCCGCCGCCGCCCACGCCCGGTCGAAGTCGCGCAGGAACGCGTGCACCGGCTCACCCGGGACGTTCCGGTGGATCAACGCCTTCGGCAGCCGCTCGGCCAGGTCCGACGGTCGCTCCAGCGACCCCAGCCGGGTCGCGAACGTCACCGTGCGCGGCCCCTGCGGACCGAGCGCGACCCACACGTGCCGGCGCCCGATCTCGTCGCAGGTCCCCTCGACGAGCAGCCCGCCGGGGGCCAGCCGGGCGCACAGCAGCCGCCACACCTCCTCGACCCGCTCCTCGTCGTACTGGCGCAACACGTTCGCGGCGCGGATCAGCATCGGTGCCACGCCGCCGTCCAAGGGGACCTCGAAGCCCCCGTGCCGGAAGTCGAGGCCCTCCCGCTCGTACGGCTTGGCACCCGCCACCCGGGCCGGCTCGATTTCGATGCCGACCACCCGCACGGCGGGGGCCGCCGCGCGCAGCCGCGCCAGCAGTTCCACCGCCGTCCACGGCGCCGCCCCGTAACCGAGGTCGACAGCGACGGGAGCCGTCGCCCGCCGCAGCGCCGCCCCGTGCGTCGCCGCGATCCAGCGGTCCATGCGACGCAGACGATTCGGGTTCGTGGTCCCGCGCGTCACGGTGCCCACGGGGCGTCTCGGGGGCGGCGGGGTGCTGCGGGAGGCCATGCGCCGAGCGTATGCGGAGCGCACGCCCAACATAAAAATCCGGCAAACGACCGAGGAAAACGGTGCCCGCCGGAATGCGGGGCACGGCCGTACGGGTTGCACTTCTGGAAGAGCGCCGCCCGCGCTCCGTTCGCCATGCCGTCCGCGCGGCACCCGGTGTACGCGTCGTACGAGTCGCCCGAGTCGTCCGAGCGAGAGGAACTGCTCCCTTGAGCCAGTACGTGTCCCGCCTCGGCGGCAGCATCAGCGGTCGGATAGCCGCCGCCCGCAGCACCCGTCACGACCCGCCGCGCCTGCGCCTCCCGGCCGTCGGCCACCACCGCAAGCCGCGCCGCGTCGCCATGCTCAGCGTGCACACCTCACCGCTGCACCAGCCGGGGACCGGCGACGCCGGCGGGATGAACGTGTACATCGTCGAGCTCGCCAAGCGCCTCGCCGCGATCAACATCGAGGTCGAGATCTTCACCCGGGCCACCACCGGAGGGCTTCCACCGGCGGTCGAGCTGGCCCCCGGCGTCCTCGTACGACACGTGGACGCGGGCCCGTACGAGGGCCTCGCCAAGGAGGAGCTGCCGGCGCAGTTGTGCGCCTTCACCCACGGCGTGATGCAGGCCTGGGCCGGGCACCGCCCCGGCTACTACGACCTCGTCCACTCCCACTACTGGCTCTCCGGCCACGTGGGGTGGCTCGCCGCCGAACGCTGGGGCGTGCCCCTCGTCCACGCCATGCACACCATGGCCAAGGTCAAGAACGCCGCGCTGGCCGAGGGCGACACGCCCGAACCGGCCGCCCGCGTCATCGGTGAGACCCAGATCGTCTCCGCCGCCGACCGGCTGATCGCGAACACCGCCGAGGAGGCGGACGAACTCGTACGGCACTACGAGGCCGACCCCGGGAAGGTGGCCGTCGTCCACCCCGGCGTGAACCTCGACCGGTTCACCGTCGGCGACGGCCGCGCCGCCGCCCGCGCCCGCCTCGGGCTGCCCCAGGACGCCGTCATCCCCCTCTTCGCGGGCCGCATCCAACCCCTCAAGGCCCCCGACGTCCTGCTGCGGGCCGTCGCGGAGCTGGTGGACCGGGACCCGACGCTGCGCGGGCGGCTCTTCGTCCCCGTCGTCGGCGGGCCGAGCGGCAGCGGACTCGCCAAGCCGGAGGGGCTGCAGAAGCTCGCGGCGAAACTCGGCATCGCGGACCTCGTGCACTTCCAGCCGCCGGTCGCGCAGGACCGGCTCGCGGACTGGTTCCGCGCGGCCTCCGTCCTGGTCATGCCCTCGTACAACGAATCCTTCGGGCTCGTCGCCCTGGAGGCCCAGGCCACGGGCACGCCCGTCCTGGCCGCCGAGGTCGGCGGCCTGCCGGTGGCCGTCAACGACGGGGTCACGGGCATCCTCGTGCCCGGCCACGACCCGGTGGACTACGCCCGCGAGCTGCGGCGTTTCGTGGACGACCCGGGGCTCACGGACCGGATGGGCGGCGAGGCGGCCCGGCACGCGCAGTTCTTCGGCTGGGACACCGCGGCGGCGGGCACGGCCGACGTCTACACCGCGGCCATGCATGATCATCGCCGTCGCGTACGCTCCCACCATGGCTGAAACCGCCGCGATCATCGAAGCCACTCTGAACGGCGCCGAGCTGAGCTGGGAGAACCCGGACCCGGGCACGTACGTCGTCCAGCTCCCCGGCACCCGCAAGCTCTCCACGACCTGCTCGCTGCGGGTCGGCAAGCACTCCCTGTCGGTCAACGCCTTCGTCATCAGGCACCCCGACGAGAACGAGGCGGGCGTCCACCGCTGGCTGCTGGAACGCAACCTCAAGCTGTACGGGATGGCCTACGCCGTCGACCGCCTCGGCGACGTGTACCTGACGGCCCGACTCCCGCTGACCGTGGTCACCCCGGACGACCTGGACCGACTCCTGGGCACCGTCCTGGAGGCGGCGGACGGCGCCTTCAACACCCTGCTGGAACTCGGCTTCGCGAGCGCCATCCGCCGCGAGTACGAGTGGCGGGTCTCCCGCGGCGAACCGACCTACAACCTCGACGCCTTCAAGCACCTGACCCGCCCGGCAAGCACCTGACCCGCCCGGCAAGCACCTGACCCGCCCGGCACGCGCCTGACCCGCCCGGAGCGACGCTCCCGTCGGGTGCGCGCGAGTCCGCGCGGCACCGGCGCGGCGGGCCGCGTCAGAGTTCGGCCGGGGTCGCGGCCGGAGTCCGCTCCGGCGTAGGCGCCTGGACCACCGCGGCGGGCTGGGCCGCCGGCACCTGGGCCGGGACCGGAGCCTCGACCACCGCGACCGCCGGCGCCGCCGACTCGCCCACCTCGGGCAGGTTGCGCATCAGCAGCCAGTAGCCCAGCGCCGCCACCGTGCCCAGACCGGCGGTGCCGGCCCACAGCCAGGAAGCGCCGAACCGGTCGATCGTGAACCCCGCCATCAGGGGCGCCACCAGCGAGGCCACGGCCCAGGACATCGTGTACATGCCCTGGTAGCGGCCCCGGCCGTGCAGCGGGGACAGCCGGGCGACCAGCCCCATCTGGGTCGGCGAGTTCACGATCTCGGCCAGCGTCCACACGCACACGGCCAGCCCCAGGCTCCACACGGCGCCGCCGAAGGCCGTCAGCGCGAACCCGTACCCGGCCAGCAGCGCCGACAGGACCAACAGCATCCGCGGGTCCCGGTGCTCGATGAATCGGGTGACAGGGATCTGGAGCAGCACGATCAGCACCCCGTTCACGGCGATGACGAGTCCGTAGTCACCCGTGGAGAATCCGGCCTCGCCCATGGCCAGCGGCAGTCCGAACGAGCCCTGCATGAAGATCAGCGAGATCAGGAACGACAGCCCGACCACACCCATGTACCGGCCGTCCCGCAGCACCGTCCCCATCCCGATCTCCGGCTCGGCCGCCGCCTTCTCCGCGGCGCTCTTCTCCGGCCGGGACTCGGGCAGCTTCACGAACACCAGCACCGCGCACACCAGGGTCAGCGCGGCCTCGCCCAGGAACCCGGCGAGGTAGCTGTACTCGGCGATGAACCCCGCCACCGTCGCGGACACGGCGAACCCCAGGTTGATCGCCCAGTAGTTCAGCGCGAAGGCCCGGACCCGGTCCTCCGGCCGCACGATGTCCGCCATCATCGCCTGCACCGCCGGGCGCGAGGCGTTCGAGGTCATGCCGACCAGCAGGGCCACCGCGGCGATCGCCGCCGGGTGTTCCATGAAGCCCAGCAGCGCCACCGAGAACGCCGTGGACGCCTGCGCCGCCACCAGCGTCGGCCGCCGCCCCAACCGGTCGGTCATCACCCCCGCGACCAGCGAGGACACCACACCACCCAGCCCGTGCAGGGCCACCACCAGACCGGCGAACGAGCCCGAGTATCCCCGCTCCAGGGTCAGGTACAACGTCATGAACGTCGCGACGAAAGCCCCGAGCCGGTTGACGAGGGTGCTCGTCCACAGCCACCAGAACGCGCGCGGAAGACCCCCCACGCTTTCCCGGGCAATCCGTGTCAAACGATCTGTGAACATACGGATTCCCCCAGGAGATGGACCAGATGTAAGCGTCTCTACGTAAGCGTCTCTACGGCTTTCCGCAGGCTACGAACGCCCGAGGTGCCCCGCCAGTCAATTGACGCCGAGCGTCAAACGAGCCCCTCCCGCGGCCCGAACGAGAGGGTCCCGAGACCCGTGCGGGCGGGCCGGCGCGGCCCGTACGAAAGGCCCCCGACGCCCCTGGACACCGCGCGCGAGCGCCCCGGGGCGTCCATTAGGCTCGTACGCATGGCCGACGCACCGTACAAGCTGATCCTCCTCCGCCACGGCGAGAGCGAGTGGAACGCGAAGAACCTGTTCACCGGCTGGGTGGACGTCAACCTCAACGAGAAGGGCGAGAAGGAGGCGGTCCGCGGCGGTGAGCTGCTCAAGGACGCCGGCCTGCTCCCCGACGTCGTGCACACCTCGCTCCAGAAGCGCGCGATCCGCACCGCGCAGATGGCGCTCGAGGCAGCCGACCGCCACTGGATCCCCGTCCACCGCTCCTGGCGCCTGAACGAGCGCCACTACGGCGCCCTCCAGGGCAAGGACAAGGCCCAGACCCTCGCCGAGTTCGGCGAGGAGCAGTTCATGCTGTGGCGCCGCTCGTACGACACCCCGCCGCCGGCCCTCGAAGACGGCACGGAGTACTCGCAGTCCGAGGACCCGCGCTACGCGACCATCCCGCCGGAGCTGCGCCCGAAGACCGAGTGCCTCAAGGACGTCGTCGTCCGCATGCTGCCGTACTGGTACGACGGCATCGTCCCGGACCTGCTCGCCGGCCGCACCGTCCTGGTCGCCGCGCACGGCAACTCGCTGCGCGCCCTGGTCAAGCACCTGGACGGCGTTTCCGACGCCGACATCGCGGGCCTCAACATCCCGACCGGCATCCCGCTCGCCTACGAGCTGGACGCCGAGTTCAAGCCCCTCAAGCCGGGCGGCACCTACCTCGACCCGGCCGCCGCGGCGGCCGCCATCGAGGCCGTCAAGAACCAGGGCAAGAAGTAACCCCACACACGGAACAGCCCCCCACCTGCCGTTTCCCGGCGGGTGGGGGGCTTCTCGTTGTGCCGGGGCCGTCTATGGGCCGTCTGTCAGATCCTTCGGCGCTGCGGCCTCAACGTGGAGATCCGTGCGCGACAGATGATCGGGCCAGCACACATCGCGGCAATCTCGGGTGGCACGCTCGCCCAGACTGCCAGTGCAGCGCCTCCGATGCCGATCAAGATGGACTGAGATTCGCGCAGGCGTACGTCGATCGCTAAGCCCCACTGTGAGACCATGGGTACCTTCCAGTGCAGTCAGTTCAGGTCATGGCGGACATGCTTCTGGGAAATGAGGCCGCCTCCTGCATGAGGCGGCCTTTCCTTTTCGGGGACTCTAGAGGAAATTCTGCCTCATTCGCAACCTTCCCAGGCGGAAGGGCGTGACGGCTATTTGCTGCATTCTAGTTATGCCGGAGCCGTCGAGCTCGCAGCTCCTCGACCCCTCGACCCCTCGACCCCTCGACCCCTCGACCCCTCGACCCTTGGAGTCTTGGGGTCTTGGGGTCTTGGGGTGTCGATCCTTGTGGCACTCAGAGGCGCATCTCCCCGTAATGCATTTCGTTGAAATGCCTGCCCGTGTAATGCATTGCAATGAAATGCATTATCGAGGAGGTGGGGGTTCGGGTCGCTCCGTCGGTAGAGGCTACTGCGAGGGTGGGCGGCGGTAGGTGTTTGTTATGGCTTGACGTGTTCGTTCCTGGCTATTCGGCATCAGATGCGCGTAGACGCGCAGCGTGAGGCCTGCGTCCGAGTGGCCCAGGTACTCGGCGAGCGCCTTCACGTTCTCCCCTGCGTCCAGCAGCACCGACGCGTAGAAGTGCCGCAACGCATGCATCCCGTGCTCCCGGGCGGCGGCATAGCTCCCCTGCCCCTCCTCCCGCTCCGCGATGACGCCCGCGGCGGCGAGGGCCGGCTTCCACTGGTCGGCGTTGAACATGCCCCGCCACACGTGGCCGCCCATCGGCGCGGTGAACAGGAGCCGCTTTGTCGCCGGCGGCCCACCCGCCACACCCCACGGCAGGGTGATCGCGACAGGCGGGCACCGCTTCATGTGCGCCCGCAGCGCATCGGCCACCGGACCCGGCAACGGCACGTCCCGGAGCTTGCCGCCCTTCGGGGGAGCGAAGACGGGCTTGCTCCGGCTCAGCTTGAGCTGCTGGACCACGTGCACCGTGTCCGCGGCGAAGTCGATCGCGTCCACGTCGATGCCCAGGATCTCGCCCTGCCGCAGCCCACACCCGGCACCCAGGTCCACTGGCGCGCGATACCGCTCCGGCATCCGCCTGCACCGCGAAGACCCGCTCGGCGGTCCACGGGATCACCCTTCTGGCCTCAACCGTCGGTGCCTTCACCGACCGCGCATGGCGTCGAGGTCCTCTCTTCGGCCGGGTGCCTGGTGATGAAGAGGGCGTCAGCTCTGTCCCCGGAGTAGATCCCCCTTCCACGGCCCACGGACGGCGCGGCGCCGGCGATGTCCCGGCGCCCCGGGCTGGGCCGCGGAGATCGGGCGAGCAGCCGAAGCGGTGGGCACGGAGCCCGTTCAGTGGTCGTCGAGCGCCTCGGCGAACGCATCGGGCTGTTCGCGCCGGAGGACTTCCCAGCGGTCGTGGTAGGCCAGGACGGCCTCCTGGAGGGAGCGTCCGAGGTGTTCGTGGATGGTCTTGATCGCGGAGATGGTGCGGCCCGCGAGGATCTCACTGTCGGCGACGGTCAGGGGCGCCGCGGTGTTCTCGTCCATGCGGCAAGGTCGCATGCGGAGTGGGTGGAGCGCCGCTGATTTTCGGGCCTAAGGGGCCTACGGGGCCCGCCGCGCCCCCGTCACGGCCTGTCGCGGGCCGAGGCGGAGCGGCGGCGCAGGGAGAAGCGGGACACGTCGGCCGCGCATTGGATCGTGAGGCCGACGAAGACCAGTGGGAGCACCGTCCACTCCAGGCCGAACATCAGCAGCGAGCTGCCGGCCCAGAACATCGGACGGGTCATCCGGATCGCCGTGTCCACCGGGTCGGGGGCGGGCCCTTCGCGCACGAACCGGATCACCGAGGCGACCGTGACCACACCGGCGAACACACCGAACAGTGCGAAGGCCCACCAGAAGCGCGCGAAGAAGTCCACGGGTCGAACCTAGGTCACACGGGGATCCCGTACGTGTTATCCAGGTGAACTCAGCTCTCTTTCAAGGGAGTTCGCGCGCACGAAGGGCCCCGGCCGACGGGGTCGGACGGGGCCCTCGCGTACGTGGATCCGGCGGGCGGGGTCAGCCGCCGCACTGGCAGGGGGCGCCGGACTGGCAGCCGCAGCCGCAGCCGGAGCCGCATCCGCAGGCCGCGAGCAACGGGAGACGGAGCGGCTCCCGGGGTTGCGGCTGCTCGTGTTCCGGGGTGATGGGGACGGGGGAATCGGACATGGATCCTCCTCGCAGGCGGCGTGCGCACAGGTCGTCGTCGTACGGCGTGGTGCCTTCGTGCCTTCGTGCCTTCGCCTCATTCATGCCCAGCCGCACCGGCGCGTCAACGGCGCATTGGGGCTCGCCCCGACCCGCCGGCGCCCGCCCCGGACGCGAACGCCACCCACCCCGCCCTACGCCCGCCCCGACCCCGTCCGACGCGTCCGGCGCATCACACGCGTCCGACGCATCACACACGTCACACGCGTCAGATGCCCTCCACCTGCGTGGGCTGCTGCAGCTCGTCCGCGTGCTCACCCGTCACCAGGTACACGACGCGCTTCGCGACCGACACCGCGTGGTCCGCGAACCGCTCGTAGTACCGGCCCAGCAGCGTCACGTCGACGGCCGTCTCGATGCCGTGCTTCCAGCGGTCGTCCATCAGGTGCTGGAACAGCGTGCGGTGCAGCTGGTCCATCTCGTCGTCGTCCTGCTCCAACTGGAGGGCCAGGTCGACGTCCTTCGTGATGATGACCTCGGCCGCCTTCGCCATCAGGCGCTGCGCCAACTGACCCATCTCCAGGATGGTCGCGTGCAGGTCACGCGGCACCGCCGTGTCCGGGAACCGCAGCCGCGCCAGCTTCGCCACGTGCTGCGCCAGGTCGCCGGAGCGCTCCAGGTCGGCGCTCATCCGCAGCGAGGTCACGACGATGCGCAGGTCGGTGGCGACCGGCTGTTGCCGGGCCAGCAGGGCGATGGCACGCGCCTCCAGGTCGTGCTGGAGATCGTCGACCTTCTGGTCCCCGGCGATGACGCTCTCGGCCAGCTTCAGGTCGGCGTCGAGCATGGAGGTCGTGGCCCGCCCGATCGCGGAACCGACGAGCCGGGCCATCTCGACCAGGCTTTCTCCGATCGAGTCCAGTTCCTCGTGGTACGCGTCGCGCATGGTGGTCCCTCTCTCGACTGCTCGCCCGCTGATGTCGCGGACTCTTACTACTACTACTACTACTGCCCTATCGCTGCGTGGCTTCTTGCCTCACGTTGCCACGGTGGGCCTCGAACGCGTCCGACTCCGGCACCGCAAGTGAATCAACCCCGTCGCCAGGGTGAACTCTGGGCGACGAGTGTTCGAGCTGCCACCCGAACGGCTGTGGAAGTGTCGTTGCACCTGCTTAACCTGGGTGCATGGACGTGAACGCGGCGGTCGCCGCAGCTGCAGCGATCGCCGGTCTTTGCACCGGTGTGATCGCGATGCTGGCGTTCCGCTGGAGCGAGCGCGACCAGGCCCGCCCCACCCGGAGCTCCATGCGCCCCGACATCAACGCGGTGCTCCCGCCCGGCGTGGACACCGTGCTGTCCGTGCTCCGCTCCTCCGCCGTCGTCCTCGACGAGGGCGACGCGGTGGTCAAGGCCAGCTCGGCGGCGTACGCGCTGGGGCTGGTCCGCGGCGGCAAGCTCGCCGTGGAACCCATGCTCCACATGGCGCGCGACACCCGCCGGGACGGCGAGATACGACAGATCGAACTGGACCTGCCCCGCCGCGGCACCGGCCGCGGCGAGGCCCTCGCGGTCTCCGCCCGCGTGGCACCGCTTGGCTCCCGCCTGGTGCTGCTGCTCGTCGAGGACCTCACCGAGGCCCGCCGCATCGAGGCGGTGCGCCGCGACTTCGTCGCGAACGTGTCGCACGAGCTGAAGACCCCCGTCGGGGCGATCTCCCTCCTCTCGGAGGCGGTCATGGACGCCTGCGACGACCCCGAGGCGGTCAGCCGCTTCGCGGGCCGCATGCAGATCGAGTCCACCCGCCTGATCAACCTCGTACAGGAGCTCATCGACCTCTCCCGGGTGCAGAACGACGAGGCCCTGGAGGACGCCGAGCCCGTGCGGGTGGACACCCTGGTGGCCGAGGCCATCGACCGCTGTCGCCACACGGCCACTTCCAAGCAGATCACCATGGCCGCCGGCGGCACCGCCGAACTGCGGGTGTGGGGGCATCGGGGGCAGCTGGCGGCGGCCCTCGGAAACCTGGTGGAGAACGCCGTCAACTACAGCCCGGCCCGGACCCGCGTCGGCATCGCCGCGCGCCGGGTCACCGCGCCGGGAGGAGACTTGATCGAGATAGCCGTGACCGACCAGGGCATCGGCATCCCGGAGAAGGACCGCGAGCGTGTCTTCGAGCGCTTCTACCGTGTGGACCCGGCCCGCTCCCGCGCCACGGGAGGAACCGGACTGGGCCTCGCGATCGTGAAGCACGTGGCGGCATCGCACGGCGGGGAGGTGTCGGTGTGGAGCTCCGAGGGCCAGGGCTCCACGTTCACCCTGCGCCTGCCCGAAGCGGCCGCGCAGGCCCCTGCGACGGCCCCCGCACCCGCCCGACCCCTGCTTGAAACAGAAACAGCCATCCCTGCCCCGGAGGTCCTTCCGTGACCCGAGTGCTCGTCGTCGAGGATGAGGAATCCTTCAGCGACGCCCTGTCCTACATGCTCCGCAAGGAGGGCTTCGAGGTCGCGATCGCCGCGACCGGGCCCGACGGGCTCGACGAGTTCGAGCGCAACGGCGCCGACCTCGTGCTCCTCGACCTGATGCTCCCCGGCCTGCCCGGCACCGAGGTCTGCCGGCAACTGCGCGGCCGTTCCAACGTTCCCGTGATCATGGTGACGGCCAAGGACAGCGAGATCGACAAGGTCGTCGGGCTGGAGATAGGAGCCGACGACTACGTCACCAAGCCCTTCTCCTCGCGGGAGCTGGTCGCCCGCATCCGCGCGGTGCTGCGGCGCCGCGGCGAGCCGGAGGAGGTCACCCCGGCGGCCCTGGAGGCCGGTCCGGTACGGATGGACGTGGACCGGCACGTGGTCACCGTCTCGGGTGGCAAGGTGGACCTCCCGCTCAAGGAGTTCGACCTGCTGGAGATGCTGCTGCGCAACGCGGGCCGCGTACTGACCCGCATGCAGCTCATCGACCGGGTCTGGGGCGCCGACTACGTGGGCGACACCAAGACCCTCGACGTCCACGTCAAGCGCCTGCGCGCCAAGATCGAGCCGGACCCGGGCGCCCCGCGCTACCTGGTCACCGTGCGCGGCCTGGGCTACAAGTTCGAGCCGTAGACCGGCGCCGCCGATCCGACCCGACCCGGTCCGACCCGTGTCGGATCGGACCGCACAACCGAGAACGGGAAGGGCCCCCGACCGCCGGAGCGGTCGGGGGCCCTTCCCGTACGTACGTCGTGACGGCCGGGGCTCAGTGCCCGGCGCTCTGCGACGGGGAACCCGAGGGCTTGCCCGAGGCCGCGCCCGACGGGGTGCCCGCCGCCGACCCGGAGGGGCCGCCGGACGGGGTGCCCGAGGGGGACCCGGAGGCGGAACCGGACGGGGAGGCCGACGGGCTCGGCGCGGCGACCGGGGCCACGGTCGGGCCGTAGCCCGCGTACATGCCCGCGGCCGGGACCACGAAGGCGTCCAGCGCCACGTCGCCGGTGCTGCTGAGCTGGAAGGTGACCTTCTGGACGTTGCCGTCCTCGACGGCCTCGCGGCCGCCCACGACCACGGCGGAGGCGTTGCCCGTGCCGCCCAGGACGATGGAGCCGCCGGCAGGCACGGTGATCTTGCCCGCGCCCTCGGCGTTCTTCAGGACGACCTTGCTCTTGCCACCCGCGAGGGTGATGCCGTCAAGGGTCTGCGCCTGGGTGCCGGTGTTGAAGACCGTCGCCGAGACGGCCGCCGGGCCCTTCTTGTCCTGCTCGCTCTGGGTGATCACCAGGGCGTTCTGGATCTTGATGTCGCCCTTGGTGATGGCGGCGTTGTCCGGCTTGATCTCGAGGGTCTGGGCGTTGTTGCCCGCTCCGCATGCGGCGAGCGCAGCGATCGAGAAGACGACGGCGGTAGCGGCGAGGGCGCCGCGTCGAAGGCTGCGGCTCACGGCGGCGGCAACTCCTTGGACGTTCGGACGGAGGGTGGACGCCCCCAGCCAGTGCGCTGGGAGGTTCCCCCTGGGGCGGCTGAGGTAAAGCCGTCCTAAGGGTGTGTCAGCGCGCTTAGGTTACCGAGCCGCCGCCCCGCCCCCGCACCCGACCCTCCGCAGTGCGCCGGCCGCCCTGCGCCGGTTCCGCGATCACCCCGCGATCTTCGGGGGATCCGTCCGTGATCTCGCATTCCCCATATCGTGCGCGGGCCGTTCGGTGATCAATTCCGGGATTCCCTCGAACACCCCTCGATGATCAATTCGGGGATTGGGCCGGAACCGCTCCGTACGTCCGCCCGCCAGTCGAACGGAGTAGTCGGGTTTTCGGTTGCGGAAACGGGCAAAACGGGATGTACATCACACTGGACGGGGTGCCTGTCAGGTGTAACGTGGCCGTTTCTCCTGGTCCGCACAGCGCCTCCGACCTGCGATTACCCCCTTCCGGAAGCCCTCCGCAGCACGTTCGCCTCGCTGTTGTCAAGCCCCGAGATGGGCCCTGACCTGCGAAAACGCCATTCATAACAGTCCGTTCTCGTGTTACCCTGGATAGCCACGGAAGGGGTACCTGTCACATGACGTTCAAGGTTGGCGACACCGTGGTCTATCCCCATCACGGGGCCGCGCTGATCGAGGCCATTGAGACTCGTCAGATCAAAGGCGTGGACAAGACCTACTTGGTGCTCAAGGTCGCCCAGGGCGACCTGACGGTTCGTGTGCCTGCGGACAATGCGGAGTTCGTCGGCGTTCGCGACGTAGTCGGCCAGGACGGGCTGGACCGGGTCTTCGAGGTGCTTCGCGCACCGTATGCCGAAGAGCCGACGAACTGGTCCCGGCGCTACAAGGCAAATCTGGAGAAGCTCGCTTCTGGCGATGTCATCAAGGTCGCCGAAGTCGTGCGTGACCTGTGGCGTCGTGAGCGTGAGCGCGGGCTTTCCGCGGGTGAGAAGCGCATGCTCGCCAAGGCGCGCCAGATCCTGGTGAGTGAACTCGCGCTCGCCGAGAACACCAACGAGGACAAGGCCGAGGCTCTCCTCGACGAGGTTCTCGCGTCCTGACGCGAACACCGGTCGCACACAACCGGTCGTACACAGTCGTGCCGCGGTGCCCGATGACAAGGAAACTTGTCGCCGGGCGCTGCGGCATGTCTGTACCCATGCCTGTGCGTACTGCCTGCGCTGCTTGTTCTGCCTGCGCTGCTTGTTTCACGGAACTTCCGCGGAACGCGCTCCGCGATGCCCACCCTGCTGCTTTTCACCCTGCTGGTTTTCACACTGTGGTGCAAGCCTCACCGAGGTGCGGATCCCACTGGCGTGCCGGGTCCGGGCAGCCGGCTCGACCGGTCGTCACGGAAGGGGCGAGGGCGTCGCACCCGGCACCCTTGAGGCCATACCCATGTCGGCCGAAGTCACAAACCTGGCTCGGAGCTACTGATGTCTGACGAAACGCGTACCCCCCGCACCGCCGCCGTGATCCCGGCGGCCGGGCGCGGGCTGCGCCTGGGTCCCGGCGCCCCCAAGGCGCTGCGGACCCTCGGTGGGATCCCCATGCTGATCCACGCCGTCCGCGCGATGGCCCGCTCCCGCGCGGTCTCCCTCGTGGTGGTCGTCGCCCCGCCCGACGGCGCACCCGAGGTGCGCCGCCTGCTCGACGAGCACGCCCTGCCCGAGCGGACCGAGATCCTCGTGGTGCCCGGCGGGGAGACCCGTCAGGAGTCCGTGCGCGCCGGGCTCGACGCGCTGCCGGCCGACGTCACCGCCGTGCTGATCCACGACGCGGCCCGGCCGCTGGTTCCCGTGGACACCGTCGACTCCGTCGTGGAGGCCGTCCGTCGGGGCGCCCCCGCCGTGGTGCCGGCGCTGCCGTTGGCCGACACCGTCAAGGAGGTCGAGCCCGGCGGGCCCGGCGAGCCCGAACCGGTGGTCGCCACGCCCGAACGGGCCCGACTGCGCGCCGTGCAGACCCCGCAGGGCTTCGACCTCGCCACTCTCGTACGGGCCCACGAGCGGGTCGCCGTACGGGGCGAGGGCGCGACCGACGACGCCGGCATGGTCGAACAACTGGGCGTCACCGTCGTGGTGGTGCCCGGCCACGAAGAGGCCTTCAAGGTCACCCGTCCGCTCGACCTGGTCCTCGCCGAGGCCGTACTCGCCCGCAGGAGGGCCACCGATGCCTACTAGTCCCCTGATCCCGATCCCGCAGGTCGGCATCGGCACCGACGTGCACGCCTTCGAGACCGGCCGCGAACTGTGGTGCGCGGGCCTGCTGTGGGAGGGGGAGGACGGCCTCGCCGGTCACTCCGACGGCGACGTCGCCGCCCACGCGGCCTGTGACGCCCTCTTCTCGGCCGCCGGCGTCGGCGACCTCGGCGCGCACTTCGGCACCTCCCGCCCCGAGTGGTCCGGCGCCGCCGGGGTCACCCTGCTGGCGGAGGCCGCCCGGATCGTCCGGGCCGAGGGCTTCGAGATCGGCAACATCGCGATCCAGGTGATCGGCGTCCGCCCGAAGATCGGCAGGCGGCGCGAAGAGGCACAGAAGGCGCTCGCCGCCGCCGCGGGCGCCCCTGTCGCCGTGTCCGGGACCACGACCGACGGCCTGGGTCTGACCGGCCGGGCCGAGGGTCTCGCCGCCATCGCCACGGCCCTCGTCTACCGGACGAACAGCGGGAAATCGCCCGAGTGAGAACGTTCGCGCCGGGTCTCGCGCCACAAACGTCACCCCGCGTCCCCAAAGGGTCGCGGGGCACTGCTACGCGCGCACTACCCTGGATGCCGTGACTATTCGCCTGTACGACACCAGCGCCCGGCAGATCCGTGACTTCACCCCCCTCACGCCGGGCTGTGTCTCGATCTACCTCTGCGGCGCCACGGTGCAGGCCGCCCCGCACATCGGGCACGTCCGTTCGTACCTGAACTTCGACATCATGCGCCGCTGGTTCGCCTACCGCGGCCTCGACGTCACCTTCATCCGCAACGTCACCGACATCGACGACAAGATCATCGCGAAGGCCGAGACACAGGGCCGTCCCTGGTGGTCGATCGGCTACGAGAACGAGCGCGCCTTCAACGACGGCTACGACGCGCTGGGCTGCCTCCCGCCCACGTACGAGCCCCGCGCCACCGGTCACGTGCCGGAGATGATCGAGATGATGCGCACGCTCATCGAGCGCGGTCACGCCTACGAGGCGGACGGCAACGTCTACTTCGACGTGCGTTCCTTCCCCGGCTACCTGGAACTCTCCAACCAGAACATCGACGACCTGCGCCAGCCCTCCGAGAAGGGCATCACGGGCAAGCGGGACCCCCGCGACTTCGCGATGTGGAAGGCCACCAAGCCCGGCGAGCCGGACTGGGAGACCCCCTGGGGCCGCGGTCGTCCCGGCTGGCACCTCGAATGCTCCGCCATGGCGCACAAGTACCTCGGCAGTGCCTTCGACATCCACGGCGGCGGGCTCGACCTGATCTTCCCGCACCACGAGAACGAGATCGCCCAGGCCAAGGCCTTCGGCGACGAGTTCGCGAAGTACTGGGTGCACAACGCCTGGGTCACCATGTCCGGCGAGAAGATGTCCAAGTCCCTCGGGAACTCGGTCCTCGTCTCCGAGATGCTCAAGCAGTGGCGCCCGATCGTCCTGCGCTACTACCTCGGCACCCCCCACTACCGCTCGATGATCGAGTACAGCGAGGAGTCGCTGCGCGAGGCGGAGTCGGCCTTCGCGCGCATCGAGGGTTTCTACCAGCGTGTCATCGAGAAGGCCGGCGGCCCCGTGGAGCCCGCCGCGGAGGTGCCGCTCGCCTTCGCCGAGGTCATGGACGACGACCTCGGCGTCCCGCAGGCGCTCGCCATCGTCCACACCGCGGTCCGCCAGGGCAACAGCGCCCTGGCCGCCGACGACAAGGACGCGGCGATCGCGCGCCTGTCCGAGGTGCGGGCCATGCTGGGCATCCTCGGCCTGGACCCGCTCGACCCGCACTGGGCCGGCGAGACCGACCGGGGCGAGGACCTGCACGGCGCCGTGGACACGCTCGTACGCCTCGTCCTGGAACAGCGCGAGTCCGCCCGCGGCCGCAAGGACTGGGCGACCGCCGACACCATCCGCGACCAGCTCCAGCAATCCGGCCTGGTCATCGAGGACAGCCCCACGGGACCCCGTTGGACGCTCGGCCCCCGCTGAGCCCACCGGAGCAGTACCACCGGAGCAGTCCGACTGTGCCGCCCGGCCCCCCGGGCGGCACACTCTTCATACGTACACACCGCAGCACCAACGAAAACAGGTAGAAGTCATGGCCGGGAACAGCCAGCGCAGGAACCGCCGCACGTCCAACAAGAAGGGCGCGACGGTCGGCAGCGGTGGCCAGCGGCGCAGGGGCCTGGAGGGCAAGGGCCCCACGCCCAAGGCCGAGGACCGCAAGAAGCACAAGGCGAACCGCATCAGCAACGCGATGGCCCGGCAGGCGGCCAAGCGCCGCCCGGCCCCGCGCCGCGGCGGTCCCAAGGGCACCAGCGAGATGGTCGTCGGCCGCAACTCGGTCTTCGAGGCGCTGCGTGACGGTGTTCCGGCCACGACCCTGTACGTCCAGCAGTTCATCGAGAACGACGAGCGCGTCCGCGAGGCCCTCCAGCTCGCGGCCGAGCGCGGCAACATCAACCTGATGGAAGCCCCGCGCCCCGAGCTCGACCGGATGACCAACGGGCTCAACCACCAGGGCATGGTGCTCCAGGTCCCGCCGTACGAGTACGCGCACCCGGAGGACCTCACCGCCGCCGCCTACGACAACGGCGAGGACCCGCTGATCGTCGCCCTCGACGGCGTCACGGACCCGCGCAACCTCGGCGCGATCGTCCGCTCCGTCTCCGCCTTCGGCGGCCACGGCGTGGTCATCCCCGAGCGCCGCGCCGCCGGCATGACCGCCGGTGCCTGGAAGACCTCGGCCGGCACGGCCGCCCGTACCCCGGTCTCCCGCGTCACCAACCTGACGCGCGCCCTCCAGGACTACAAGAAGGCCGGCATCACCATCGTCGGCCTCGCCGCCGAGGGCACCCACACGGTGAACGACCTGGAGGCGCTCGCCGGTCCCGTCGTCATCGTCGTCGGTTCCGAGGGCAAGGGCCTGGGCCGTCTGGTCGGCGAGAACTGCGACTACCTCGTCCGGATCCCGATGCCCGGCGGCGCCGAGTCCCTCAACGCGGGTGTCGCCGCGGGCGTCGTCCTGTACGAGGCCGCACGCCGCCGTGCCGAGGCTCCCCGCCTCTGAACCGCGCTTGATCGCCGGCTTCGCTCCGTACCCCGGTTCGTACTCCGGTCCGTCGGAAGGACGCCCCCCAGGGGTGGCTTCCGGCGGACCGGCGTACGGGTCACCGGTGTGGGGTCAGTTCCCCAGGCCCGCCAGACGGGCGCGCAGCAGGGCCGCCATCGTGAAGGCGTCGGTGATCCGGCCGTCCGCGACCATCGCCTCCGCCTCGGCGAACGGCACCGTCAGCGCACTGCGGATGCCTTCCCCGCCGTCAGGCCTTCCGCCCCCGCGGAGGGCTCTTCCGGTTCACCTGACTGTTCCTGTTCGGACGTGCGAATGGACATGTGCGGCTCCCCCCAGATGACCGACTGACACAACTCCCTTGATTCTCCCACCAGATGGGGTCGCGCCGCCGAACATTGGTTCCATCTCGCCACATCCGATGGGATCTTGACGGGTCTCGGACAGATCCCTGACGTCAAGGCAGTGTCCTAAGCGTTGATCACTCGGTTAGATGAGTGTGGACACCAGAACGTCAGGGTTCGACGACCAGCCCGCGCTGAGCATGGTCAAGGTGCCGTGCGACCCCGCACAGGTCATCGTCAACCACGCCAGCTTCCGCGTGCGGCTCGCACCGAGCCCGAGCGCGCGTTCCAAGCCCGCGAACGCCCCCGGCCGCGCCCCCGTCCTCGGCGTCGCGGCCGCGGCCGCCGTCGCCGGGGCCACCCGCCGCCGGGCCCCCGTCGTCTGGAGCGGCAAGGCCGCCCCCGGCGACCCCGCGGCCATGGGGGGACTCCTCCAGGCCGTACGGGAGGCCGGGCGCGGCTCCGACTACGACGGCGGCGCCACCCAGACCATCCCGCGCGTCGACCTCGCGCAGGACCTCGCCGACAACACCCTCGCCACGCCGACCGTCATCGGCCAGCGCAGCTACGGAGACCCGGACGAGACGCGTCGGTTGGCCGCCGTACGAGACCTGTCGTACGACCCGCGCGACGGCGACGGGCCGGGCGGTGGAACCGGGGCGGACTCCCGCCGGGCCTCCGTCGACTCCCGTGCCCAGGCCCAGTACTACCCCGGCCGCCGGATGAACCTGGGCGTCGTGCTGCTCCCGCTGCGCGTCTTCCTCGGTTTCATCTCCATCTACGCCGGCATGGGCAAGCTGTGCGACCCCGTCTACTTCGACGGCGGCGAACGCGGCTCCATGGTGACCTGGCTGCACACCCTCCAGCCGTGGGCACTCGCCGAACCGCTGCGCGACTTCGCGCTCGCCCACCCGGTCGGCGCCGGCCTCAGCGTGGCCTTCCTCCAGGTCATCGTCGGTGTGCTGACGGTCTTCGGCCTGTGGCAGCGGTTCGCCGCCTGCTTCGGGGCGCTGCTGTCGGCCGCCCTGCTGATGACGGTCGGCTGGAAGACCGTCCCCGCCTACGACGCGCCCGACATCATCTACCTGGCCGCCTGGAGCCCGCTGATCATCGCCGGTGCCCCCGTCTACTCCCTCGACGGACGCCTCGCCGGCGAGGCCTGGCGCACCCTCGGCCCGCGCAGCGAGGTCTGGCGGCTGCGCCGGCGCGTCCTGCGGCGCGGCGCGGTCATGGCCGCCGTCGTCTGCGGACTCACCCTGCTCATCGGCTCGCTGCTCGGCGGCGCCGTCCGTTCCACCGCCGTGGTCACCGTCCCCGGGCCGGGCCGCGCCCCCAGCAACTACCTGCCGGGGACCCCGCTGCCGCAGACCCCGACCAAGCAGCAGCCGTCGCCCCGACAGTCCACCCCGAAGCAGCCCGCGAAGAAGGCCTCGCCGTCGGCCGGGGCCTCCGCCCCGACCAGCAAGTCGAGCCGCGGCAGCACCGGTTCCCCGGCACGCGAGACCGCCGGTGCCGGAGCGCAGTCACCCTCCGCGACCCGCGGCGCCGGCAGCCAGAGCAGCCCGCGCAGCAGTGCCCCGCGCCAGTCCAGCCCGCAGAAGGCACCGTCCTCGTCCTCCGGGAACGGCAGCGCGGGCAGTGCGACGGGCGGCAACGGAAGCGGTGGCGGCAGCGGAGGCGCCCCGGCCAGGAAGCCCGGTCTGGTGGGCGGCCTGATCGGCGGCTGACCCGACGGAACGGCGGAACGCGAAAGGGCCCGGCGCGCGAGGAGCGTGCCGGGCCCTCTCGCGCGCCGGTTCGGTGGCGGGTTCCGTGGTGCGAACGATCGGGCGGGAGAGCGCCCGGGCGAGAGGGGAAACGCTCAGGTGCCGCTCTGCGCGGCCAACTCCCTCGCGGCCTCGGTGAGGTCCTTGGCGGTGTCGATGGCCCGCCAGTAGGCGCCCTGGGGCAGCGGAAAGCCCGCCAGGCGACGTTCCCGGGCCAGCCGAGGGAAGGTGGTCCGCTCGTGATCCCCCAACTCGGGCAGGAGTTCGGTGAATTCGGGACCGAAGACGTACACGCCCGCGTTGACCGGATAAGGCGACGGCGGGGCCTCGATGAAGTCCAGCACCTGCCCGAACTCGTTCGTCTCCACCACCCCCCACGGGATCCGCGGACGGGCCAACGCGAGCGTCGCGGTCGCACCGCGCTCCGTGTGGAAGGCCGCCATCTCCCGCAGCGAGAACCGGGTCCAGATGTCGCCGTTGGTCGCGTACCAGGGCTCGTCGGGGTACGGGAGCCGGCGCGCCGCGTACTTCAGGCCGCCGCCACGCCCCAACGGCTCCTCCTCGACCACCGTGGTCACCCGCAGCGGCAGGCGCGCCCGGGCCAGCCAGTCCTGGAGGACCTGCGCGAGATGCCCGCAGGACACCACCGCGTCGGTGACCCCTTCCGCGGCCAGCCAGGCGAGTTGGTGCCCGATGATCGGGATGCCCGTGCCCGGGATCTCGACCATCGGCTTCGGCCGGTCGTCCGTGTACGGGCGCAGCCGCGAACCCTGGCCGCCCGCCAGGATCACTGCCTGGGTCGGGTGGGCCGGGAACGCGGCCGCGTCATGGGTGGATTGGGGTGCTGCGGAGGGAACGTCGGTCATGGCGGTCAGAGTAGGGAGGCCCCGACTCCGGCGGAGGGCGACGCGGCGTGCGTCAGCCCATGGAGGCGACGCCGGTCGCGTACGAGGTGTCGCACACGGGCCGGGCGAACGACTGGGCCTTCGTGGGCCCGTACGCGTCCACCGCGGCGCGCCCGAGCGCCCGCGCGATGCCCACGCAGTGCGCGGCGAGGGATGGACGCCGGTCCACCTCCTGCTGGAGGTGCGTCAGGACGGCCCCGGGCTGTGCGCCGTCCTGCAGCTCGGTGAGCAGCTTGTCGCGCAGCACGTCCTGTGCGGCGCGCGGCTTCGCGGGGACGGACACACCCTCGGCGGACGCGGTCAGGACCTGGGACGAGGACGTGTCCGCCCAGGGGACCATGGTGACCGCGAGGGTGCCGGACAGGACCAGGACGACGGGCAGGACCAGGGCGAGGGAACGGCCGATACGGCGGGCAGAGTGGGTCACGAGGGCGAGAGTAGCGCTCGGTGAGGATTTGGCGACATTTAGTCACTCGGTCGGGGGATGGTTCGACGTGGTTTTTCGAATAGGGGGTTGACGAGTAGGGCTGAATGGCCCGGTCTGCCGGGGTTCCCGCGGGGGTTGGCGGGGTATTGGGCGCCGGGGCCGGCGCGGGTTCGGCCGCCGTTCTCGCGGACCGCGCCGGCGCCGCGCGCAACTCGCGCCGAAGGGGCGCCCCTTGGCGGAGCGCCCCTTCGACGTGTCACCCGTTCACGGCTCATCCGCCGCCGTGTGGACGTCAGTCGGAGAGGCGGGCGCCCGAGGACGTCGAGAACACGTGGATCTCGCCGCCGCGCGGCACCACGTGCAGGGTCGAGCCCTTCTCCGGGACCTGCCGGCCGTTCACGCGGACCACGATGTCCTGCTTGCCCTCGGCCTCGGAGGTCGAGCCGTAGACGTAGCCGTCGGCGCCGAGCTCCTCGACCACGTTCACGGTGATGGTCAGGCCGCCCGTGTCGCCGATGTCGAAGTGCTCGGGGCGGACGCCCACCGTGACGGTGCGGTCGCCCGCGTCGGCGGCGGCGGACAGCGCCTCGCGCGACACCGGGACGACGCTGTCGCCGAACTTCACGCCGCCGTCGGTGATCGGGACCTCGACCAGGTTCATGGCGGGCGAGCCGATGAAGCCGGCGACGAAGAGGTTCGCGGGACGGTCGTACATGTTGCGCGGGGTGTCCACCTGCTGGAGCAGGCCGTCCTTGAGGACCGCGACGCGGTCGCCCATCGTCATGGCCTCGACCTGGTCGTGGGTGACGTAGACGGTGGTGATGCCGAGGTCGCGCTGGAGGGCGGCGATCTGCGTACGGGTGGACACGCGGAGCTTGGCGTCGAGGTTCGACAGCGGCTCGTCCATCAGGAACACCTGCGGCTTGCGGACGATCGCCCGACCCATCGCGACGCGCTGGCGCTGGCCGCCGGAGAGGGCCTTCGGCTTGCGGTCGAGGTACTGGGTGAGGTCCAGCATCTTCGCCGCGTCCTCCACCTTGCGGCGGATGGTCGCCTTGTCCTCGCCGGCGATCTTGAGCGCGAAGCCCATGTTGTCGGCGACGGACATGTGCGGGTAGAGCGCGTAGTTCTGGAACACCATCGCGATGTCCCGGTCCTTGGGCGGCAGGTGCGTGACGTCGCGGTCACCGATGCGGATGGAACCGCCGTTGACGTCCTCCAGGCCGGCGAGCATGCGCAGCGAGGTGGACTTGCCGCAGCCGGAGGGGCCGACGAGGACGAGGAACTCGCCGTCCTGGATCTCCAGCTGGAGCTGGTCCACGGCGGGCTTGTCGCCGCCGGGGTACAGCCGGGTCGCCTTGTCGAAAGTGACAGAAGCCATGGTGATGAATCCCTTCTACCGGCAGGAACGTGCCGGACGATCCGAGTGGAAGGTCTAGTCCAGTAATCGGACTCCGCCCGACGCTACCCCGGCCGCGCCCGTTCTGTCAGCACCCGGAGGGCGGCGACTTGGGTGCCCGCAGGGCCGGCCGGCCAGAGCAACGCATTTTTGACCTCGGGGCAGAGGGGTTTCCTCTTGTTCCCCTTGTCGCCCTCGCGAGCGACGTTTCCTGCTTCACGGTCCGCTGCCGGCCGGCCGGCCCCTGGGGGACACACCGGAGGGACTGACGCGAACTCCACAGGCGAGAAGACCGACGGCCCGTCGGCCCGTATGCCCGGTCACAGCACTAGGTGGTGGGACACCGAGGAAGTTCCGAGGCTCGGATGACGGCGGGCACCGCCTGGTCCGGTGCCAAGGCCATGGCCACCTGCCGGTACAACCGCAGTCCTTCGTCACGCAGGTTCACGGCGGCGTTGACGTCGCGGTCGTGAGTGGCCCCACACGCGGCGCAGCTCCACGACCGGACGGACAGGTCGAGCCGCTCGCCCTTGGTTCGGCAGGCGGAGCAGCGACGTGTCGACGGGAAGAACCGGTCCACGATCACCAGGGTGCGGCCGTACCAGGCGCACTTGTAGCGGAGCAGGCGCAGGAACTCGCCCCACGCGGCATCGAGGATCGACCGGTTGAGCCCGGCCTTGCCCCGGCGCGTGGCTCCGGAGGAAGCTCGGGTCAGCTGTGCGACGGCCAGATCTTCCACGACGAGCACTTGGTTCTCGCGCACGAGGCGGGTGGTGAGCTGGTCGAGCCCGTCCTGCCGGGCGTCGCTGAGGGAGGCGTGGAGCTTGGCGATCCGCTCCCGGGCCTTGCCTCTGTTGCGCGATCCCTTCTGCTTGCGGTGCAGATCCTTCTGGAGTCGGCGCAGCTTCTTCGCATGCTTCTTCAACAGCCCGGGGTGCGCCGCCGTGCTGCCGTCGTCCAGGGTCACCAGGGCGGCCAGGCCGAGATCCAGACCGACGGCCCGAGGGGTGGTCGTGCCGGGAGTGAAGGCGGCGGGCAGGGGCTCGATGTGTTCTTCCACGAGGGCGTGGAGGAAGTAGCGGCCGGCCCGGTCGCGGATCACCGTCAGTTTGATCGGCGTCACACCGGACGGCATGGGACGGGACCAGCGCACGTCCAGCGGTTCGTTGTGCTTGGCCAGGGTGACCTGTCCCGTGCCCGGTCGCTCGGGATCCTCGTGCAGGCGAAAGCCGGTACGGACGTAGGTCGCCGAGTCTCGCGATCGATGCCTGCGCTTGGGCCGGGGATGCCTCGCGGTCCCCCTGAAGAAGCGGGTGAAGGCGGAGTCGAGGTGACGCAGCGACTGCTGGAGCACGGTCGACGAAACGTCTTGGAGCCAGGCCGTCTCCTCCGCTCGCCGCCATCCCGTCAGGGCGCGGGAGGTCTCGGCGAAGCCCACGGACACGTGGTGATCACGCCAGGCGTTCGTGCGCAGGGCGAGACCTTCGTTGTAGACCCACCGACAGGCTCCGAACGTCTGAACCAGCTGTCGGGCCTGTGATTCCGTCGGATGGAAGCGATAGCGGTACACGCGTTGTCGTGTTCCCGGTTCCTTGACCCGGCCGGCCACCGGCTTGGCCGCGCGCCCTCGATGCTTGCGCTGGTCGGGGATGCCCAGGACCTCTCGCTTGACCCGTCCGGCCTCGTCGCCGACGACGCGCGTTCCTTGATCCGCGGCTGCTGCCACGATCTTCCCCCCAGCCCTACGGTCCGATGGTCGGATGTGAACTCCCGTACGGAGAACGAACGTGGGGGCGAGGGGTTACGAGGCCCGGAAAGTTCTTCGCGAGGCGGTCTGGCGGCTGTGTAGAGTGAAGGCGATTCTGCGTGCCGCGCAGCGTCGCATGTGCCGCCTTAGCTCAGTTGGTAGAGCAGTTCACTTGTAATGATCAGGTCATCGGTTCGATTCCGATAGGCGGCTCCACCCCAGGTCGGACACGTGCCGACCCGGAGAGTTCAACGGGTACGAAGGCCCCGGATCCTTGTGGTCCGGGGCCTTCGGCGTGTGTCGGTGGGGGTCAGTGGCGGCCCGACACGCGGTTCGCGAGGCGGGCCAGGGCGGTGGTGTTCGGGGTGCCGGTGGCGCTCTCGCGGCGGTCCGCCCGGCGGTAGGCGGCGTACAGGGCGTGGACGCCGAGCCAGCGGAAGGGCTCCGGCTCCCAGCGGCGGACGCGGTGGTCGACCCAGGGGAGGGTGGTCAGTTCCGTGGCGTCGCCCAGGACGAGGTCGCGCAGGGTGCGGGCGGCGAGGTGGGAGGTGGCCACGCCGGAGCCGACGTAGCCGCCGGCCCAGCCGAGGCCCGTGAGGCGGTCCAGGGTGACGCCGGCGCACCAGTCGCGGGGGACGCCGAGTACCCCGGACCACGCGTGGGTGATCTCCGTACCGGCCAGCTGCGGGAAGAAGGAGGTCAGGAGGGTGGTGAGGGCGGTGACGGTGGCGGGGTCGGTGCTGCCCGTGTTCTCGGCGCCGGCCGCGCGCGAGGCGAAGCGGTACGGGGCGCCGCGCCCGCCGATCGCGATGCGGTCGTCGGCGGTGCGCTGGGCGTACATGTAGGCGTGCGCCATGTCGCCCAGCACCTCCCGGCCGGACCAGGCGAGGGAGTCCCAGACCTCGGGAGGCAGCGGGGCCGTCGCGATCATCGAGGAGTTCATCGGGAGCCAGGACCGCTTCTGGCCCTTGAGGGCGGCCGTGAAGCCCTCCGTGCAACGCAGTACGTACGGGGCGCGGACGGTGCCGTGGAGGGTGACCGCCCGGCCGGGGGCGATGTCGGTGACGGGGGTGGACTCGTGGATGACGACGCCCAGCCGTTCGCAGGCGGCGGCCAGGCCCAGGACGAGCTTCAGGGGGTGGACGCGGGCGCCGTGCGGGGACCAACTGGAGCCCATGGCGTCGGCGATGTCGACGCGGGCCCGGGTGTCGGTGGCGTCGTACAGCTCGCGGTCGCTCTCGCCGAAGGCGAGCTCGGCGGCGTGGAAGGCCTTGAGGCGGGTCAGTTGGGCGGGGGTGCGGGCGACTTCGAGGACGCCGCCGTGGTGGATGTCGGCGTCGATGCCCTCCTTGGCAGCGGTGCGGATGACCTCCGAGACGGTGTCGTTCATGGCTCGCTGGAGGCTACGCGCGGCGTCGTGGCCGTGGAGTTCGGCGTAGCGGTCGCGGCCGGCGACGCCGTTGTAGAGCCAGCCGCCGTTGCGGCCGGAGGCCCCGTAGCCGCAGGTCTTCTGCTCCAGGACGGTGACGCGGAGGTCGGGTGCGGAGGTCTTGAGGTGGTAGGCGGTCCACAGGCCGGTGTAGCCGCCGCCGACGATGACGACGTCGGCCGTGGCGTCGCCGGTGAGGGGGGTGCGGGGCGGCCGGGGGGCGCCGGCGTCCGTCGCGTGCCAGAAGGAGATTCCGCCGTTGATCGTCATGGGGGAGTTGCTACACCTCGTCGCGAAGGGGTGTCCAGGGACGCGGTGCCGGGTCCCGGGGCGGGATCCGCGGCCTTCTGGCTGATGCGGCGGGTGCGCGGGGGGACGTACGCGCGCCGTCGTCCGGGGGTGGGTCTCAGGGGCGGCGGCCGGCCACGAACCAGCGGGCGGGCAGCATCACGGGGGCGCCGTCGGCGCCGGTCTCGCTCATCGCCAGGGCCGTCTCGCCCTCGTCGAGGACGTGCAGGCCGGCGCCGCGCAGCAGCCCGGCGATCTCGCCCTCGGCGACCTCGCCGGGGCGCAGGTCGTGTTCCTTGACGCGGCGCAGTTTGAGGGAGGGCCCGCCGGTCCGTTCGGCGTGGGCCTGGAGGACGGCTTTGGCCTCGCCGGTCGGCTCCAGGACCAGCGCCCGGCCGCGGTCCCCGACGAGGGCGGCGACGGAGGCGGCGACCGCCGGCCGGTCCTCGGGGTCGCTCTGGTGCAGGACGGCCCGCATGTAGACGTGGGTGTCGCCGAGCCGGTCGTGGAGGGCGTGGGCCTGGGCCTCTTCGGCCAGGTTCAGTTGCTCGTACGCGGCGGTGCCCGCGGGGTCGGCGCGGCGGGCGTGCGCGACGGCCGCCGCGCTGAGGTCGACGCCGACGACGACGGCGAACCGGCCGGCGAGGTGGCGGGTCTGGGTGCCGTTCCCGCAGCCGAGGTCCGCGAGGGGCAGGGCGGGGTCGGCGTGGGGGGTGAGCAGGGCGATGTCCCGTTCGGCGGTCAGGGAGGCGTCCGCGTCCCAGAACGGTTCGCCCGGTTCGCCGTTGCTCTGCTCCCAGAAGCCGTCCCAGGCCTTGCGGTAGCGGTCGGACACGGTCATGTGTGGTTCTCCCTCGGTGCTCCGGCCTACCGGTGTCGACGGGGTGCGTACCCCGGGTGGCGGCGGGTCATCCGGGGTCCGGCGCGGCACAGGTGTGCGGACGTAGGGTCGGGAGGATGGTGGAGATTCCGACCGGATTGGTCGAGGCCCAGATCAGGTACAACGGCGACGCGGGGCGGGATTTCATCGCCGCGTTGCCGGCGCGGGCGGCGGAGTTCCTGGAGCGGTGGGCGCTGACGCGGACGGGCCCGGGGATGCACGGGGTGACGGCGCTGGTGCTTCCGGTGGAGCGGGCCGACGGGACGCCGGCCGCGCTGAAGTTGCAGGTGCTGGACGAGGAGAGCGCGGGGGAGCCCCTCGCGCTGCGGGCGTGGGGCGGGGACGGCAGCGTACGGCTGCTGGACCACGACGCGTCGACGGGCACGATGCTGCTGGAACGGCTGGACGCGGACCGGCACCTGTCGGTGCTCGCCGCCCGGGACGTGCGGCAGGCGGTACGGGTGATCGCGGAACTCTTGGCGCGGTTGACGTCCGTGCCGGCGCCGGCGGGGCTGCGCGGGCTGGGCGATGTGGCGGGCGCGATGTTGGCGGACCTTCCGGGCGCGCTCGGGCGGGTGGACGAGCGGGGGCGCGGGGTGCTGCGCGCCTGCGCGGCGGCGGTGGCGGAGGTGGTGGGGGAGCCGGGGGACCGGCTGCTCCACTGGGACCTGCACTACGACAACGTGCTCGCGGGCGGGCGGGAGCCGTGGTTGGCGATCGACCCGAAGCCGCTGTCCGGCGATCCGGGCTTCGACCTGATGCCGGCGATCGGCGACCACTTCGCGGCGGACGACGTGTGGTGGCGCTTCGACCTGATGACGGAGGTGATGGGCCTGGACCGGGATCGGGCCCGTGCCTGGACGTTGGGGCGGGTGTTGCAGAACTGCCTGTGGGACGTGGAGGACGGGGAACCCTTGCAGGAGGAGCAGTTGGTGACCGCCGAACTGCTGTTGGCCGGCCGCCGGGCGGGGTGACGGCTGCCGGGCGGGACGTCGGTCGCCGGGCGGGACGATGGCCGCCGGGCGGGACGATGGCCGCCTGGCGGGCAGACGGTCGGCGCGGCTCAGGGGACGAGGACGACCTTGCCCGTGGTGTCGCGGGACACGAGGGCGTCGTGGGCGGCGGCCGCCCGGGCCAGGGGGTAGCGCTGGATCGCGGGCCGCAGCCGGCCGGCCGCGGCCTCCGCGAGGGCCCGGGTCTCCAGGGCGCGGATCGGGTCGGGGGCGCCGACGCGCCGCATCATCTCCGGGCCGAGGACGACCTCGCTGGTGACGCGGCGGGCCGTGAGGGCGGCGCGCTCGGCGTCGGTGAGGGTGAGTTCGCCGCCCGACCAGCCGAAGACGAGCCGGCGGCCGCCGGGTGCGAGCAGGTCGAGGGCGGCCCGCGCGACGGCCCCGCCGACGGAGTCGAAGACGACGTCCACTCCGCCGGGGTGGTGGGCGCGTACGGCCTCCGCCCAGCCGGGGTCGTTGTAGTCGAGGGCGAGGTCGGCGCCGTTGGCGTGGGCCAGGCCCGTCTTGACGGGACCGCCGGCGAGGGCGACGACGGTGGCGCCCGCGTTCTTCGCGTATTGCACGAGCAGCGTGCCGATGCCGCCGGCGGCGGCCGTGACGACCACGACGGAGCCCGGTCCGAGGTCGGCGAACCCGAGGATCCCCAGGGTGGTGCGGCCGGTCCCGATCATGGCGACGGCCCGGGCGGCGTCGAGGCCCGGCGGTACGGGGTGCAGCCGGTCGGCGGCGGCCACCGCGTACTCGGCGTACCCGCCGGGGGCGAACCCGAGGTGGACGACGACCTCGCGCCCGAGCCAGGCGGGATCGGTGCCGGGCCCCAGGGCGTCGACGGTGCCGGCGACCTCCCGGCCGGGGACGGTCGGAAGCTCGGGGAGGGTGGGGGCGGGCCCCTGGACGCCCTCGCGGAGCGCGGTGTCGAGGAGGTGGACTCCGGCGGCGGCGACGGCGATCCGGACCTGCCCGGGGGCGGGGACGGGGACGGGCACGCGCTCATGGGTGAGGTTCTCGGCGGGACCGAAGGCGTGCAGGCGAACGGCGTTCATGGTGTCGGGGGTGGCGGTCGCGCCCGGGCCGGTGTTCGTGTCAGGGGTGGTGTTCGTGTCGGGGGTGGTGTTCGTGCCGGGGGTCGTGTTCATGGGGTCAGCCTCGGACCTCGACCGGGGTTGAGGTCAAGGGTTGCCGGGGGTTGCCGAGGTCCCCGGCCTCCGGGGGTCCTCGTGGGCCTCCGGGGTCTCAGGCGGTCTCCGGGGGTCTCCGGGGGTCTTCGGGGCTTTGTCGGTGCCGTGGGTCACGATGGGGCGATGGTGCGAAACGAGCGGGCCCGGACGGTGAAGGCGGCGCGACGGCCGGAGATGCGGCTGCCGGAGCTCGTGGCGTGGCCGGGCGGCGAACTGGAGCCGGACGGGGACTACGACGGGCTGGAGTTCGCGGACCTCGACCTGGTCGGGCAGGAGGGGATCGGGGCGCGGTTCATGGACTGCGCGCTGCGGCGGTGCGCGTTGGACGAGACGGGGCTGACGAAGGCCCGTTTCCTGGACTCGGTACTGGAGGGGGTGCGGGGGGTGGGCACGGACCTGTCGGGAGCCTCGCTGCGGGACGTGGAACTGGTGGAGGCCCGGCTGGGCGGGATCCAACTGCACGGCGCCGTGCTGGAACGGGTCGTCGTACGGGGCGGCAAGATCGACTACCTGAACCTGCGCGGGGCCCGGCTCAAGGACGTGGTGTTCGAGGGGTGCGTGCTGGTCGAGCCGGACTTCGGGGGCGCGGTGCTGGAGCGCGTGGAGTTCCGGGACTGCACCCTGCGCGGGGCGGACTTCAGCGGGGCGCGGATGACGGACGTGGACCTGCGGGAGGCGACCGAGTTGGGCATCGCACGCGGGGTGGAGGCGCTGTCGGGGGCGGTGATCAGCCCCTCGCAGTTGTTCGACCTGGCTCCGGCACTGGCGGCGCAGCTCGGGCTGCGGGTGGTGCCGTAGGCGTGGGTGGGGTGCGGGTGGTGTGCGGGGGCGCCGGGGGGCGGGCGCCGGGCTGGGGTGCGTCGGTGCGCGGGTGAGGTCGCTGGGTTGCGCGGGGACGTGGGTGGGGCTGCCGGGTTACGCGGGGACGCGGGGGAAGCGGGACTGGAGCGTCCAGATGACCGGGTTGTCGCCGAGCCCGTCGTGCATGTCGACGAGGTCCGCGATCACGTCGTGCAGGAAGTCCCGGGCCTCGCGGCGCAGCAGGCGGTGCGTGAAGGTCAGCGGGTCCTCCTCGGCCGGCATCCAGTCGGCCTCGATGTCCACCCAGCCGAAGCGGCGCTCGAACAGCATCCGGTCGCTGGACTCGGTGAAGTCGAGTTCGGCGTACTGCCGGTTGGCGGAACGGCTACCGCGCGGGTCCTGGTCGAGCTGCTCGACGATGTCGCAGAGCGCCCAGGCGAAGTCCAGTACCGGAACCCATCCCCAGGCCGTGGACACTTCCCGGTCCGCGTGGGTGTCGGCGAGGTAGACGTCCCCGCAGAACAGGTCGTGGCGCAGCGTGTGGACGTCCGCCGAGCGGTAGTCGGTCTGCGGGGGGTCGGGGAAGCGCCGGGAGAGGGAGTAGCCGATGTCGAGCACGTACCCGATGGTGTCACGGGCGCGCCCCTCCCGGAGCCGGGGGGCCGTGCCCTGGCCTCGATAGCCGGCGGGGGGCCCGGGGGTCTCTTGGCCCGGCCCGGGCGGGGCGGGCGGGGCGGGGCGGGCCCCGAGCCCCGGGCCTCGATAGCAGGCGGGGCCGGGGTCGCCGGAGGTCCGCGCCACCGTTGCGCGAAGCGGCCCCGGCTGCGCCGTGCTTTCGGGGCTCCGCCCCGGACCCCGCGCCTCAATCGCCGGCGAGGCTGGGTGTGCGGGGCCGGACTGGATGTGCGGGGCAGGATCGGAAGGCTGGTTCCGGGCTCCGCGCCTCAATCGCCGGCGAGGTTGGATGTGCGGGGCCGGACTGGATGTGCGGGCCCGGACCGGATGTGGCGGCCCGGACCGGATGTGCGGGCCTGGACTGGATGTGCGGGCCCGGACTGGATGTGCGGGGCAGGATCGGAAGGGTGGTTCCGGGCTCCGCGCCTCAATCGCCGGCGAGGCTGGATGTGCCGGGCCCAGGACCGGATGTGCGGGCCCGGACTGGATGTGCGGGGCAGGATCGGAAGGCTGGTTCCGGGCCCCGTGCTTCAATCGCCGGCGGGGCTGGATGTGCGGGGCCCAGGACCGGATGTGCGGGCCCGGACCGGATGTGGCGGCCCGGACCGGAGGGGCTCCCCGACCCCCGGCCCCGCCGGCGTGTGAGGCGCCCGGTGCGGCCGGGGCCGGGGGCAGTTGACCGCGACCGGCTCTCACGGCAGCAGGCGCTGTTCCTTGGCCACCGACACCGCACCCGCGCGCGTGTCCACGCCGAGCTTGTCGTAGATGCGGCCCAGGTGGGTCTTGACCGTGGCTTCGCTGATGAACAGGGCCCGGGCGATGTCCCGGTTGCCGAGGCCGCGGGCCAGTTGGCCCAGGATGTCCAGTTCACGGTCCGTCAGGGTGGGACGGGTGCCCCGCATGTGGGCCATCACCCGGCTGGCCACCGGTGCGGAGAGCGTGGTGCGGCCGGCCGCCGCGGAGTGGATCGCGGCGAAGAGTTCCTCGGGGCGTTCCGCCTTGAGGAGGTAACCGGTGGCGCCCGCCCCGATGGCCCGGGTGATGTCGGCGTCCGTGTCGTACGTGGTCAGTACCAGCACGTGCGGCGGGTCGGTGAGTGCCGTGATGCGGCGGGTGGCCTCGACGCCGTCGATGCCCTCGCCGAGCTGGAGGTCCATCAGGACCACGTCCGGGCGGAGTTTGGCGGCCAGCGCGACGGCTTCCTCGCCGCTGCCGGCTTCGCCGAGCACCTCGATGTCGGGCTCGCTGCCCAGCAGGGCGAGCAGGCCGGCGCGCACCACCACGTGGTCGTCGCAGAGCAGGATCGTGGTCATCCGGTGGGCTCCAGGGGGATCGAGGCGGAGAGGACCGTGCCCTCGCCCGGGGTGGATTCGACGGTCAGGTCGCCGCCGAGCTGGCTGACGCGGGCGCGTATGGCCGGGAGTCCGTGGCCGCGATTGCCGGGGACGGGCCCGACGGGGACAGGTCCGACGGGGACGGGTCCGCCAGGTAGGGGCCCGCCGGGGACGGGTCCGCCGGGCTGCGGGGATGGTGCGAAGCCGTGGCCGTCGTCCGCGATGTCCAGGACCACCTGGTCGCCCAGGAAGCTCAGGGTGAGGGCGGCGGTTCGGGCGCCGGAGTGTTCGCGGACGTTGGCCAGCGCGCCTTGGGCGATCCGCAGGAGGGCGGATTCGGCCCGGTCCGGGAGGGGTGTCGGGGTGCCTTCAAGGTGGAAGCGGACCTCGATGTCGGGGCCCGCGTCGAGGGCGCGCAGGGCGTCGGCGAGGCCGGCGCCGCCCGCGAGTTCCGGCGGGGCCAGGTCGTGGACCAGCCGGCGGGCCTCGGCGAGGCCCCGCGCGGCGATGTCGGTGGCGGTACGGACGTGCGCGCGGGCGGTGCCGGGGTCGCTGTCCCAGGTGCGGTCGGCGGCCTGGAGCAGCATCTGCTGGCTCGACAGGTGCTGGGCCAGGGTGTCGTGGATCTCCATCGACAGTCGCTGGCGTTCCGCGAGGGTGCCCTCGCGGCGCTCGGTGGCGGCGAGTTCCCGGCGGGTCCGGATCAGGTCGTCGATCAGGGCGCGCTGGGCCTCGGCCTGCCGTTCGGTGTGGACGAAGACGGCCGTGGCGAGGGCGGCGACCGCGGGCGGGGCGAGCAGCAGGTTCGGGTCGAAGTCCTGGGACAGCTTCAGCTGGGCGGCCACCACGAACACGGTGAGCAGGGCCACGAGCACGACGGCCGCGCGGGGCGGCAGGGTGCGCAGGCCCGTGTAGAAGAGCGGTACGGCGCACCAGGCGAAGCTCGGCGCGAGGACGACGAGGACCACCCAGGTGGCCACCACCAGGCCGAGCCACAGGAGCCTGCGCAGGGTGGGCGCGGCGCCGAGGGCGGGGCCCAGGACGTACAGCAGGGCGAGGGCGATGCTGAGCGCGATGATCCACGGGGTGCGGGGTTCGCCGGGGTGCCGGAGCAGGAAGCGGGCCACGGAGGCGCCGAGGAGCAGGAAGAACGCCGTGTGCATGACGGTGGCCAGGGCGCGGGTGTCGGGTTTCCGCGGCGGTGCGGGGCTCACGGGGTGCTCCTGGGGTGGGGGTGGTGCGTACGTCCATCCTGACGCGTCGGCGAGGCCTTCGACCGGAGCCGCCGGCGCGCGTGCCGATCGCGGGCGCGCTCTGACCAGCCAATCCGCCCCCGTACCCGGCGCGCATCGACCGATCGGTCGACCCCCGGGTCAACCGGTGCGCCGGCCGTCGCGAGCCGGTACGGCGACGGGCGGGCGGGGTTGCCGGGCCGAGGCTTGGAGCAGCAGGAAACGAGTCCGACGCATCCAGGAGCAGACATGAACACCCGCACCCGCGTTCTCACCGGTACCGCTCTCGCCGTCGCGCTCGGCGCCGGGACCTTCGGCGCCGTCAGCGCGAGCGCCGCGCAGAGCGAGTCCGCCCCGGCGACCGCCGTCCAGGCCGCTTCCGCGAAGAAGGACGGAGACAAGAACTTCACCACCTCGACCCACCTCACCGTCGACGCCGCCTCCCGGGCCGCCCAGGCCGCGCTCAAGGCCGCCGAGAAGGAGGGCCAGAAGGTGACGGTCGCGGTCGTGGACCGCAACGGCAACACCCTGGTCACCCTGCGCGGCGACGGCGCCGGCCCGCAGTCCTACGAGTCGGCGCAGCGCAAGGCCTACACGGCCGTGTCCTGGAACGCCCCGACCTCCGTGCTGGCCGGCCGCCTCGCCCAGACCCCGAACCTGAAGGACATCCCCGGCACCCTCTTCCTCGGTGGCGGCACCCCGGTCCAGGCCAAGGGCGCCCCGGTCGCCGGCATCGGCGTGGCCGGCGCCCCGAGCGGCGACCTGGACGAGAAGTTCGCCAAGGCCGGCGCGGACTCCCTCGCCAACTGACCCCCTCCGGCCCCGGCCCCGATGCCATACGCCACCCGGTCCCGGCCCCGGCGCCGTCGCCCCCCGCCGGGTGCCCGCTTAGGATCGAACGCGTGGATCAACGCGCGTTCTCCCGCCTCGCCGCCCCCGCCCTCGCCGCGCTGCTCGCCCTCACCGCGGGCTGTACGGGCGACACCGTGCAGGGGCGGCCGGGTGCGTCCGGGGTCCGCGACCCGTACTTCCCCAAGGCCGGCAACGGCGGCTACCAGGTGGACCACTACGACCTCGACCTGGCCTACGACCCGGCCGACAAGCAGCTCCACGGCACGGCCGTGATCACGGCCCGCGCGGAGCAGGGGCTCAGCTCCTTCAACCTCGATTTCGCGGGCCTGCGGGTGGAGGACGTCACCGTTCAGGGCGCGGCGGCCCGTTTCAACCGGTCGGGGACCGAGCTGACGGTGCGCCCGCCCGAGGACCTGAGGAAGGGCGAGGTCTTCCGTACCGAGATCGACTACACGGGTACGCCGAAGCCCGTGACCGATCCGGACGGCTCCGAGGAGGGCTGGATCACCACCGCGGACGGGTCGGTCGCGGTGGGGGAGCCGGTCGGTTCGATGGGCTGGTTCCCCGGCAACCACCACCCGAGCGACAAGGCGACCTACGACATCAGGCTGACCGTGCCGAACGGCTACGAGGCCGTGTCCAACGGCGAGCTCCGCTCCCGCACCGCGGTCGGCGCCGGACGGACCGAGTTCGCCTGGCACAACGCGGAGCCGATGGCGAGCTACCTGGCGACCGCCGCCATCGGGAAGTTCAAGGTGACCACCTGACCACCGGCCGCACCCCCTCCGGCATCGGCGTCTACAACGCCGTGTCCCCGGACGAGGCGTCGGACAGCGCGCCCGCGCTCGCCCGGATCCCCGAGGTCGTGGAGTGGGGCAGCGGCAAGTTCGGGCCGTACCCCTTCAAGACGGTGGGGACGATCGTGGTGCCGGACGGGACCCTCACCTACGCCCTGGAGACGCAGACCAAACCCGTCTACTCGGGCGCTCCCGACGAGGTGCTGATCGTGCACGAGCTCGCCCACCAGTGGTTCGGCGACTCGGTGTCGCCGAAGTCCTGGAAGGACATGTGGCTCAACGAGGGCTTCGCCACCTACGCCGAGTGGATGTGGGCCGAGGAGCACGGCGGGCTCAGCGCGGAGAAACGGTTCGACGCGTTCCTCGCCGGCGACACGAAGGTCGATCCGGACGCCGGCTCCGACTGGGGCGCCTTCCCGCCGGCCGACCCGCCGGGCCCGGAGGACATCTCCGAGGCGCCCGTGTACGCGCGCGGCGCGATGGTGCTGCACCGGATCCGCCAGGAGGTCGGGGACGAGAAGTTCGCCGCGCTGCTGCGCGGTTGGGCCGCGGAGCACCGGCACGGCAACGCGAGCACGGCCGACTTCACCGCCTACGCGGAGAAGAAGACGGGCCACGACCTGACGGAGGTCTGGGACGTGTGGCTGTACGGCGAGGACCGCCCCGAAGCCTGACCCGGCCCGAGGCCTGACCGGCCCGGAGCCTGACCGGCCCGGAGCCTGACCGGCCCGAGGCTGACCAGCGGCCCGAGGCTGATCAGCGCGCCGCCCGTTCGTGGCGGCGGGTCAGAGGGCCTTGCGCAGGACGGTGCAGGGGCGCCCGAGTTCCCGGTCGGCGGCCCGGCGCAGGGGCACGTACCCCTGGGCGCGCCAGAAGGCGAGGGCGCCCGGGTTGTCGTCGAGCACGGCGATCCGCAGGCCCGTGCGCCCCGCGGTACGGAAGCGGTCCGCGACGAGGCCGGCGAGGGTGCTGCCGTGTCCCGAGCGGTGCGCGGTCGCGTCGATGAGGAGCAGGCCGATCCAGGGGGTCCGGGTCGGTGGAGTCCGGGTCGCCCGGGGAGGGCCCGTCCCGGTGCGCGAGCGTGGCGGCCAGTCCGACGAGACGGCCGGCGGACCGGGCCATCAGCACCTCGGCGCCCTCGTGGGCGAGTTCACCGGCGAGGGCCTCGGCGACCTGTTCCACCGTGATGCGGGCCGGGTCGGGGAAGTCGCCGCTGAGCTCGAAGAACGCGCGGTTGGTCGCGTAGAGCGTGGCGATCTCGGTGAGGACCGGGCCGGGGAGGGCGCCGTCGACGGGAACGAGCGGATGCAGGATCACCGGTCGAACGGTAGCGAAGCCCCCTCCCCGGACGGGGGGAGGAGGCTTCGCCGGCGGCGTGGCCGCGGAGATCAGACGTTGACGCCGAAGTCCTGGGCGATGCCGGTCAGGCCGGAGGCGTACCCCTGGCCGACCGCGCGGAACTTCCACTCGGCGCCGCTGCGGTAGAGCTCACCGAAGACCATGGCGGTCTCGGTCGCCGCGTCCTCGGAGAGGTCGTAGCGGGCGATCTCGGCGCCGCCGGCCTGGTTCACGACGCGGATGTACGCGTTGCGGACCTGGCCGAAGTTCTGGCTGCGGGCCTCGGCGTCGTAGATGGAGACGGGGAAGACGATCTTGTCGACATCGGCCGGCAGACCGGCGAGGTTGACGTTGATGGCCTCGTCGTCGCCCGAACCCTCACCGGTGCGGTTGTCGCCGGTGTGGACGATGGTCTGGTCCGGGGTGGACTTGTTGTTGAAGAAAACGAAGTGACCGTCGGAGACGACCTTGCCCGTCGGGTTGACGGCGATGGCGGAGGCGTCCAGGTCGAAGTCGACACCGGTCGTCGTACGGACGTCCCAGCCGAGGCCGACCGTGACGGCACTGAGGCCGGGGGCCTCCTTGGTGAGCGAGACGTTGCCGCCCTTGGACAGGCTTACTGCCATTTTGACTGGTGTCCCTTCGTCGTCACATGACCGCGAGATGTGGCCAAGTTACCGCTGCCCTTCATAACGCGGGGAGGGGGTCCGTAGGTTCCTGGGCCGCTCCGCCGGCGAAAAATGGGTGACGGGGCCGCGCGGGGGCGGGATCATTGGGGACATGCCTGGTCCCTATGTCATTCGTGGTTCGGTCGTGTTGCCCGAGGGGGAGCTCGGCTGGCGGTTCTCGCGTTCCTCCGGGCCGGGTGGTCAGCACGTCAACACCTCGGACTCGCGGGTGGAGCTGCTGTTCGACGTGGCGGCGACCAAGGCGCTGCCGGACGTGTGGAAGGAACGCGCGCTGGAGCGGCTCGCCTCGCGGCTGGTGGACGGGGTGGTGACGGTACGGGCGTCCGAGCACCGCTCGCAGTTCCGGAACCGGGAGATGGCGCTCGTGCGCATGGCCGCGCTGCTGGCGGAGGCGACGGCGCCGCCGCCGAGGGCCCGGCGGGCCACGAAGATCCCCCGGGGCATCAACGAGCGGCGGCTGCGGGAGAAGAAGGCCCGGGGCGAGACGAAGCGCGGACGGACCGCGCGGGACTGGTAGCGGCCGACGGGGCTCCGCAACGGCCCGCCGGACCCCGCGCCCCGGCCCGCCGGACCCCGCGCCCCGGACCCCGCGCCCCGGACCCCGCGCCCGGGACCGCGACCCCGAGAGGCCGGATTCGCGCCTCAGCCCGCCAGGTGGCGGTAGCGGCCGCGGAAGTAGGTCAGCGGCGGCGCGTCCGGGGTCGGCAGGGTGGTCGTGAGGACACGGGCGAGGACCAGGGTGTGGTCACCGGCCTCGACGCGTGACTCGGTACGGCACTCCAGGGTGGCCAGGGCGCCGGTGAGCAGCAGGGCCCCGGAGACGGCGCCGCGGACCTGCGGCAGGCCCTCGAACAGCAGGCGATCGCTGATCCGGCCCTTCATCGCGAACCTGCCCGCCACCTGGAGCTGGCCGTCCGCCAGGATCGAGGCCCCCCACAGCGGCTGCTCGGCCAGCAGGTCGTCCATGCGGGAGCCCTCGCGCAGGCTCACCAGGACCATCGGGGGGTCCAGGGAGACGGACATGAAGGCGGTCGCCGTCATGCCGACGTCCTCGCCGCGCGGGCCGTCCGCCGTCAGGGCGGGTTCGTGTGCGGTGATCAGGCACACGCCCGCCGTGAGCCGGGACATGGCCGCGCGGAACTCGTCGTTGCTCACCCCCTCAGGATGCGGGGTCGGGAACGGGGCGGGAGGTACGGGAGTCGTGTTCGGCACGCCGGGAACGCTAGCCTCACCGTCTCGCCTCACACATCGGGCGCAGGTCCGAGCCGCGCCCCCGTCCCTTGGCCTAGGCCATCACTTGTCGTTTGCCCTCGGAAATGTGGGGGAGCGCTCCCAGCGGACACGCGGTCCGAGGACTGCCGGAAAGGCCCCGTTATTCATCTCATGTGACTTGAGTCACAGAGGGCAAGATTTGTTGACCCTGTGTACCTGCCGCACAGCTCACTGTGATTCAGTGGACGGGACACCGCAACGAAACGCCGATGACAAACCTGGAGTTGCTGTCGAGGTCTCGGGGAGAGCGAACAATGGAGACCGAGTCGGAGCCGTACGTCCGTCTTGCGACCCTGCGGCAGCTGCATCGGGTGGTGGCCGAGCTCAATACGGCCCGGAGCCTCGCGGACACCCTGCAGACCGTCGTGGACGGCATCGTCGTGGGCCTCGGCTACGAACTCGCCTGTGTCAACCTCGTACGCCCTGACGGGGATCTCGTCGTCGCCGCCTTCGCGGGCGACCCCGCCGCCGAGGCGCTGATCACGGGTCGCGTCGGTTCCCGCCCCGCCTGGGACCGCAGGCTGACGATGGGCGAGAACTGGGACGGGCTCCGCTTCATCCCGCACACCGAGGGCTGGGTCCTGATGGAGGACGACGTCCCCCAGTGGCACACCGACGGCCCCGATCCGCGCTTCGAGGACGAGTGGCACCCCGAGGACCGGCTCTACGCCCCCATGTACGCGTCCGGCGGGGAACTTCTGGGTGTCATTTCGGTGGACAGACCGCGCAACGGGCGCCGCCCGGGCGCGTGGGGGCGCGAGGCGCTCCAGATGTACGCCTTCCAGGCGGCGATTGCGATCAGCAACGCACGCCTGCGCGCGAACATGCAAAGGGCCCTCGTTCGGCTCGAAAGGGAGCAGCAGGCGCTCCGCGCCAGTGAGGAGTCGTTCCGCCAGGCCTTCGAGTACGCCCCCAGCGGCATGGCCATCGCCGAGATGGGCGGCGACCAGCACGGTCGGCTGCTGCGCACCAACGACGCGCTGTGCCGGCTGCTGGGCCGGCCGGCTTCCGTACTGCGCCGGTACTCCTTCTCCGACCTCGTGCACCCCGAGGACATCGGCACCCTGCTGCGGACCTCCGCCGAGGGCGGCCGGGCCGAGCTGCGGCTGGGCCGGCGCGACGGCACGTACGTGTGGGTGTCGCTGCGCAATTCCGTGGTGGCCGACGCCGCCGACGGGCCCCGCTTCCTGCTCACGCACGTCGAGGACATCGAGGAGCGCAAACGGCACGAGCTCCAGCTCGCGCACCGGGCCAGCCACGATTCGCTGACCGGCCTGCCGAACAGTGCCGAGCTGCGTTCCCGCCTGGGGGCGCGGCTCTGTCGCAGGCCCCAGTCCGTGCGCGCCACGGCCGTGGAGGCGCTGGACGCGGCCTTCGAGGGGCGGCCCGCGGCGGGTGGTGCCGTCGAGCACGGCTTTCAACCCGACGGCCCGCACGGATTCGCGGCGTCCGACCCGTTCGAGTTCCCGGGCGCCGCGGTGGGCGGGGCCGCGGGCGCCGGTGAGGCGGGTCCGTACGACCACCACGTGCACGCGGTCGCGCCCGATCCGGAGATCGACGACGGAACGAAGGGCCTGGCCGTCCTCTTCTGTGACCTCGACGGATTCAAGTCGATCAATGACCGGTTCGGGCACCACACGGGTGACGCGGTCCTGATCGAGGTCGCCCGGCGGCTGACGACGGGCGTCAGGGACGGTGACACCGTCGCTCGGCTGGGTGGTGACGAGTTCGTCGTCCTCGCGGACGGGCTGGGCGCGGCCGACGCCGCCGACCTGGCCGTCCGGCTGCGGAACGCGATCATCCCGCCGATCAGGGTGGACGGCCGGGCGGTCCGCGTCGGAGCGAGTTTCGGCATCGGCTGGGCCGGCTGCGGGATGTCCGCGGACGAGGTGCTGCGCTCCGCCGACCAGCGGATGTACATCGAGAAGAGGTCCCGTTCCAAGGCGCACCGCCGGGCCGGCTGAGCCGATCGGCCGCCCGTGGGCGCACGTGTTCGGGGTAGGCTCCCGTGGGTCGAAAGGAGTGACCTGCGATGACGACGCCCGCGAACAACGGCCCGAACAGTGGGGCGAACAAGCCCGAGGACGACGATCCGTTCGGCTACCTCTACGCGGACGGCCAGGCCGCCGGAGCCACCCCGCCCACGTCGGGCGGTGGGTACGGCTACCCCGGCCCGACGGGCGGGGGCCAGGCCGGAGCGCAGCCCGGTGTCCCCCGGACCTCGTACAACCAGGTGCGTACGGTCGGCGATCGGTCGTCCCGCGGCCAGCGCGGTGCCGTCCCCTACCAGCAGCAGGCCCCGCAGTCCTACGAGGCCCAGTACCAGGCCCCCGAGGCGCTCCAGGCGGGCGGCTACGGGGTTCCGCCGCAGCACCAGTCCGCGCAGACCCAGGTGGTCACGGCTCCGGGCGGGCACGGCGGCCATGGTGGGCACGGTGGTGGCGGCGGCGGTGGTGGCGGTTCCAGCCGTCGCGGGCTGCTGATAGCGGCGGTCGCGGTGGTCGGCGCGGTCGTGATCGGCATCGGTGCGGCGGTCGTCTTCGGCAACGAGGGCAAGGGCAAGGACAAGGACGACAAGGGCCAGGCGGCCGGTCAGTCCCAGCAGCCGGCTTCCCCGAAGGAGTCGACGAAGCCCGAGCCGAGCGGCTCCCCGGAGGCCTCGCAGGCGCCGCTCCCGAAGGGTGACGCGGCGGGCGCCGGCATGTTCCTGTCGGGCGGTGCGCAGTTGCAGAGCGCCGTGCCCGGGTCGAAGAGCACCGGCGGCCAGTACGTGGGTGAGTTCAACCACCAGGGCGCCGCGCTGACGTGGACGGTCGACCTGCCCGAGGACGGCAAGTACACGCTCTTCGTGAACTACGGGGTGCCCGGCAAGGACGCGAAGGCGACCCTGACGATCAACGGGCAGAGCCCCAACCAGAGCCTGAACCTGGCGAACTTCGCCAAGGCGCCCGAGGGCGCCTGGGACAAGGGGTGGACGACCACCTTCGCCTGGATAAACCTGAAGAAGGGCACGAACACGATGAAGATCTCGTGTGAGGCCGGGGACAAGTGCGAGACGATCTTCGACCAGCTCAACCTGGGCCGGGGACACATAAGGCGCTGACCGGGCGCGGCACCCGCGACGGACGGGCCGAACGGGCGGGCCGAACGGACGGGCCGAACGGACGGGCCGGAAACAGGCTGAACGAAACGGGCGGGGCGCACCACGTGAGTGGTGCGCCCCGCCCGTTCGTCTTCCGGCCGCGCGTCGGACCCTCAGGCCCGGCGTCCGACACGGGGGTTGTGGGGGCGCGTCCCCCGATGGGCGTCCGGCGAGCCGGTCGGGGCGGCGCCGGTGACGGCGACGGCGTCGCGGAACTCCTCGTAGGTGCGCGCGTCGAACTCGCCCGCCGCCGGTGCGTGGACGGTGGCCGCCGAGAGGGCGACGGCGCGGGTCAGCCGCTCCGGCCAGGCCAGTCCCTCCACCAGGCCCGACAGCAGGCCCGCGACCGCGGAGTCGCCGGCCCCGGTGGGGTTGCCGCCGAGCACGCGGGGCGGGGTCGCACGCCAGGTGCCGTCGGCGGTGTCGGCGAGGAGTCCGCCCGGGCCGAGCGAGGTGACCACGGCGTGGGCGCCGCGCCGGCGGGCGTCGCGGGTGGCGGGCAGCGGGTCGCGGGAGCCGGTGAGTTCGGCGAGTTCGGCCGCGTTCGGTTTGATCATTTCGGGGCGGGCGGCGATGCCCCGGCGCAGGGCCTCGCCGCCGGTGTCGAGCAGGACGGGGACCCCGGCGGCGCGGGCCGTCCGTATGAGCAGCGCGTAGGAGCCGACCGGTACGCCGGGCGGCAGGCTGCCGCACAGGGCGACCGCCCGGGCGCCGGCGAGGAGTTCGCCGTAGCGGGACAGGAACCCGGTCCACTCGGCGGGGGTGATGTGCGGGCCCGGTTCGTTGAACTGGGTGGTGTCGCCCGAGGTTTCGTCGACGACGGCCAGGGTGCGGCGGGTGTCGCCGGCGCAGGGGACCAGGGCGTCCACCACGCCGGGCGAGTCCGCGAGGAGGTCGCGCAGGACCGCGCCCACCGACCCGCCCGCGAAGCCGGTGGCGGTGACCTCGTGGCCGAGGGCCGCGAGGACGCGGGCCACGTTGAGGCCCTTGCCGCCGGGGCGTTCGCGGGCGCCGGTGACCCGGTGCGAGGTGTGCGGGTGCAGTCGCGGCACCCGGTAGGTGACGTCGAGTGCGGTGTTGAGCGTCACGGTGAGGATCATGGCAGGCCCCGGTCTCGGTGGATGCCGGGATCATGCCAAACGGAAGGCGGCCCGCCCAGTCCCGCCGGCCGACCGCCCCGTCCCCGCCGCCGATCCGGCGCTCAGGAAACCGGGCTGACGATCCATTCGCCGCGCCGCATGACTCCCCTGACCTCGAACTCCGCGTCCAGGACGACCAGGTCGGCGTACTTGCCGGCTTCCAGCGAGCCGACCTCGTCGTACAGGCCGAGGAGCTTGGCCGGGTTCGCGGAGATCGCCTGGACGACGGACTCGACGGGGAGCTTGTCCACGGTCACCGACCGCTTGAAGGCGGTGTCCAGGGTCAGGGTGGAACCGGCGATGGAGCCGCCTTCGACGAGGCGGGCCACACCCTCCTTGACCTCGACCTCCAGCGGTCCGAGGTGGTAGGTGCCGTCGCCGAACCCGGCCGCGTCCATCGCGTCGGTGATCAGCGCGACGCGGTGGGCGCCCGCGTGGTGGAAGGCCAGTTCCAGCATGGCGGGGTGCAGGTGCGTGCCGTCGTTGATCAGCTCGACGGTGACCCGCTCGTCCTCCAGCAACGCCGCGATCGGCCCGGGGGAGCGGTGCTCCAGGCCGGGCATGGCGTTGTAGAGGTGGGTGGCCACGGTCGCTCCCGCGTCGATGGCCTGGCGCGTCTGCTCGTACGTGGAGTCGGTGTGGCCGATCGCCGCGATGACCCCGTGCTCGGCCAACAGCCGTACGGAGTCCAGCCCGCCCGGCAGCTCGGTGGCCAGGGTGAACATCCGGGCGGTGCCGTGCGAGGCGTCGATCAGCTTGCGGACCTCGGCCGGGTCGGGGTCGCGGAGCAGGTCCTCCTTGTGCGCGCCCTTGCGGCAGGGGTTGATGAAGGGCCCCTCGAAGTGGATGCCCGCGATCTCGCCCTGCTGCGTCAGTTCGGCGAGCAGGCCCGCGCGTCGGGCCAGCTCGTCGAGGTCCCCGGTGACGGTGGAGGCGATGACCGTGGTGGTGCCGTGCTCGCGGTGGGTGCGTACCCCCCGGAGGACCTCCTCGGCGGTGCCGGAGGTGAAGGAGGCGCCGCCCCCGCCGTGATTGTGCATGTCCACGAAGCCCGGGACGATCCAGTGTCCGGTCAGGTCCACGACGCGGGTGTCCTCGCGGGCACTGCCCGCGACGCGCTCGCCGTCGACGATGACGCGACCGCCCGCCACGATCCCGGTGGGCAGCACCACCTTGGCGCCGGAGAGAACAGTGCTGTGCGCGCTTCCGGACATCAGGCAGGTACCTCCGTGGCGAGTAGGTCCCAGGCGAGCAGCCCTGCGCCCAGGCATCCGGCGGTGTCCCCGAGGGCCGCCGGAACGATCTCGGGCAGCCGCTGGAACGTCACGCGCTCCTCCACGGCCGTCCGTAGTGGTGTGAACAAGGTTTCCCCCGCCTCGGCGAGCCCGCCACCGATGATCAGCGTGCGGGGGTCCAGCAGGGTGATCGCGGTGACCAGGCCGTCGGCGAGGGCGCTGATGGCGGTCTGCCACACCACTCGGGCGCGTGCGTCGCCGGAGGCGACGGCCTTGGCGCAGTCGGCCGCGTCGGCTTCGGGGTCGCCGGAGGCGGCGGCCCAGGCGCGGCTGACGGCGGAGGCGGAGGCGAGGGTCTCCAGGCAGCCGTGTTGGCCGCAGCCGCAGGCGGGTCCGCCGGGGCGGACCACGATGTGACCGATCTCGCCGGCGTAGCCGTGCGCGCCGGCCTCGATGCGGCCGGCGATGCCGATGGCGCCGGCGATGCCGGTGCCGAGGGGGACGAAGAGGAACCGGTCCGCGCCCCTGCCCGCGCCGATGCGGCCCTCCGCGAGTCCGCCCGTGCGCACGTCGTGGCCGAGGGCCACGGGGATGCCGCCGAGGCGTCTGCCGAGGAGCGCGCGCAGGGGTACGTCGCGCCAGCCCAGGTTCGCCGCGTAGACGGCGATCCCGTTCTCGGCGTCGACGATGCCGGGCACGGCCACGCCGGCGGCCGAGGCGGCCGTGGCGAAGCGGGTACGGCCCAGGTCGAGGAGTTCGCGGGCGAAGTCCAGGATCGTCTCGACGACGGCTTCGGGGCCCCGCTCGCGGCCGGTGGCGCGGCGCGCCTCGTGCAGCAGGGTGCCGTCCTCGGCGACGAGGGCGGCCTTCATCCCGGTGCCGCCCACATCGAGGGCGATGACGTGTTTCACGGGTTTCACAGAGACAGTCTCGCGCGCTTGGGAGGCAAAGGTCTAGTCCAATGGGGAGGATTGTTGAGCGGCCATACAAAATCGGGACCCTGGTCCGGCAACAGTCCGGACACGGTCCGGGCCCGGGGCGCTCCAGGATGTGGACGCGTCGCCAAAGTGGTGTAGACCTTACGTCGAATCGTACGTACAACAAGGGGTGGATCGAGAACTGTGAAGGGCCGTTACCTGAGCCTGGCCGCGACCGGGGCCGCGCTGTGCCTGACCACGACGCTGACCGGTTGCGGATCCGTGTCGGCGCTCACCGGGGACAACGAGGTGACCCTCCGGGTCGTGGCGGCCGACTACGGCGACAATCCGCAGAACTCCTCGACCGGCTACTGGAAGGGCCTCGCCGAGAAGTTCCAGAAGGACCACCCGGGCATCAAGGTCGAGGTCAGCGTCTACTCCTGGACCGAGGTCGACGCGAAGGTCGCCGAGATGGTCAAGGCGAACAAGGCCCCCGACATCGCCCAGATCGGCGCCTACGCCGACTACGCCGAGGCGGACAAGCTCTACACCGCCGACGAGCTGCTCTCCGTGCAGACCGAGGCCGACTTCCTCGCCCCGCTCGCCGACGCCGGCAAGCACAAGCGCACCCAGTACGGCCTGCCCTTCGTGGCCAGCACCCGACTGCTCTTCTACAACGAGAAGATGCTCACGGACGCGGGCGTGCTGGCGAAGGACGCCAAGGGCGGCTGGCAGCCGAAGAGCTGGGCGGAGCTGGAGGCGGCCGCCAAGAAGCTCAAGGGCAACGGCGTCCCCACCCCCTTCGCGCTGCCGCTCGGCCGCGAGGAGGCCCAGGCCGAGACGATGAACTGGCTCCTCGCGGGCGGTGGCGGTTACACCGACAACGAGGAGAACTACTCCATCGACTCCGCGGAGAACGTCAAGACGCTGGAGTTCCTGCGCGACAAGCTGGTCGGCCAGGGCCTGACCGGATCCGTGGAGCCGGGCAAGTACGACCGCCAGGGCGCCTTCGACGCCTTCACCCGAGGCGAGGTCGGCATGCTCAACGGCCACCCCACGCTGATCAAGCAGGCCGCCGCGAAGGGCCTCAAGTTCGGCATGGTGCCCATGCCCACGGTCGACGGCACCGAGCACTCCGCCATGGGCGTCGCCGACTGGGTGATGGCCTTCAAGAACGGCCACCAGAAGGAGTCCGGGCAGTTCCTCGACTTCCTGTACCAGGCCGACAACGTGACCGCCTTCACCGAGCAGTACGGCCTGCTGCCCGTCACCACCAGCGGCTTCCGGGCCATGCAGAACGCCACCGGCGGCTCCGCCCCGCAACTGAGGACCTTCCTGGCGGCCCTGCCCACCTCGAAGCTGTACCCGGTCGGCAAGAAGTCCTGGGCGGGCGTCAGCGAGGACGTGAAGAAGAACATCGGCTCGACCGTCAAGCCCGGCGGCAACCCCGAGAAGGTCCTCGGCGAGATCGCCCAGTCCGCGCGGAAGGCGGACGGGGACCAGTGACGCCCGCGCCGCACCGCCCCGGGGCCGCCGGGGCGGTGTCGGTGGCCGGCGTTAATCTGGCCGTATGACGGACGACGGGCGGTTGACGGCCACCGAGGCCGCCGTGCTCGCGTACGAGGGACGTACCTGGTCGGGGCCCGGCGCCAAGGAGCGGGCCATTCGCGAAGGGCTGGGCATGACCCCCGTCCGGTACTACCAACTGCTCAACGCCCTGATGGACGATCCGCGGGCACTGGAGCACGCCCCCGGCACGGTCAACCGACTCCGCAGGATCCGCGAAGCGCAGCGGGCCCGGCGATAGCCGTCCCACGACCGGACCGTTAGGGTCGTGCCCATGGGGAGCCACCCGCACGATCTGCCGATGCCCGTGCCCGCCACAGCCGCCGGACGCGAGGGACTCGAAGCCCTGCTCCGCGCCCCGCGCCGGTCCGTCGTCGCCCTCGACTTCGACGGCACCCTCGCCGACATCGTTCCCGACCCCGACCAGGCCCGCGCCCACCCGGACGCCGTACCGGCGCTGGCCGCGCTCGCCCCCGAGGTGGCCGCCGTCGCCGTCGTCACCGGCCGGCCCGCCGGGGTCGCCGTCCGCTACGGCGGGTTCGCCGGCGTCCCGGGACTGGAGCACCTGGTGGTGCTCGGGCACTACGGGGCCGAACGGTGGGACGCCGTCACCGGCATCGTGCACGCGCCCGCCGAACACCCCGGGGTGGCGGCCGTGCGCGCCGAACTCCCGGGCTTCCTGGAGTCCATCGGGGCCTGGCGCGGCACCTGGATCGAGGAGAAGGGCCAGGCGCTGGCCGTCCACACCCGCAGGGCCGCCGACCCGGAAGCGGCCTTCGCCGCGCTCCGCGAGCCCCTCGCCGACCTCGCGGCCCGACACGGGCTGATGGTCGAGCCGGGCCGGGCCGTGCTGGAGCTGCGACCGCCCGGCATGGACAAGGGCGTCGCCCTCACCGAGTACCTCGCGGAGGTGGGCGCCGAGGCGGTGCTGTACGCCGGGGACGACCTCGGGGACCTCGCCGCCTACGCCGCCGTCGAGAAGCGCCGCGCCGACGGACTGCCGGGGCTGCTCGTCGCCAGCGGCTCCGAGGTGCCCGAACTCGCCTCCCGCGCCGACCTCGTCCTCCCCGGCCCCGGACAGGTCGCCGCCCTCCTCGCGACGCTGGCCGCGACCCTGCGCGCCTGACGACCCCGGCGGCCGGCGGGAACCCCCGCCGGCCGCCGCCCGCTCACGCGTCCCGCAGGGTGTCCAACTGGGCGCGGAACCAGCGGGCCGGGGGCAGGGAAGTCGCGGCGGCGGCCAGCCGCTTGGTGCGCTCCGTCCGCTCCGACCTCGGCATCGTCAGCGCCAGGTGCAGCGCCTGCGCCGTCTGTGTCACGTCGAACGGATTCACCGTCAGCGCGTCGTCGCCCAGCTCCCCGAACGCCCCCGCACCCGTGGACAGCACCAGGGCGACACCCCGCTCCGAGACCACCGGGATCTCCTTCGCCACCAGGTTCATGCCGTCCCGCACCGGGTTGACCAGCGCCACGTCCGCCAGCCGGTAGGCCGCCAGGGAACGCGCGAAGTCGTCCTCCACCGACACCAGCACCGGCGTCCAGTCCTCCGTGCCGAACTCCGCGTTGATCTCCGCGGCCAGCTCGGCGACCGCCTCCGTGTACGACCGGTACACCGCGAGGTCCTGCCGCGAGGGGTACGCCGACGCCAGGTGCACCACCTGGCCCACCCACTCGGGGCGGGTGGTGAGCAGCTCCCGGTAGGCCAGCAGGCCGCGCAGGATGTTCTTCGACAGCTCCGTGCGGTCCACCCGCACGATCGTCTTGAGGTCGCCGACCTCCGCGCGCAGCGCCGCCAGCTTCTCGTCCACCTCCGGACGGTGGGCCAGCGCCCGCAGCTCCTCGCCGTCCACGCCCAACCCGAAGACCGCCACCTCGGTGCTCCGCTGCGGCCAGATCGAGTACCGGCGGTGCTCGACCCTCGTGCCGTGCACCTGTGCCAGGCCCCACGCGTCGTCCAGGTCCATGGCCCCCAGGAACGCCGCCGCCCACTCCTGGGTGTGGAAGCCGAGCAGGTCGGCGCCGAGCATGCCCCAGGACAGCTCCTCGACCACGTACTGCGGGAGGATCCGCAGGGAGTCCGGCGAGGCCCACGGGGTGTGCGTGAAGTGCGCGATCCGCAGGTCCGGCCGCAGGACCCGCAGCATGCCCGGCACCAGCGCCAGGTGATAGTCCTGCACCAGCACCGACGCGCCCTCGCCGGCCTCCTCGGCGAGCGCTTCCGCGAAGGCCCGGTTGTAGGCGCCGTACGACTCCCAGAGCCGCCGGAACTCGGCGTCGAAGGCCGGCTCGCGCGGGATGTCGTACAGGTGGTGGTGGGTGAACCAGAGCACCGAGTTCGCGATGCCGTTGTACGCGTCGTCGTACACCGCCGGATCGATGTCCAGCATCCGGACCCCGGGCTCGGACACGCCCCGGCGCACCGCCTCCCGGTCCGCGTCGGACAGCGCCGCGCAGATCCACACCGTCTCCGGCTGCTCCGCGAGGGCGGCGGAGAGCCCGGAGACCAGACCGCCCCCGCCGCGCCGGGTGTCGAGGGTGCCGTCGTCGGCGAGGGAGTACGAGAGCGGGCCGCGATTCGCGGCGACGAGTACCTGAGAAGCCATGCGCCGAACCTAGCCCGACCGGAACCCGCTCAAACGTCCGGTTCGTCACGCCACCCGGCGGCCCGCGTACTCCTTGACCTCGATCATCGGCGGCCGTTCCTCGGTGTCGACGGCGTACGTCCGCGGCACGAAGCCGTCCGGGCCCCGCTCGAACTGCGTCAGCTCCGGCCGCGCGAGGTGCCCGCGCGACAGACGCAGTTGCGCCGTCCGGTAGATCGCCGCGGCCATCCGGCCGAGCGCCTGACCGTCCTGGTGCCGATGCAGTCGTACCCCGACGTCCACCTGGGCCAGCGCGTCCAGTCCGACCGTGTGCAGCGCGTCCACCAGCAGCCCCAGCTCGACGCCGTAGCCGACGGGGAACGGCAGCCGCTCCAGCAGCGACCGGCGCACCGCGTACTCGCCGCCCAGCGGCTGGACGAAGCCCGCCAACCGCGGCCAGTGCAGGTTGAGCAGTGGGCGGGCCACCAGCTCGGTCACCCGGCCGCCCTGCCCCGGCGCGTCGCCCAGCGGGCGGTCGTACATCGCCTTCACGAACTGCACCTCGGGGTCGGTCAGCAGCGGACCGACGATCCCGGACACGAAGGAGGCCGAGAAGTCGCGCAGGTCGGCGTCCACGAAGCAGACGACGTCGCCGGTCGTGGCCAGCAGCGAGCGCCACAGCACCTCGCCCTTGCCGGGCAGGGCCGGCAGCCGCGGCAGGATCTCGTCGCGGTGCACCACGCGGGCACCGGCCTTCGCGGCCACCTCGGCCGTCCGGTCGCGGGAGCCCGAGTCGACGACCACCAGCTCGTCCACCAACGGCGTCCCCGGCCCCTCGATCAGCTCGCGGCGGATCACCTCGACGATCTCGCCGACCGTGGCCTCCTCGTCGAGCGCGGGCAGCACCACACTGACCGTGGTGCCCGCCGCCCGTTTCCGGTCGAGCAGCCGGTCGAGCGGTCGATCGGCAGCGGACCAGGAGCGCTCGGCCAGCCAGCGCTCCACCTCTTCCAGCACTTTCGGCACTCCCTGATGGGTCGATCGAGCGTCGGCGGTTTCGGGCGAAATGTGATCCATCTCGCCGTTCGGACGGCTGTCTCAACCGCCCGGGGCTTCGGTTACAGTCTTGAACAACGCGATGGACCACCGCATGCCGGGGGTCCCGCGTGTACAAACGCCCGGGCCCGCCATGGAGTGCGTCACCCGGTGCCATACCGCTCATCCAGAGGGGCAGAGGGACACGGCCCGTTGAAGCCCCGGCAACCCTCCAGTCGGTCTCGCGATCACGCACATCCGCTGCGTCAGCGAGGTCCCCGGCTAGGGAAGGTGCCAATTCCGTCTCATGGCGAAGTGCGCCATGGGGAAGATGAGGAGAAAGGGCCTCGCCATCATGGCTGCACAGACCGTCGCAACCTCTGCCGAAACCGTAGATCTCGGACCCGCCACCGGCCTTTCCTGCCGCGAGTGCGCCACCCGCTTCGAACTCGGTCCGATCTTCGCCTGCGCCGAGTGTTTCGGACCGCTCGAAGTCGCCTACGACCTGCCGACCGGTGACCCCGAGGCGCTGCGCGCCGCGATCGAGGCCGGCCCGAACAACATCTGGCGCTACGCGCCGCTGCTGCCCGTCCCGGCCGACGTGGCCTCCAAGCCGAGCCTGAACCCCGGTTTCACCAAGCTCGTGGACGCCGAGAACCTGGCCAAGGAGCTGGGCGTCACCGGCAAGCTCTACGTCAAGGACGACTCCGGCAACCCGACGCACTCCTTCAAGGACCGCGTCGTCGCCATCGCCGTCGAGGCCGCCCGCGCCTTCGGCTTCACCACCCTCTCCTGCTCCTCCACGGGCAACCTGGCCGGAGCCGTCGGCGCCGCTGCCGCCCGCGCCGGCTTCCGGTCCTGCGTGTTCATCCCGCACGACCTGGAGCAGGGCAAGGTCGTCATGGCCGGCGTCTACGGCGGCGACCTGGTCGGCATCGAGGGCAACTACGACGACGTCAACCGCTTCTGCTCCGAGCTCATCGGCGACCCGCTCGGCGAGGGCTGGGGCTTCGTCAACGTCAACCTGCGCCCGTACTACGGCGAGGGCTCCAAGACCCTCGCGTACGAGATCTGCGAGCAGCTCGGCTGGGAGCTGCCCGACCAGATCGTCATCCCGATCGCGTCCGGCTCGCAGCTGACGAAGATCGACAAGGGCCTCCAGGAGCTGATCAGGCTCGGCCTCGTCGAGGACAGGCCGTACAAGATCTTCGGCGCCCAGGCCGAGGGCTGCTCGCCCGTCTCCACCGCCTTCAAGGCCGGCCACGAGGTGGTCCGCCCGCAGAAGCCGAACACCATCGCCAAGTCCCTCGCCATCGGCAACCCGGCGGACGGCCCGTACGTCCTGGACATCGCCCGCCGCACCGGCGGCTACGTCGAGGACGTCAACGACGAGCAGGTCGTCGAGGCCATCAAGATCCTCGCGCAGACCGAGGGCATCTTCGCCGAGACCGCGGGCGGCGTGACCGTCGGCGTGACGAAGAAGCTCATCGACAACGGGCAGCTCGACCCCGCGCTGACCACGGTCATCCTGAACACGGGTGACGGTCTCAAGACCCTGGAGGCGGTGGCCGCGGACAGCGGGCAGACCGCCACCATCCGCCCGAGCCTGGACGCGTTCCGCGCCGCCGGCCTGGCCTGACCCTCCCCCCGTACTCCGGAAAGGCAGTAGCGCCATGAGCGTCAACGTCCGCATCCCCACCATCCTGCGCACCTACACCGGCGGCCGGGCCGAGGTGTCCGCCGAGGGCGCGACCCTCTCCGAGGTCATCGAGTCCCTGGAGAAGAGCCACCCGGGCATCGCCGCCCGCGTCCTGGACGACCAGGGCAAGCTGCGCCGCTTCGTGAACGTCTATGTCAACGACGACGACGTGCGCTTCGAGGGCGGGCTGCAGACGGCGACGCCCGACGGCGCCGGCATCTCGATCATTCCGGCGGTCGCGGGCGGCTGCTGACCCGTCCCGGACTTCCACGACGGACTTCCGCCGGGACTTCCGCGGGCACTTCCGCGGGCACTTCCGCCGAGCGTCGTCCGTCGACGAAGAGCAAACAGAATTGCCCCCTCCGCCGATAAGCGGAGGGGGCAATTCTGGTTGATTGGGCGCGGTAGAGTTGGGGAAGTCCCCTCCGCCGTACTTGCCCGCCGCATATGAGCGGGCCGCCGGATGGTTGACATTGAGTCAACATGCAAGCGCGCTATGGGTCTTTGGTGCCGAATGTCAGGCCCGAGTTGCCCGGCCATATGCCAAATTTTCACTCTATTTCAATGTTTCCTCGTGTCCTGAATTCTCGTCGGAATGACCTGTTGCACACAGCACTGGTGCGGATACATTCAGCCGCGGTCGAGGCGTTCCGGCGCAAGTTCTGACCCGGGTCCGCGAAGTGCGGTCCTGCGCAAGGGCCAGTAATAGGGGAGTTAGGCATGGCTCAGGGCACCGTCAAGTGGTTCAACGCGGAGAAGGGCTACGGCTTCATCGCGGTCGACGGTGGTGCGGATGTGTTCGTCCACTACAGCGCCATCCAGATGGACGGGTACCGCACCCTTGAAGAGGGTCAGCGGGTCGAGTTCGAGATCTCGCAGGGCCAGAAGGGTCCGCAGGCGGACATGGTCAAGCTCGCACTCGGCTAGTCCCGGCGCGATCGACCACCGACGTACAGACAACGAGGGGCCCACATCCTGGACAAGGGATGTGGGCCCCTCGTGCGTGACCCCGTCCGACCGGCGCGTTCGCGGGGTGTTGCCCGAAGCCGCTTGCACTCGCGGGGGTCGAGTGCTAATCATTGGCGTTAGCACTCTCCAGGTGAGAGTGCTACTCAACGAGGACCGGGCCGGTGAGGCTCGCAGGGTCCGGCGGGAAGGAACCGCCGGGCTCGCTGGCCGTCCGTCGCGGGCGCGGGCGCGGTCCGGAGCAATCCACCCCTGTCCGGGAGGACCACTTCAGATGGCCAAGATCATTGCGTTCAACGAGGAGGCCCGGCGCGGTCTCGAGCGTGGGATGAACCAGCTCGCCGACGCCGTCAAGGTCACCCTTGGCCCCAAGGGTCGCAACGTCGTCCTTGAGAAGAAGTGGGGCGCCCCCACGATCACCAACGATGGTGTCTCCATCGCCAAGGAGATCGAGCTCGAGGACCCGTACGAGAAGATCGGCGCCGAGCTGGTCAAGGAAGTCGCCAAGAAGACGGACGACGTCGCCGGCGACGGTACGACCACCGCCACCGTGCTCGCCCAGGCTCTCGTACGCGAGGGTCTGCGCAACGTGGCCGCCGGCGCCAACCCGATGGCCCTCAAGCGTGGCATCGAGAAGGCCGTCGAGGCCGTCTCCGCCGCCCTGCTCTCGCAGGCCAAGGACGTCGAGACCAAGGAGCAGATCGCCTCCACGGCCTCCATCTCCGCCGCCGACACCCAGATCGGCGAGCTCATCGCCGAGGCGATGGACAAGGTCGGCAAGGAAGGCGTCATCACCGTCGAGGAGTCGCAGACCTTCGGTCTGGAGCTCGAGCTCACCGAGGGCATGCGCTTCGACAAGGGCTACATCTCGGCGTACTTCGCCACCGACATGGAGCGCATGGAGTCGTCCCTCGACGACCCGTACATCCTGATCGTCAACTCCAAGATCGGCTCGGTCAAGGACCTGCTGCCGCTCCTGGAGAAGGTCATGCAGTCCGGCAAGCCGCTGCTGATCATCGCCGAGGACGTCGAGGGCGAGGCCCTGTCGACCCTGGTCGTCAACAAGATCCGCGGCACCTTCAAGTCCGTCGCCGTCAAGGCCCCGGGCTTCGGTGACCGTCGCAAGGCCATGCTCGGTGACATCGCCATCCTCACGGGCGGCACGGTCATCTCCGAGGAGGTCGGCCTCAAGCTGGAGAACGCCGGTCTCGACCTGCTCGGCCGCGCCCGCAAGGTCGTCATCACCAAGGACGAGACCACCATCGTCGACGGTGCCGGTGACAGCGACCAGGTCCAGGGTCGCGTCAACCAGATCCGCGCCGAGATCGAGAACTCCGACTCGGACTACGACCGCGAGAAGCTCCAGGAGCGCCTCGCGAAGCTGGCCGGCGGCGTGGCCGTCATCAAGGCCGGCGCCGCGACCGAGGTCGAGCTCAAGGAGCGCAAGCACCGCATCGAGGACGCCGTTCGCAACGCGAAGGCGGCCGTCGAAGAGGGCATCGTCGCCGGCGGTGGCGTGGCCCTCCTCCAGGCCTCCGCGGTCTTCGAGAAGCTGGAGCTCACGGGTGACGAGGCCACCGGCGCCAACGCCGTGCGCCTGGCCCTGGAGGCCCCGCTGAAGCAGATCGCCGTCAACGGTGGTCTCGAAGGCGGCGTCGTCGTCGAGAAGGTGCGCAACCTGCCCATCGGTCACGGCCTGAACGCCGCGACCGGCGAGTACGTCGACATGATCGCCGAGGGCATCATCGACCCGGCGAAGGTCACGCGCTCCGCGCTGCAGAACGCCGCGTCGATCGCCGCGCTGTTCCTGACGACCGAGGCCGTCATCGCCGACAAGCCCGAGAAGGCCGGTGCCCCCGCGGGCGGCGGCATGCCGGGCGGTGACATGGACTTCTGATCCGCCTCCGGCAGATCGGCAGTTCCGTTCGCGTTCCGAAGGCGGCACCCCCGTGGGGGTGCCGCCTTCGGGCGTTCCGCGGGGCGGACGCGGGGGCGTCGGGAGTGCCGCTGGTGGTTGACTGGACGGATGACTGACGTGTTCATCAAGATCTGTGGGCTGCGGACCGCGCGGGACGTCGCCGCCGCCGTCGACGCCGGGGCCGATGCCGTCGGGTTCGTCTTCGCGCCCGGCAGCCCGCGTACGGTCGACGTCGCCACGGCGCGCGAACTCGCCGCCCGGGTGCCGGCCGGGATCCTCACGGTCGGGGTGTTCCGCGGGCAGTCGGTGGAGGAGGTCGGGCGGCTGACGCGGGAGAGCGGGGTGCGCTCCGTACAACTGCACGGCGACGAGGGGCCCGAGTACTACGAGGAACTGCGCGCGGAGGGCCGGACGCTGATCCGCGCGACGGCCGCCGCCGTCGCCGCCGCGGGGGAGTACGGCGAGGACCTGCTGCTGATCGACGCACCGGACCCGGGCTCGGGCAAGCCCTGGAACTGGGGCTCGGCGGAGTTCACCGCACCCGAGGGCCGCTGGCTCCTGGCGGGCGGGCTGACCCCGGGCACCGTGCGCGAGGCGCTGGCGACCACCGGGGCGTGGGGCGTGGACGTGTCCAGCGGGGTGGAACGGGAGCGCGGGGTCAAGTCCCCCGAGCTGATCCGCGCGTTCATCGAGGCCGTGCGGGGCTGAACCCGGCCGGCGCACCCCGGCGCACCCCGGCGCAGGTCGTTGCCGAATGAAGTCATGTGATTACTCTCGGCAAGATTTATGTGTGCGGGTACAGGTCGGATGGGCATGCCACAGGCATGGACACGGACATGTTCGGATGGTTGCGGCGCCTGACCCGCCGCCTCGCCCCGGGGGACGGTGGCGGTGGCGCCGCGGTGTACTCGCCGCGCCGCGCCCCCGCCTTCACCGCCGACTTCGCCTCGCCCACCCAGTGGATCGCCGGCCGCTCCTGGGCCTATCCCAACGGCGGCCCGGTCAATCCGGGCGACAACAAGCTCGACCACCTCGTCTCCGACCCCTCCTACAGTCGCGGTGGCGTCTTCCGGGCCACGCGACGCCCCGACGGCAACTGGGACGCCGGGCTGCTCACCACGGAGGGCAGCGACGAAGGCTTCATGGTGCGCACCGGCGACGTGCTGGAGGCGCGGGTGAAGCTGCCGGCGGAGCGCGGTGCCTGGCCCGCCATCTGGACCTGGCGGGACGGCGGCCAGGAGATCGACGTCTTCGAGTACCACCCCGACAACCCCGACCTGCTGGAGCTGTCCAACCACGTCCGGGACGCGCACCGCTACCACCGGGACCCGTCGGTGCGGCCCGGCGCGTGGCTCGACCTGAAGGTCGAGTTCGGGCGGAACTCGGTCGTCTGGTGGGTCAACGGAGCCCGCGTCTTCAGCGACGGGCGGGGCGTGGGCCGCTCCTGGCGCGCGTACCTGATCGTCAACCTGTCGGTGTGCGCGGGCAGGTACCACCCGGCGCCCGACCCCGGGGCCAGGGAGATGTCGTACGAGGTGTCCCAACTGCGGGTGTACCGGGGCTAGGTCCTCGCGGTGTCGGTCGGGGGTCGGGGGAGACCCCCTGACGGCAGGGCTTCGGCTCAGGCGTCCGTGCGCAGGCGGGCGTGCAGGTGCTCGTCGTGCCAGCCGTCCGCGTGGAGGAGGGCGCCCCGCATGGTGCCCTCCAGGGGGAAGCCGGCGCCGGTCGCGACGCGGCACGAGGCCGGGTTGGCCACGGAGTGGGTGATGCGCACGCGGTGCAGGCCGAGTTCCTCGAAGGCCCAGCGGCCGACGAGTTCCGTCGCCGGGATCATGGCCCCCTTGCCGCGGCCCTCGGGCAGCAGCCAGTACAGGATCTCCCCGCTCCCGCCCGCGAGGTCGAGGTCCCCGATGCCGATCAGGCCGACCGCCGGGGCGTCCTCGGGGGCGACGGCCCAGATCGTGGCCTGCTCGTTCTGCCAACGGGACCGGAACACGGCGACCTTCGTGACGGCCTCCGCTTCCGTCAGGGGGGTGGTCCGGTTCCAGTGCACGATGTCCGGGTCCAGGCCGGCGGCGGTCAGGGCGGGCGCGTCCGAGGGTTCCCAGGGACGCAGGCGCAGACCGCCGGGAAGCTCGAACGAGGGCTGGGCCAGGCCGCGCAGCCGGCCGGGCGGGACCACGGCGGGTATCGATTCGATCATCGGTCCATGATGCCGCCCGGACGGGGTCCGGCCGTCGGGGGGGTGGTGCGGGCGGGTCAGTGGGTGGGCGCGGGGACGGGCGTCGGGGTGTCCCGCGGGGTGGGCGCCGGTTCGGTGTCGGGTTCCGGGGAGGTGTTCAGCTCGGTCAGCATCTGCCGGGTGAAGCCGAAGAAGTACGTCGCGACGAAGCCCACCAGGTAGCCGACGGCCAGCCCGCCGGCGTAGATCGCGATGGTCGCGCCCATCCCCGCGGCGCCGTCGAGCAGCGGGAACAGGGCCCAGCCGGACGGGCCGATCGCGGTGGAACCGAACGACGAGCCCAGCTGGTTGAAGAGGCCCACGAAGGCCCCGCCGGCCGCGCCGCCCACGCAGGCGGTGACGAAGGGACGGCCCAGCGGCAGCGAGACACCGTAGATCAGCGGCTCGCCGACGCCCAGGAAGCCGGCCGGGAGCGCCGACTTGATGGTCGTGCGGATCGACCGGTTGCGCGGGAGCCGGTAGTAGACGGCGATCGCCGCGCCGACCTGGCCCGCGCCCGCCATGGCGAGGATGGGCAGCAGGACGGTGTGTCCGGACTGCTGGATGAGGGTGGTGTGGATCGGGATCAGGGCCTGGTGGAGGCCCAGCATCACCAGCGGCAGGAAGAGCCCGCCGAGGACGAGGCCCGCGAAGGCGCCGCCGGTGGCGAGCAGCCAGTTGGCGAAGGAGCCGATCGCGGTGGAGACCTCGCCGGCGAGGAACATCAGGCCGTAGAGGGTGACCAGGCCGGAGACCAGCACCGTGAGCGTCGGGGTGACGAGGACGTCCAGCGCCTCGGGGACCCATGCGCGGCACCACTTCTCCACCTGGACGGCGAGCAGGGCCGCCGCGAGCGCGCCGAGCACACCGCCCTGGCCGGGGGAGAGCTGCTGGCCGAACGCGTCGATCTTCGCGACGCCCGGGAAGACGATGATCGCGGCGACCGCGCCGCCGAGGATCGCGGTGCCGCCGAACTCCTTCGCGGTGTTGTAGCCGACGAACACCGCGATCAGCGACATGAACCCGGACGCGATGGCCGCCAGGGCCGGGACGACCGTCGGCAGCCATCCCGCGTTCGTCAGCACGCCGTTCAGGCCGGCGATGATGCCGCAGCCGATCAGCGCGGGGATCAGCGGGACGAAGATGTTCGCGATCCGGCGCAGGAACAGTTTGAACGGCGTGGAGTTCCGCGCGGTGCGCGCGTCCTTCATCGCCGCGCCCTGCGCGGCCAGTTCGTCCGCCGTCACGGGGGCGGGCGGGCCGGCCGCCGAGCGGCCCTCCTCCACCAGCGCCTCGAACTCGGGCGTCACCCGGGCGACGGTGCCCGGGCCCAGGACGATCTGGTACGTGTCGTCCTCGACCACGCCCATCACGCCGGGCACGGCCTTGAGGGCCTCGTCGCGGACCAGGGAACGGTCGCGCAGGCCGATGCGCAGACGCGTCATGCAGTGCGCGATGGAGGTGATGTTGTCCGGGCCGCCGACCAGAGGAAGGATCGCGGCGGCCGTGGCGCGGTTCTTGTCAGTGGACATCGTGGTGTTCGCCTTGCTGCCGGGGGTCAGCGGGTCTGGGTGAGGGCGGCCCGGAGGTGGCCCTGGGAGGCGGTGAGGAGTGCGGCCGCGGTGGGGCCGTCGACCCCGCCGAGGATGACGAGGACGGCGTTCTTGACCTCGCCGCCGGTGGCGGTCAGCGCGGCCTCGATCTCCGCGTCGGGCGCGCCGGTGGCCAGGGCGACGATGCGGCGGGAGCGGGCGCGCAGCTTCTCGTTCGAGGCGCGCACGTCGACCATGAGGTTCCCGTACGTCTTCCCGAGACGGATCATCGTCACGGTCGAGAGGAGGTTCAGTACGAGCTTCTGCGCGGTGCCCGCCTTGAGGCGGGTGGAGCCGGTGAGCAGTTCGGGTCCCACGACCACCTCGATGCCGTGCTCGGCGGCGGCGGCGAGCACGGAGCCGGCGTTGCAGGACAGTCCGACGGTGAGCGCGCCGCGTGCGCGGGCGAACTCGACCGCGCCGACGGCGTACGGGGTGCGGCCGGAGGCGGAGATGCCGACGACGGTGTCGTCGGCGGTCAGGGCGAGGGCGGTGAGGTCCTCGGCGGCCAGTTCCTTGGAGTCCTCGGCGCCCTCGACGGCCTTGACCATGGCGGACGGGCCACCCGCGATCAGGCCGATGACCTGGGACGGGTCCGTGTTGAAGGTGGGCGGGCACTCGCTCGCGTCGAGGACGCCCAGCCGGCCGGCGGTGCCGGCGCCCGCGTAGATCAGCCGGCCACCGCGGGCCATCCGGGGGGCGATGTCGTCGACGGCCGCGGCGATCCGCTCCAACCGGCCGGCGACGGCGGCCGGGACGCCGGCGTCCTCGGCGTTCATCACGCGGGCGATCTCAAGGGTGGACAGCCGGTCGATCTCGGCCAGTTCGGGGCGGAAGGCCTCGGTGGTCAGGGTGTCGAGCTGGGCGCGGAGTTCGGCGTGCGCGGTCATGGGCGGGGGGCTCCTAGCGGGTGGTGCGCCTACTGGTGGGGGCGGTGGCGGAGTGTCGGGGCGCGAGCGCCTCGTAGGAGGCGGCCAGGGCGGGCGCCGCGGTCGCGTACGTCTGCTGCGCGACCCCGACGAACAGGCAGTCCACGACGAGCAACTGACTGGTGCGGCTGGACATGGCCGCCGGGCGCAGCCGGCTCTCGCGGGCGGCGGAGGTGGCGAGCACGTGGTCGGCGTAGTGCGCGACGGGCGCGCCGGGGCGGCCGGTGACGGCGATGGTCGTCGCGCCGCGTTCGAAGGCCCGGCGCAGCGGCTCGATCACGTCGCCGGTGGCGCCGGAGTGGGTGACGGCGACGGCGACGTCGCCGGGGCGCAGTTGGACGGCGTTGGTCACGGCGAGGTGGGGGTCGGTGTGGGCGTGGGCGATGAGGCCGATGCGCAGCAGTTTCTGCGCGAGGTCCTGGCCGACGAGGGAGGACGCGCCGACGCCGTACACGTCGATGCGGCGGGCCGTCGCGAGCGCGGTGACGGCCGCGGCGAGCTGCCCGAGGTCCAGGCCGGCGGCGGTGTCGGCGAGGGTCTGTGCCTCCTCGTGCGCGAGCTTCGCGACGACGTCGGCGATCGGGTCGTCGACCGCTATGTCCACGGTGACGGCGGGGGCCGCGCCGGACTCCTGCTGCGCGGCGAGCGCGGCGAGGGCCAGGCGCAGGTCGCGGTAGCCGGGGTAGCCGAGGAGGCGGGCGGTGCGTACGACGGTGGCCTCGCTGGTGCCGGTGTGTGCGGCGAGGGCGGAGACGGTGAGCCTGGCGCAGCCGGCGGGGTCGGAGGCGACGGCCTCGGCGACGGCCTGCATGGAGCGGGTCATGTGCGGTCCGAGGCTGCGGACGCGGGCGCGGAGGGCGGCCGGGGCGGGGGCCTCGACCGGGAGGGCGGGGGCAGGGGCGTCGACCGGACGGACCGGGGCGGGGGCGTCGGCGGTGGAAGTTTCTTTCACGTTCTCGCTCACTCCTGAAATCTATTTTCAGGCGGGGGTGCGGTCAAGACGCCATGAGGCACCGGTTCCGGTTCCGCGGGACTTCCGCGCCCGGGGCGGGCGTCCTCGGTCCCTCTTCGGCTCGGTCCTCTTTGTCCGGGGGCCTTCGTTCCGGGACCGCCTCGGGTTCACAATGGGCGCATGGACCACGCGACCCCCCTGGAGCAGGCGCTGCACGCCGCCCGTGCCCTCGTACTGACCGATCTCGTCGCGGGCGACGTCGCCGAGGCCGATGTCGTCTCCCTCGTGGAGGACGCCGTCACGCACCGGCGCTGGTGGGTGGAGCAGTGGCCCGAGGGCGTCGACTTCCTCGCCGGCCTCGTCGCCCAGGACGTCCAGGACGCGCTGTTGGAGAAGTACGGCCGCTGGCCCCTGTGTCCCGTCTGCGCGCACGGCGAGCCGCACGCGCTGGACGTGGAACCGGAACTCGGGCCCGACCCGCACTGGGTGTGCTCCGAGGCGGGCGTCCGCGTGGCGGCCGTCGGCGGGCTCGCCCCCGTATTCGGCCGGCGGTGAGCCGCCGGTGACGGTGTACATCGATCCGCCGACCTGGCCGGGGCACGGCCGGATGTGGTCGCACCTGGTCAGTGACGTCTCGTACGAGGAGCTCCACGCCTTCGCGGCGGCGATCGGCTGCCCGCCGAGGGCCTTCGAGCGGGACCACTACGACGTGCCCTCGTACCGGTACGCGGACGCGGTCGGGGCGGGCGCGGTGGAGATCGGCGGCAAGGAACTCGTCCGCCGGCTGACGGCGGCGGGCCTGCGCCGCCCGAAGGGACGCCCGGCGTAGGTCGGGCGGGTGGCGGAAGCGGCCCCCGGAAAGAGCGTGAGACGGCCTCCGCCCCTCGTGGGCGCAGGCCGTCTCGCTGTCCGCGACCGGGCGGCGTCAGTGGGTCCGGGCCGGCTGCGGTTCGGGGACGCCGCCGGAGGCGGACGCGACGACCCGGTACCTGCGGACCGTCCTGCCCCCGCCGTCGCGCCGGTCCAGCCGCAGCGCGGCCACGGCCAGGCCGATCGCGGTGACCGTCATCGCCGCGCCCGCCCAGGCCGTGGCGGAGAAGCCCATGCCGGCGTCTATGACGGTGCCGCCGAGCCAGGGGCCACCGGTGTTGCCGAGGTTGAACGCGGCGGTGGTGGTGGCGCCCGCCAGGGTGGGGGCGGCGCCCGCGATGTTGAACATGCGGGCGTTCAGGGCCGGGGCCGTGAAGAACGCCGACACGCCGAGCAGGAACGACAGCCCGATCGCCGCCACCTGCACGGAGGCCAGCAGGGCCAGGGCCGTGAGGAAGACCGTGGAGGCGGTGATGCCCCAGATCAGCACGCCGAACAGGTGCGCGTCGGCGACCCGCCCGCCGATGGTGGTGCCGATCAGCGCGCCCACCCCGAAGAGGCCCAGGATCCACGGCACCCACCCGGAATCCAGCCCGGCCACGTCCGTGAGCAGCGGAGACAGATAGCTGAACGCGCAGAAGACGCCGCCGGCGGCGAGGGCGGTCATGCCGATGGACAGCCACACCTGGCGGTCCCGGTAGATCCGCAGCTCGCTCTTGATCCGCGGCTTCTCGGCGGGCAGCGGGATCTTCGGGATCAGCGTCAGGATGCCGACGAGGGCGACGGCGGAGGCCGCGCCGACCGACCAGAACGCGGAGCGCCAGCCCAGGTGCTCCCCGAGGAAGGCGCCGGCGGGCACGCCGAGGACGTTGGCGATGGACAGGCCGCCGATCATGACGGCCATGGCGCGGGCCCGCTGGTCCTTGTCGACCATGGCGATGGCGACGGCCGCGCCGACGGCCCAGAAGCCGGCGCAGGCGAGGGCGGAGACCACGCGGGAGGCGAAGAGGAGCTCGTACGAGGGGGCCAGCGCGCCCGCGACCTGCCCGAGTCCGAAGAGGGAGATCAGGGAGACGAGGGTGGTGCGGCGCGGCAACCGCAGTGTGGCGACGGCCAGCAGCGGCGCCCCGACGACCATGCCGATCGCGAAGGCGGATATGAGCAGGCCCGCCTGCGGGATGCTGACGCCCATGTCCTCGGCGATGGGTGGCAGGAGCCCGGAGAGCATGAATTCGCTGGTCCCGAGGGCGAAGACGGACAGGCCGAGCACGTAGACGGCGACGGGCATGCGGGATCGTGTGGGGTCTGCGGGCATGACAGTCACAAACCATCGCGAACGTGCTCGCATTCCCCGGCCGCCCCGCCGGCCTCCGCCCGCCCCCTCAGCCCGGGTCGCCGAGGTCGGTGAGGGTGGCCAGCTCGGCGGCCAGGTTGCGGCGGGCCGGCGCCTCCCAGTGCGCGGCGCCGTACGGGGTGCGGAAGAGCCGGGGCAGGCCCAGCAACTGGCGCAGGACGGCGGCCCGGCCCTCGCGGAAGGTGTCGTCCGGCACGAAGCCGTACTCGGCGCGCACGGCGGCGACGTACGCGGCGTACGCGTCGGGCTCCCCGGCGAGGACGGCGAGGTCGGCGTCACAGAGGACCTCGCCGTCGGCGTCCCCGGGGGCCGGGTCGTGGGTGACGGTGAGCCGGACCAGGCGGGCGACGGAGGCGGTGCGGTCGGCGTCGATGCCCAGCTCGGGCAGGGCGCGCTCGGCGAGGACCGCGCTGCGCTCCTCGTTCTCGGAGCGGTCCGGGCGGTAGACGGCGTCGTGGAACCACGCCGCGAGCTCCACGGCGGCGAGGTCGCGCGCGTGCGGCGCGAGGACGTCGATCCGCCCGAGGACGTCCGTCAGGTGCGCGGTGGTGTGGTAGCGCCGCTGCGGCTCCGCCCAGGCCGCGAGGAGGCGTTTCGCGTACGGGGCGGGGTCCGTGTCGGGCGCCGCTCCGGCGGCGGTGACGGTGGCCTGCCAGCGGGCGCGCAGCGGGGCGGTGTCGAGCGGCGCGGTGTCGTGCGCCGGGTCAGGGGTCATGGGCACATTGTGCGGGTGGCGTGATTGTGCTGGTGGAGCGCGGGCCGAGGCCCGTACCCTGGATATTGGACTAGACCTATTTCCGTACGGGTCGCATACCGGTCACATACGGGCAGTTTTCCGAAGGATGGATGGAATCGAATGAGCAACCGTGCGCTCCTGGAGGTGATCGCCCTCGACGCGGAGGACGCGATCGCCGCCCAGGCCGGTGGGGCGGACCGACTGGAGCTGGTCACCGACATGGCCGCCGACGGTCTCACGCCGCCGCGCGAGACCTTCGCGGCGATCCGGGCGGCGGTCGACATCCCGCTGCGCGTGATGATCCGCCGCACGGACGGTTTCGCGGCCGGACCGCTCGACCTCCTCGTCGAGCAGGCGCGGGCGCTGCGGGCCGAAGGGGCGCGGGAGTTCGTCCTCGGCTTCCTGAACCCGGACGGCAGCCCCGACCTCACCGCCGTGGAAGCGGTCGTCGCGGAGCTGGACGGCTGCCCGTGGACCTTCCACCGGGCCATCGACCGGGCGGCCGACCGCGACCACCTGCGCAAGGCGCTCGCCGACCTGCCGGGCCTGGACACCTACCTCACCGCGGGCTCGGCGACGGGCGTGGACGCGGGCCTGCCGACCCTGCTGGCGGAGGCCGCGCGCGGTGGCGAGCCGGGCTACGGGGCGCGGATCCTGGTCGGCGGCGGCCTCACCCTGGCCCACCTCCCGGTGCTCCGCGAAGCGGGCGTCGACGCCTTCCACATCGGTGGCGCGGCCCGTCCCTCCGGGTGGGACCGGCCGGTGTCCCCGGCGGCGGTCGCGCAGTGGCGCACGGCGCTGGGCTGACCGCCGGCGACCCGGGCCGCCGGGGGTGGCGGGGCAGCGGGGGCGGGTCATCGGTACGCGCCCCGGTCCGCACGTCGCACCCGCGGCCCCGGGTCCCGCGTCCCGCGTCCCGCGTCCCGGGTCCCGGGTCCCGGGTCCCGGGTCCCGGGTCCCGGGTCCCGGGTCCCGCGTCCCGGGTCCCGCGCTCCGAGGCCCGCGTTCCGGGTCCCGCGCTCCGAGGCCCGCGTTCCGGGTCCCGCGCTCCGAGGCCCCCGCAACCCCGGGAGGGCCGGTCACGGCCCGGTCAGGGCCTCCGGGAGGGCGCCGGTCGTGTGGATGACCCGGAGTCCGGAAACCGCGCGGGTCAGGCACACGTACAGCCGCCGCAGCCCCGTCCGCTCGTCCGGTTCGCCGGAGACGACGGCCCCCGGCTCGTCCAGGACCACGTAGTCGTACTCCAGGCCCTTCGCCAGCGACGCGGGCACCAGCGTCAACCGGGACTGCGCCGTCGTCTCCTCACCGGGGTCCAGGTACGGCATGCCCGCCGCCCGCAGGGCCTCCGCGAGTTCCGGGACACGGGCGTCCGCCGCGATCAGTCCGATGGATCCCTCGTGCGCGAAGGAGGCGCGGCAGGCGTCGAGGACCGCGGCCGTGAGGTCGGCGGGGTCGGCGGTCTCCTCGATCAGCAGGGAGCCGGGGGTCTCGCGGACGGAGGAGACGGGGGCCAGGCCGGGGGAGATCGCCGGCAGCAGCCGCGAGGCGTACGCGATCACCTCGCGCGGCACGCGGAAGCCCGCCGTCAGCTCCTCCAGCACCGCCTCCGGCTTGCCCAGGTGGGTCAGCGCCTCGTCCCAACTGCGCGTGGCCCACGGGGTGGTGCCCTGCGCGAGGTCGCCGAGCACGGTCGCGGAGCCCGTCGTGCAGCGCCGTCCGACCGCCCGGTACTGCATCGGGGACAGGTCCTGGGCCTCGTCGAGCACGACGTGGCCGAGCGAGTGCGTGCGCTCCACCAGGTCGGCCGCCTCGTCGATCAGGACCAGGTCGGCCGCCGACCACTTCGCCGACTTCGCGCTCCGGTACGGCTTCGACCACAGCAGCAGTTCCTGCTCGTCGTCCGACAGGATCCCGGCGGCGTGCTCCGCCAGGAACTTCGGGTCGGACAGCAGCCGCAGCACCAGTTTCGCCGGCTCGACCAGCGGCCAGATCGCCTTCACCGCCGCCTTGACGGCCGCGTTCCGGGCCACCGCGTCCTGCACCCGGTCGTCGGGGGCCTCGCCCGCCTGTTCCATCCGTACGAGGATCGCGTGCGCGATCCGCTGCGGCAGCGCCTCGCGGGCGGCGCCGTAGCGGATCTCCCGCTTCTGGAGCTCCTCGACGATCTCCGTCAGCTCGTACGCGGGCACCCGCCACCGGCGCGAGCCGCGGACCACCATCAGAGGTTCCTCGGGGTGGCTGACGTGGGAGTGGACCGCGTTGCGCAGCACCGACGCCATGCGGGCGTCGCCCTTGACCACGGCGGTGGCCGCGCCGTCGGTGCCGCGCACCTCCAGGCCGTCCCGCGAGACGAGGTCGTCGACCGTGCCCTGCTTGACCTCCAGCTCGCCCAGGGCCGGCAGCACCTGCTCGATGTAGTGCAGGAAGGACCGGTTCGGGCCGATGACGAGCGTGCCGGTGCGGGCGAGCCGGTCGCGGTGCGCGTACAGGAGGTACGCGACGCGGTGCAGGCCGACGGCCGTCTTCCCGGTGCCGGGACCCCCCTGCACGCACACGGAACCGGACAGGCCGGAGCGGACGATCTCGTCCTGCTCGGGCTGGATCGTGGCGACGATGTCCCGCATGGGGCCCACGCGCGGCCGCTCGATCTCCTGCTGGAGCAGCCTGCTGACGGAGGCCGCCTCGGCCGGGTCGGAGAGGTGCTCGTCCTCGTACGCGGTCAGCGAACCGCCGGTGTAACCGAAGCGGCGGCGCAGCGCGATGTCCTGCGGGTCGGTCTTGGAGGCCCGGTAGAACGGCTGGGAGACGGGCGCGCGCCAGTCGATCACCATCGGGTCGCCGTCGGCGTCGTGGACGTGCCGGCGGCCGATGTAGAACTGCTCCCCCTCCGCGCCCTCGGCGAGTTCGGCGCCCGGCGCGTGCAGGTAGTCGAGGCGGCCGAAGAAGAGCGGGGTGTGCGCGAGGTCGGCGAGGGCTTTGACGCGGTCGTCGATCTGGGCCTGGAGGACGATCGCGTTGACCCAGTTCGCGGTGACGTCGCGGATGTCGAGGGACTCCACGTCCTCGCGCATCGCGCGGAGCGCGGAGCGGGAGGCGGCGAGGTGCGCCTGTTCGCGGGCGAGGGGGTGCGCGGGGTCGGTTTCGACGGGGGCCCCGCCGGGGGCGGTGACGGTGGCGGGTTCGGGGGCGTGCGCGGGCACGGGACTGCCTCCAGCTACTGATCATCTGCGGCGATCGGAACGGACAGATGCCCGCCGGTTTCCGTGCGGCGGGCGGCTCTCCCCGGTGCGGCGGGAGGCGGCAAGAGCGGAGATTCTAGTCATGGTCGGGGTGGTGCGCGAACGGGTTTCGCGGGGCGCAGGTTCCCCCCGGCGGGACGCCCGTCCGGGTGTCATACCCGGGTGTGTCAGACCTCGGGTAGGGGGACTCGGGGGTGACCTGCGCCTTGAGGAGGACCCGGAATCCCTGATGTTTCCGTCCTGCGGCCGATGTGACATCCCGGGCGAAAACGCATCATGGATATATGAGCACCGCAACCTTCACACCGATCCGGGGCGGCCTCCCCAGCGGGGCCACCGCCACTTCCGATTCCCGTCCGCGCCTCGGCCTCGGCAGCCTCCTGCGCGCCGCCAAGGTCTTCGCCGCCACCGCGGTGAGCGTCGTCGTCCTGGGCGAGTACGCCGAGGACGCGGGCGTCATACGCCGCTGACGAGGACGCCGCGCCTCGCCGGCGCGTCCGCGTACCCCGTCCCCTCGGCCCGGTTCCGACGGCTCGCCCGCACCGGGGCCGTGGCCTGATCCGACTGCGGCCCACCGCTGATCCACTAGGGTCACGCTTCGTGACCCGGAGTCCCGCCCCCGACCGCTTGCCGTCGTTCCTCTCCGGCGTGCTGGTGACGGGCTCGCTGCTCGCGCTGGGAGTGCTCTGCATCGCCTTGCGCGTCCCCGTGGCCGACGCGCTCGCACGCGGTTTCTCCGCCGCCGAGTGGCATCCGCCGGCCGCCTATCCGCCGTTCGCGGCGATCCTGTTCACGCCGGCCGCCTGGCTGCCGACCGGTGTGCTGAGAGCCGTGCTCCTCCTCGGCAGCGCCGGGCTCCTCGCCGTGCTGATCCTGCTGTCGTGCCGCCTCGCGGGGCTGCGCGCACGGCCGGGTCCGGTGTTGGCCGCGACCATCGCCGGGCTGTGGCTGGAGCCGCTGTTCCAGGCCCCGCTGCCCGGACAGATCAACCTGGCGCTGGCCTGTCTCGCCGTCTGGGACCTGAGCCGGCCCCCGGCCGCGCTGGGCCGGGGATTCGCGTTGGGCACCGCCGCGGGGATCACCCTGACCCCGGCGGTCCTCATCGCGTACCTGCTGCTGGCGGGCCGTGTCCGGACCGGCCTGACGGCCCTGGCCGCGTTCGCCGGTACCGCCCTGCTGGGCCTGCTCGTGTTCCCGCAGGCCTCCGCGGAGTTCTGGAGCCGCCACCTTCCCGCGACGGGCCTGGCCCTGCTGCCGGACTGGCCGCCCCTGTGGGTGTGGTGCGTCCCGCTGCTGGCGTACCTCGCGCGTACGGTCCGCCGGGCCCACCGCGAGCACCGCGTCCGCCGCGTCGGCCGTCCCCGGGCCCACGACCGCCCGGAGCACACCGCACCGCCGGCGGCCGTACCGGTCGCTGCACCGATCGCTGCACCGGTCGCCGTACCTGTCGCGGGTGAGACCCCGGGAGGGACATCGGACGAGGTTTCGGACGAGGTCTCGGGCAAGGGGCTGGACGAGGTCCCGGGTGAGGTGCCGGAAGAGGCGTCGGGCGAGGCGTCGGGCGAGGCGTCGGGCGAGGCCCGGGACGGGGTGCCCTCCCCGAGATCAGCCTTCGGGGAGGAGGATGTCCGCGTCGTCGAAGACCCGCAGCACCACGAGCAGCAGACGCCCGCGCGACACCATGTACTCCGCCACGATCTGTGACGTCAGCCGGATCTCACGATCCTGTTCGCCGGCGCCTATCGGCCGGGACAACTCCGTGTAAGGGTCACGCGCCAGTATGTCGAGGGCCTTGTCGAAGGACGCCCGGCGCGGCGGGTCCAGCCGGTCCCGATCGCGGCCCGCCGACTCCGTGAAGAGGACTTCGTAGATCTCCTGGTGCGCCATGCGTCTCTCCTTGCCCGGGCGGGTCACTTCCAGCGTAGTGCCCCGCCCCGACCCCCCTCAGTCGTTGGTCAGGAGCTCGTCGGCGTCCATGATCCGGTACGCGTAGCCCTGTTCGGCCAGGAAGCGCTGGCGGTGTGCGGCGAAGTCCTGGTCGATCGTGTCGCGGGCGACGACCGAGTAGAAGCGCGCCTCGTGGCCGTCCGCCTTCGGGCGCAGCACGCGGCCGAGGCGCTGTGCCTCCTCCTGCCGGGAGCCGAAGGTGCCGGACACCTGGATGGCGACCGTCGCCTCGGGCAGGTCGATGGAGAAGTTCGCGACCTTGGAGACGACAAGGACGCTGATCTCGCCCTCGCGGAAGGCGTTGAAGAGCTTCTCGCGCTGGGCGTTGGAGGTCTCGCCCTTGATGACGGGCGCGTCCAGGTGCTCGCCGAGTTCGTCGAGCTGGTCGATGTACTGCCCGATGACCAGCGTCTGCTCGCCCTGGTGCTTGCGCACCAACGCCTCGGTGACCTTCCGCTTCGTCGCCGTCGTCGCGCAGAAGCGGTACTTCTCCTCCGTCTCGGCGGTGGCGTAGGCGAGCCGCTCGGAGTCGGTGAGGTTGACGCGCACCTCGACGCAGTCCGCCGGGGCGATGTAGCCCTGCGCCTCGATCTCCTTCCAGGGGGCGTCGAACCGCTTGGGCCCGATCAGCGAGAACACGTCCGACTCGCGCCCGTCCTCGCGCACCAGCGTCGCCGTCAGTCCGAGGCGACGGCGGGCCTGGAGGTCGGCGGTGAACTTGAAGACCGGCGCGGGCAGCAGGTGCACCTCGTCGTAGAGGATCAGGCCCCAGTCCCGGGAGTCGAAGAGCTCCAGGTGCGGGTAGACGCCCTTCCGCTTCGTCGTCAGCACCTGGTAGGTGGCGATCGTGACGGGGCGGATCTCCTTGCGGGTGCCGGAGTACTCGCCGATCTCCTCCTCCGTCAGGGACGTCCGCTTGATCAGCTCGTGCTTCCACTGGCGGGCGGAGACGGTGTTCGTGACCAGGATCAGCGTGGTCGCCTTGGCCATCGCCATGGCGCCCGCGCCGACCAGCGTCTTGCCGGCGCCACAGGGCAGCACGACCACGCCGGAGCCGCCGTGCCAGAAGCCCTCGACGGCCTGCTGCTGGTACGGGCGCAGTGCCCAGCCGTCCTCGACCAGGTCGATCTGGTGCGCCTCGCCGTCGACGTACCCGGCGAGGTCCTCGGCCGGCCATCCCAGCTTGAGCAGGGTCTGCTTGATCTGCCCGCGCTCGGAGGGGTGTACGGCCACGGTGTCGGGGTCGAGCCGGGCGCCGACGAGCGGGATGATCCGCTTGGACCGCAGGATCTCCTCCAACACGGGCCGGTCGGTGCTGGTCAGGACCAGACCGTGGACGGGGTGCTTGGAGAGGGTGAGTCGGCCGTAGCGGGCCATGGTCTCGGCGACGTCGACGAGCAGGGCGTGCGGGACGGGGTAGCGGGAGAACTCCACGAGGGCGTCGACGACCTGCTCGGCGTCGTGTCCCGCGGCGCGGGCGTTCCACAGTCCGAGCGGCGTGATCCGGTAGGTGTGGATGTGCTCGGGGGCCCGCTCCAGCTCGGCGAACGGGGCGATGGCCCGGCGCGCGGCGCCGGCGAGCTCGTGGTCGACCTCGAGAAGGAGTGTCTTGTCGCTCTGGACGATGAGAGGCCCGTTCACAGAGGTCCCTTCCGGTGGCGGCGACCGCCCGAACGCGGACGGCCAAACCTCCAGTCTGCCGCATCGCCCCGCGGACGGGGTGGTTCTGGGGCCGACGGCCCGGGACGTGACCCGCGAACCCGCCCGGCACCGCGGGCTCCGAACCGGGCGGGGGTGGCCGGGGGGCGGGCCGGGGGCGGCCGGGGGCAGGGCGGTCAACAGTTCGGCCGCGCCGTCGAAAGCCGCGTAGACGCCGGACCGGACGTCCTCGTCCTCCAACTCGTGCAGCGCGGCCAGGCACGCGTGCGGGTCGTGGTCGGGGGCGACGGCCGCGAAGGTATCCATCGGGCGGGTCCGCAGGGCCACCGCGTGGACCTCGTCGGCGTCCGGACCGTACCGCGCGGCCCAGGTCTCCCAGACCCGGCGCTGGTTGGCGACGGCGTCGATCAGCGTGCCGTCCACGTCGAACAGGATGTGACGGGAGGCGGGAAGGGGTGCGGGGGCTGCGCTGGTCACCGGTGGATCACGCCGGAGCGGCCGGAGCGGCCGGAGCGGCCGGAGCCGGGATCCCCCGCCTCCAGACCTGACCCCCCGCCTCCAGAGAGGGGCCCCCGTTTCCGGACCGGGTCCCCGCCTCTAGACCTGGTCCTCCGCCAGTTCCGCGACACCCGTGATCCGGTGCAGCGCGTACGTGCGCACCTCGTCGGCCGTGTGGTCGTAGCCGGTGACGAAGCCGCCCTCCACCCGCACCGGGGCGATGACGCGTTGGCTCGCCGCGCCCTCCGCGTTGACGTACCCGATCCACACCGCGGACCCCGTCAGCGCGGCCGCCTGCACCGTCGCCAGGGTCTCCGCCGCGCTCGTGCGCGGGAGTTCGCCCGGGGCGCCGGGGAGGCCGGCGGCCGGCGCGGGTTCCTTGCGGACCGCCGTCGCCGCCAGGTCGCCCGCGCGGATGGCCCGTACGGCCGCCCCGAGCAGGGTCGCGTCCGGGACCGGCGGCCCGTCCGGCACCGGGGTCGGCGCCGAACGCGCCGGGGTGCGGTGCGCGTCGGCCCGGGCGACGAGCACGTCGCCGGTACGGGACTCGGCGGCCGGGGCGTAGCCCATCGCCCGCAACCCGTCGAGCAGCACCGTCGGGTCGGCTTGAGCGGCCAGCACCGTCGGCGCGAGTCGGCGCAGCCCCAGTCCGGCGGAGCGCTTGTCGGCGAGGATCTCGCCCAGCATGGCGTCGTCGTCGCAGCGCACGTACGAGGAGGCGGCGCCCACGCGCAGGTGCCCGTGCCGCCGCGCCACGTCGTCGATCAGGTACGCCAGCGGCTGCGGGACCGGGGTGCGGCTGTGCTCGGCGAGGAAGGCGTGCAGGTCGACGGCGGTGTGCCCGGAGTCCAGGGCCCTGCGTACCGAGCCCGGGGTGAACCGGTACACCGTCGCCCCGCCCTTGGACTCCACGTCGGCCAGCGTGGCCAGGACGTCGCCGATCCCGCGCCGCAGCGGCCCGGGGGCCACCGCCGTCAGGTCGGCCTGGAGCAGGACGTGGTCCACCGGCTCGGGCAGCAGTGGGGCGAGCAGCGGCGCCGGGTCGCGGTGTTCCAGCAGGGCCCGGCCGAAGGCGGCCAGCGCACCGCGGCCGGTGACGCCGAGGACCTCGGCCTCGGTCAGCGTCCAGTGCGCGAGGCGGGCGCGCAGATCGCTCGTGCCGCGCACCGGGCGTTCCCAGGCGAGCCGGGCGAGCAGGGTGTCCGGGTCGGCGGAACCGCCCTCGGGCAGTTCGGCGAGCAGGTCGAGGACCCGGCGGCGGACCTCCGGGGCGGCGGACCGGTCGAGGTCCGGGCCGAGCACCGCCAGGGTGCGGCCCTTGCCGTCCTGTTCGCCGACGAGGGCGTTGGTGCGGGTCGCGGGCAGCCAGGCCCGTGCGAGCGTCGACCAGCGTTCCGCGGGCGGGAGTTCGCACCAGTCGTCGAAGGCGGGGGTGGGCGCGTACCGCTCGTCGGCCTCGCCGTCACTTGCCAACAGGCCCGCCGCATAAGCGAGTTCGATCCAGAACGCCGCCGATGCCTCGGTGGTGTCCAGGGTCGACGCCGTCCGCTTGAGGTCCCGTACGGACAGTCCGCCGGCCCGCAGCACCGCCGGACCGGCGTGCTCCCAGGACTTCACCAGTTCCTCGACGGTCGACAGCGCGGCGAGCGCCTGCCCCGCCGCGTTCGCGTCCACAAGCTGTGGACGGTGCTCGCGGTGCGCGGGCACGGCGGGCGCGAGCGGCTCCGTCACGCGGTGCGCGAGCCCGCCCCGCAGGTACAGCGCCACCTCGCGGGGCAGGACCACCGTCCGGGCCGAGGAGGGCAGCAGCAGACCCCGGTCGCGCAGCCACCGCACCGGCGGCGTCGGATCCGGGGTCACCTCCCCGTACGGCGGCCCCCACACGAGCCGCCCCAGCACCTGGTGCGCCTCCGCCGGCGCCTCGTCGAGCAGCGCCGACATCCGTTCCGGGTCGGTGAACAGCCCGGTCAGCGCGGTCACCGCCGACACCGGGTCGTGGGTGGCGGGCAGCCCGGCCGCCGCCACGATCTCCTGCACCCGGGTCGGTGACATCCCCGCGGTGGCCTCGGCGACCGTCGGGCCCAGCCCGGTCGGGGACGGTCTCCCGGCGGCCGGGGCGAGCAGTTCCCGGGCGGTGCGCACCAACCGCAGCCGCTCGTGGTCCCCCCACACCAGGGCCTGGTCGCGCAGGGTGCCCAGGGCTCGGGGGAGGGCGGCACGGGCCCCGTTGTCCTCGGCGGAGGCGGTCCCGGTGTCGCCGGTCAGCAGCGCCTCCAGCACCGGGTACGGGCAGGGGTCCGGGGCGACCGCGAGGGCCTCCGCCGTCTGGAGGGCGAACCGGTCCAGGCGGTCCAGGGCGCGCACCACCGACGCCCGGGTGCCGGCTCGGGTGGCCAACTGGGTCACGTCGCCCGGCACCGGGTTCAGCAGGTCCGGGCGGGCGTGCAGCAGCGCGGCGAGCGCCACGTCGTCGCGGGCGCGCAGCGCCTCGGCGAGGGAGCGCGGGGCGCTCGCCGAGGTTTCGGCGGCTCCCGCGGCGTTGCTTGGCTCGGGCACCTGTCGCCTCCTGGTCACGTCGGCCGGTCGTCGGCCGGTCCCCATCCGGTCAACGGTATCCGCTGTGCCCGCGCCGGCTCCACGGGCGCACGCGCTACCGTCGGGACAGACGGGACGGGAGGAGCCGGGGCGTGGGCATCGAGAGCGACCAACTGGTCTACGAATACCTCAGCAGGGTCGGGGACTTGGCGCAGCGGCGACAGCTGCCGTCGGGTGACCGGATGCGGCTGGTGTCGGGGTTGCGGGACGAGATCGACCGTCGGCGCGCCAAGTACGAACCGGAGACCCCGGCGGCGGTACGGCGCATCCTGGAGCGGATCGGCACGCCGGAGGAGGTGCTGGACACGCTGGGCACCCTGAGCCGGCCGGCGTCCGCGTCCTCCGCCGCCCCCGCGCGCCCCGACCCCGCCCCCGATCCGGCGCCCGCCGTGCCGACGCAGCGCACGGGCCTGCGCCGCAAACCCGCCCCGCAGCCGCGCCCCGCCGAGAACGTGCCGCCGCACCTGGCCGGGCTCGACGAGCTCGGCGACGGGGCCGACGCCGAGCCCGACTGGTGGCGGCTGTCCCCGGGCGGACCGGGCGGGTTCGGGGGGCCGCAGGTCGAGGGCTTCGCGGGCGGGATCGAGATCCCGGACCTCTTCAAGGACCCGGAGGAGGACGAGGGCCCGGCCGGCGGCGCGCGGCAGCCCGAGCAGCCGCCCGGACCGCCCGAGTCCCGTACGAGGACCCTCGTGAGCTTCCTGCGCGAACGCCGGCGGAAGCGGAAGGCGGCGGCGGCCGAACCGGCCCCGGCCGCCGAGGTCGTCGCCGTGGCCCGTCCCAAACCGCACGCCTTCCTGCTGCTGGCGGCCGTGGTGCTCGTCGTCGGCGCGGTCACCGGCCACTGGCTGCTCCTCGTGGGCGGCTGGCTCCTCGCGTACGTCTCGCGGGTGCTGGGGCCGACCGAGCGCAAGGCGGTGGTGTTCGGCGTGCCCGGCGCGGTCTTCGCCGGGGCGGTGGTGTGGCTGTGGGGCCGCGGCGACGGCCGGTGGGGCGACGCGTTGGCCGGAGACCAGATGTCCGGGGTGTTCCAGGACATGTGGCCGTGGCTGGCCCGGGTCGCGGGCGTCGCCTCCGCGCTCTACCTGGCGTGGCGGGCGCGCCGCAGGTAGGCCCTGGCCGTCCCCTCTCGGACCGCTGTTCACCGACCGGCAAGACGGGCCCCGGACCGCGTTCCCGCCCACGTGGTCCGGCTCGGCACAATGGCGGCATGAGCTCCGAGACCACGTCCACCGCGCCCGCCGTCCCGCTGCTGACGGTCGGCTTCGACCTCGACATGACCCTCATCGATTCGCGCCCCGGCATCAAGGCCGCCTACCAGGCACTGTCGGCCGAGACCGGTACGTTCATCGACGCGGACCAGGCGGTCACGCGGCTCGGACCGCCGCTGGACGAGGAGCTCGCGAACTGGTTCCCGGCGGCGGAGATCCCCGCGATGGCCGACCGCTACCGGGAGATCTATCCCACACACGCCATCGACCCCACCCCGGCGATGCCCGGCGCCCGCGAGGCGATCGAGGCCGTCCAGGCGCTCGGCGGGCGCGCGATCGTGGTCACGGCGAAGCACCAGCCGAACGCCGTCCTGCACCTCAGGCACCTGGGCATCGAGCCGGACGCGGTCGTCGGTTGGCTGTGGGCCGAGGCGAAGGCGGTCGCCCTGCGCGAGTACGGCGCGCAGGTCTACGTCGGCGACCACGTGGGCGACGTACGCGGTGCCCGCGCGGCCGGCGCGGTCTCGGTGACCGTGCCGACCGGCCCCTGCCCGGAGCCGGAGCTGCGCGCGGCGGGCGCCGACGTGGTGCTCCCCGACCTCACCGCGCTGCCGGGGTGGCTCACGGAGTACGTCCGCACGCGCGAGGTCTGATCCCGGCGCGGAACGCCCGACGCCGTCAGGCGGCCTGGGAGGCCCGGGCCGCCTTGCGTTGCGCCGCGGCCGAGCGGAGCACGCCCGCCGCCGAGATGGCGAAGCCGACGCCCATCAGCATGCAGACGGCCCACGCGTACGAGGGGAACGGGTCGGTGTCGAGGAAGAGCGGGGCCATCGTCGCGAGCGTGGCGACGGCGCCGGCGATGAACACGATGCCGCCGGCCTTGACCAGTCCGTCGCCGGGCCGGGCCGCGTCGTCGTCGGGATGAGGAGTAACAGTCACCCCACCAGGGTAGTTCCCTGGCCGAAGCGGCGGAGCGCGAAGGACCGGGGAACGACTTGTCTCCGCATTCCGGAGCACTAGCCTGGAGGTGGCGGGTCAGGGGACCCGCCGCGCTGCTATCCGGCAACCGCCCACGCGGTGTCCCGGACCCGACGAGTACAAGGACAGAGGACGGACGTGCCTACCGGCAAGGTCAAGTGGTTCAACAGTGAGAAGGGCTTCGGCTTTCTCTCCCGCGACGACGGCGGCGACGTCTTCGTCCACTCGTCGGTGCTGCCTGCCGGGGTGGACGCCCTCAAGCCGGGCCAGCGGGTCGAGTTCGGTGTCGTCGCGGGACAACGCGGTGACCAGGCACTTTCGGTGACCGTGCTGGATCCGACGCCTTCGGTCGCGGCCGCTCAGCGCCGCAAGCCGGACGAGCTGGCCTCGATCGTGCAGGACCTGACGACCCTGCTGGAGAACATCACCCCGATGCTGGAACGCGGCCGCTACCCCGACAAGGTGCACGGCGGGAAGATCGCCGGCCTGCTGCGGGCGGTCGCCGACCAACTCGACGTCTGACCCCCGCCGACTCCGCGCACGACCGCGCCCCGCCACTCGAAAGAGCGGCGGGGCGCGGTCGATTCGGTACCTCTCGCGGCTAAGGGAAAGTCAGCGCGTCGGGCCCGATGGCCGGAACCAGCCCCTCGGCCGCGGCCCTGGTCAGCAGCCCGCGGACGGCCGCGTACCCGGCGTCACCGAGGTCGGCGGTGAACTCGTTGACGTACAGCCCGATGTGCTGGTCGGCGACCTTCGGGTCCAGCTCCTGCGCGTGGGCGCGCACGTACGGCCGGGACGCCTCGGGGTCCTCCCACGCCATCCGCACCGACGTGCGGGCCGCGTCGGCGAGCACGCGCAGCGTGTCCTCGCCCAGCGAGCGCCTGGCGATGATCGCCCCGAGCGGGATCGGCAGGCCGGTGGTGGACTCCCAGTGCTCGCCCATGTCGGCCAGGCAGTGCAGCCCGTAGTCCCGATAGGTGAACCGGGCCTCGTGGATGACCAGTCCGGCGTCCACCCGACCGTCGCGCACCGCGGGCATGATCTCGTGGAACGGCAGCACGACCACCTTGCCGACCCCCTCGGGCAGCACGTCCGCCGCCCAGAGCCGGAACAACAGGTAGGCGGTGGACCGTTCGCTCGGCACGGCGACGGTCCTGCCGGTCAGGTCCACCCCGGGCTCACGGGTGAGGACCAGCGGTCCGCAGCCGCGCCCCAGTGCCCCGCCGCAGGGAAGCAGCGCGTACTCCTCCAACACCCAGGGCAGCACCGCGTACGACACCTTCAGCACGTCCAGCTCGCCGCGCTCGGCCATGCCGTTGGTGATGTCGATGTCGGCGAAGGTGACGTCCAGTTCGGGTGCCCCGGGGACCCGGCCGTGCGCCCAGGCGTCGAAGACGAACGTGTCGTTCGGGCACGGCGAGTAGGCGATGCGGAGCGGCTCACCTGTGCTGTTCATGCTGTCCTCCCCAGTGGGCGAGTACGGGTCCCAGCGCGCGGAAGCCGTCGCCCAGCGCGGCCAGCGCGTCCCCGATCCGCCACGCGTCGCGGTCACGGGGTCCGACCGCGTTGGACACGGCGCGGATCTCCAGTACGGGCAGCCCGTGTGCGGCGGCCGCCTCCGCCACCCCGAAGCCCTCCATGGCCTCCGCGCCGGCGAGCGGGTGCCGGGCGGCGAGTTCGGCTGCCCGTGCGGCGGTGCCGGTGACGGTGGAGACGGTGAGGACGGGTGCGAGGAGCGCCCCGGTCGCCTCGGCGGCGCGGGCGGCGAGTTCGGCGGGCGGCAGGTGCGCGCTGCGGCCGAAGCCGAGCGCGTCGACGGACAGGTACCCGTCCGGTGTGTCGGCGCCCAGGTCGGCGGCGACCACCGCGTCGGCGACGACGAGCGTGCCGAGCGGGGCGGCGGGCGCGAACCCGCCGCCGATGCCGGCGGAGACGACGAGCGTGTAGTCGGCCAGCGCGAGCGCGGTGGCCGTGGCGGCCGCCGCTGCGGCCGGGCCGACGCCGCCGACGAGCACGTCGACGGCGAGGCCGGGCAGGTCCCGGCGGGTGACGAGGTAGCCGCCGCGGGACAGGGTGCGCGGGTCCGGCGTGGCCGGGTCCGGATGAGGGGTGAGACCGGCGACCACGGAGTCTGCCTCCGCGGCCACGGCGGTCACGATGAGCGCGCGCACCCTGCTGCCCTTCGCCGAGTACTGCGTGGAGCCGCTAGGACTTGAGCTTGAGCTTGAACGCCCAGACGGCGAGCGGCTTGCCCCCGTCGCCCACCTGGACGAAGCCGAGCATCTTCGACGTGGGCGCCTCGCCCTGGCCGCCGGTCGCGAAGACGTCGGCGCCGCTGAAGCTGCGGTAGGTGTTCGAGGAGGGCTCGGTGATGGGCTGGCCGTCCAGGAGGGCCTGCCACTGCTTGCCGTCCTCGACGACCTCGGGCTCGACACCGAGGCGCAGCGTGTCGCCGCGGCCGTACTCGATGGTCTTGGCTTCCTTCACGTTGGTGAGGCACTCCTGGACCTTGTCCACGGAGAGTTCCTTGCCGTCGTTCTGGCAGGCGGCCTCGGCGGACACCGAGGACGTGCCGACGGTCACCGTCGCGAGCGGCGTCGGCTTGTCGCAGGCGGACAGGAGGAGGAGGCCGGCGGAAACGGCTCCGAGGGCCGCGACGCTGCGGCGGGCCCTACCCGAGAAAAGCGGTGCGGTCATGAGCCGAAGGCTATCGGGCCGCCCGGCCTCGTCGCCGCACGGGGGTCCTCCGGCGGTGCGCGTGGCTCCGCCGCCGTGCCGGACGGCGACGCCCCGGCGCTCGGCCCGGGAGCCGTCCCACCGCTCGACCCGTTCGTCGGCGCGCCCGGCGACTACGCCACCCGGGCCCGCGCGGAACCCTGCGGCCGGCGCGGGGAGGTGAGGACGCCGCGCAGGGCCATCGTGGTGCCGGCCGCGACGATGGCCGCCGCGACGGCCATGCCCAGGACCCCGTTCAACGGGAGCGCGATCCCGATCGCGCCGCCCAGCACCCACGCCATCTGCAGCAGCGTCTCCGAGCGGGCGAAGGCCGAGGTGCGCACCGCCTCCGGGACGTCCCGCTGGATCATCGCGTCCAGTGACAGCTTCGCCAGGGCCTGGCAGAACCCCGCCGTGGCCGCCAGCACCGCCATGAACAGCCCGCTGACGAAGACGGCCGCCAGGACCGCGACCCCCAGGGTCAGCGACAGCACCGCCGCGATGATGGTCTCCGGCGCCCGGGCGCGCAGCCACGCGCCGACCGCCGTGCCGACCGCGTTGCCCAGACCGGCCGCGACGCCCACGATGCCCAGCGACACCGCCGCGCTCTGGCCGGCCAGCGGGTGGTCGCGCAGCAGGAACGCCAGGAAGAAGATCAGGAACCCGGACAGTCCGCGCATGGCCGCGTTGGCCATCAGCCCGCACAGCACCGGACGGCTCACGGTCCGCAGACCGGGTTTGCGCGAGTGCGCCTCGTGCGTGGACAGCCGGGCCCGTCGCTCGCCCTTGGCCTCGTCCACCTTGTGCGGCAGCGCGAACGCGGCGAAGGTCCCCCAGATGAAGATCGCGCACGCCCCGTACAGCGGCCACGGCGGGCCGATCGTGTGGAGTCCGGCCGCCACCGGCGCGGCGGCCCCGGTGGCGAGCAGTCCGGCCAGCGTGACCCGGGAGTTCGCCTTGACGAGGGAGAACTTCGGCGGGAGCAGTCGGGGCACCACGGCGCTGCGGACCACTCCGTACGCCTTCGACGCGACCAGGACCCCCAGGGCGGCCGGGTACAGCTCCAGTCCGCCGGTGGCCACCGCGCCGGACATCATCACCGCGAGCAGGGCCCGGGCCAGCATCGCCGCGGCCATCGCGGCGCGCCGACCGTGCGGCAGTCGGTCCAACAGCGGGCCGATGACGGGGGCCAGCAGGGTGAAGGGGGCCATGGTGATGGCGAGGTAGAGCGCCACCCGGCCGCGCGCCTCGTCCGTGGGGACGGAGAAGAACACCGTGGAGGCCAGCGCCACGGTGATCATGACGTCGCCGGCGCCGTTGATGGCGTGGAGTTCGATGAGTCTGCCGAGCCCCGACTCGCCGGCCCCGTGGGCGTGAGTGGCCCGCCGGATCCCGCGTGCGGTGCCGGTGATGGGCAGGTGCAGGGCGCGCCCGACAGCCCGGCCGGCCCGCCTGGCCGGTCCCGAGCCGTCGTCGGACGACCGTACGGGTGCCACGGGCCCATAGTGCCCCACTCGGCCCCCTCGGACGCCTCCCGAACGGCCCCCGGCGCGTTTCGGACCCCGTGGCCGGTCTTGGGTTGTCCGCGAATCGGACCTTGCATGTGGGCCGAAGGCTTCGGAGGAGGTAGCGTGCGTAGCGCGCCACCGGCGGTTGCTCTGGCCGCGCGCCTCTTCGTGATCCCGCAGAATGGATCGCAGGTAGGTGCGCCCGGACCCGATCGGGCGTGGACGTCGACGCGGCCCTCTGGTCCGCTCCGCCCGCGCTACGTAGGGGACAGCCGACGGGTCGTTGTGGACGACAGTACGGACGGCGCACTCGTGAGACGGCGTAGGAGAGAACGAGACCTGTGAGTGCTGCGACGACGCGAAGCCGTACCCCCGACCGCCTGTGCGCCGAGGCGGTGGACCTCGCCCGCGCGGCGGCCGAGGAAGCCGCCGCCCCCGGAGTGGTGGGCGAGCACCTCTCGGTGATCGCCGAGGGCGACCGGGTCGTCACGCACTTCTTCGAGTGCAAGGATCCCGGCTACCGAGGTTGGCGCTGGGCCGTCACCGTGACCCGGGCCTCCCGTGCGAAGAACGTCACCCTCGACGAAACGGTGCTGCTTCCGGGCGACGACGCCCTGCTGGCGCCCGAGTGGGTGCCGTGGAGCGAGCGGCTGCGGCCCGGGGACATGGGCCCCGGGGACCTGCTGCCCACCGACGCCGAGGACCTGCGACTGGAGTCCGGCTGGTCGGGCGAGGACGCGCCGCCGCCGAACTCGGTCGTCTCCGCCGAGATGGCCGAACTGGTCGAGGCCGAGGACGCGGACGTCACCGACCGCACCGTCGTGCCGGTCCGCGGTTCCATCACCTCGGTCGCCGAGGAACTGGGCATGCGGCGGGCGCGGGTGCTGTCCCGCTACGGCCTGCACAGCGCGGCGGACCGCTGGGACGAGGCGTTCGGCGCGAAGACCCCGATGGCCCAGGCGGCGCCCGCCTCCTGCGTGTCGTGCGGATTCCTCGTCGCGATCGGCGGCTCGCTGGGCCAGGCCTTCGGCGTCTGCGCGAACGAGTTCGGCCCTGCGGACGGCCGGCTGGTCTCCCTGTCCTACGGCTGCGGCGGCCACTCGGAGGCCGCGGTCATGCCGAAGCCGCCGCGTCCGGCGCCGCCGGTGCTGGACTCGATGGCCTCGGACGAGTTCCCCCTGCGGCCGTCCCGGGACACCGGCTCGGTGCCGACCGGCGACCTCACCCCCGCGGACCTCGGCCACTCCTGAGGGATCGGCCCCGCCCGGCGGCCCGGCCCCCGCGTCGGGGGCCGTTCGCCCGGTCGGGTGAGCGCGCCGCCCGTTCGGTGTCGAACGGTCCGTGTCGAACGGTGCGTGTCGAACGGTGCGGTGGCGGCCGGGCGTTGTCCGCGCCGTACGAACCGTCAGGCCTGCGACGCCGTCAGGCCGTGCGCTGTCGCCGGACCTGCGTCGTCGTCGGACCTGCGACGCCGTCAGGACTTGGGCGTCCGGCGGCGCACCAGCCGCCGTCCCGCCATGACCAGGACCGTCCCGCCCGCCAGCACGAGGGCGACCTTCGCGAAGCTCCCCTTGTCCTGCGGGCCCTGTGTCTGCGCCGCCGCGGCCGGCGAGCCGGGTCGGGCCGGCGCCCGGGTGCCGGCGGAGGGGGCCGGGGCGGCGCCCGCCCGCGCCGGCACCGGTACCGCCACCACCCGGCTGCCCGCCCCCTCCGCCCCGAACATCAGCGCCGTGCCGTCCGCCGTGTACGTCACCGACTCCGCCTGCCCCTGCCACGGGGCGGCCACCCCCTCGCCGGAGCCCACCGGGCGGCCGTCCTTCCAGGCCCACGTCCGCGCGAAGAAGTACCCGCGCAGGGTCAGCGCGCCGCCGTCCGGCGAGAACGCCCCGTCGGTCACCCACGGCAGGTCCGCGACCCGCCGGAACACGTTCGGCCCACCGGCGGTCAGCCGGCCCGGCCCCTCGTACAGACCGCCCTTGTTCTCGTCCTTGCTCGCGATGTACACCCGCCCCGTCACCGGATGCACCATCAGGGCCTCCGCGTTCCGCGGCCCGTCGGCGTACGTCACCGTGAACTGCTCGGCCCCGACCGTCGCGTCGGCCAGCACCTTCGGCTCGGGGAAGCGGTAGATCCACACGTGGTCCCAGGTGCCGCCCTTGTTGTCCCCGATGTCGCCGACGTACAACTGCCCGTCCGGCCCGAGCGAGATGCCCTCGACGTCGCGCGGCCGGCCGATCCCGGTGAGGGTCACCCGGGCCACGGTCTTCCCGCTCGCGGAGTCCACGGCGTACACGTACGGCCCGTCGTCGCTGTCGTTGTGCGTCCAGTACACGCCCGGGTGGATCCGGCTGGCCGTCAGCCCGCTGGACTCCTTGATCCGGGGGTCGGTGATCGTGAACCCGGAGGGGGTGTCGGCCGCCGCGGCCGGTCCCGCCGACACGGCGAGGACGAGGGCGGCGGAGCAGGCGGTCAACGTCGGGAGCAGGCGCATCCCCCAAGCCTGCCGGCCCGCGCCGCGTGTCCGGCATCACAGGGGTACCTGTCGCATGATCCGCGATGATGACCGGATGCGTTTCATGTTCGTCGGCGACTCCATGACCATCGGACGCGCCGGCGACTACACCTGGCGCTACCGGATGTGGCAGCACCTGAACGCCACCATGGGCGGGCCCTACGCGATCGTCGGCCCGCGCGGCGAGGTGTACGACTCCCTCACCGACGCGCCCACCAGCCACGAGTACGCCGACCCGGGCTTCCCCGCGTCCGCCCGCCGCCACCTGGCCGGTTGGGGCGAGGGGTGGCAGCACATGGCCCCGCTCATCGGACCGGCCGTCCGCGAGGGCCGGGCCGACGTCCTGCTGGTCTCGCTCGGCCTCATCGACCTCGGCTTCTACACGAAGGCCGAGCAGACCGCCGACAACGTCCGCCGATTCGTCGAGCAGGCCCGCGCCGCCCATTCCGGGGTCCGCATGGTCCTGCTGCCCGTCATCCCCAACGTCCGGGCCGAGTCCGACGCCCCGTTCGCCGCCGAGGTCGCCCGCTTCAACGAGCTGCTGGCGAAGGCGGTCGCGGACCTGTCCACCGACGCCTCGCCGATCCTGCTGGCCGCCCGCCCGCAGGCGTACGACATCCACCGCGACACCTACGACGGCACGCACCCCAACGCCTCCGGGGAGCACCGGTTGGCGGGGGAGTTCGCCGCGGCCCTGCACCAGGCGTGGGGCATCGGCGGCCCCTACCAGGGCCTGTGACACGCCCTTCACGAGGGGGCTTGCCTGGAGCGCACTCCAGGCAGTTGGGTGGTGACCCATGAAGTACACACAGCTCGGACGCACCGGCCTCAAGGTCAGCCGACTTGTACTCGGCACCATGAACTTCGGCCCCCAGACGGGGGAGCCCGAAAGCCACGCCATCATGGACGCGGCCCTCGACGCCGGCATCAACTATTTCGACACGGCCAATGTGTACGGCTGGGGCGAGAACAAGGGCAGGACCGAGGAGATCATCGGCACCTGGTTCGCCCAGGGCGGTCGCCGGCGCGAGAAGACGGTCCTCGCCACCAAGGTCTACGGCTCCATGGCCCCGGAGGGCGAGTCGTGGCCCAACTACGACCGGCTCTCGGCGCTGAACATCCGGCGGGCGGTCGACGCCAGTCTCAAGCGCCTGAACACCGACCACATCGACGTCTACCAGTTCCACCACGTGGATCGGCGGACCCCCTTCGAGGAGATCTGGCAGGCCGTCGAGGTCCTGATCCAGCAGGGGAAGATCCTCTACGCGGGTTCCTCGAACTTCCCCGGCTGGAAGATCGCCCAGGCCAACGAGACCGCCGCGCGCGCCGGCCGGCTCGGTCTGGTCAGCGAGCAGTGCCTCTACAACCTGGCCGAGCGGCGCGCCGAGATGGAGGTCATCCCGGCCGCCGAGGCGTACGGGCTCGGCGTCATCCCGTGGTCGCCGCTGCACGGCGGGCTGCTGGGCGGGGCCATCCGCAAGTCCGCGGAGTCGGGTCGTACGGCGTCCGGACGTTCGGCGGACGCGCTGTCCAACAGCTCGGTACGGGCGCAGGTGCAGGCGTACGAGGACCTGCTCGACAAGCACGGTCTGGAGCCCGGCGAGGTCGCGCTGGCCTGGCTGCTGACCCGCCCGGGCGTCACCGGGCCGATCGTCGGCCCGCGGACGCCCGAGCAGCTCGCGTCGGCGCTGCGCGCGGTGGAACTGGAGCTCTCGGAGGAGGTTCTGGCGGGCCTCGACGAGATCTTCCCGGGTCCGGGAGCCTCGCCGGAGGCCTTCGCCTGGTAGCGGAAGGGGCGGGCGGCTACTGGCCGACGGCCGCCGCCACGGCGACGACGACGAACATCAGCACGAGCACACCGGCCATGACACGGTTTCTGGTCTTCGGATCCACCCGTCGAGACTAACGCGGCGGCCCCCGGCCCTCGGGCCGGGGGCCGCGAGACGTGCGTCATGCCGGGCCGGGTCCCGGCCGCCGCGCACCGCGGTCAGCGGGCCGCCGCGGCCAGGGGCCAGGCGCCGACGACCTCGTAGCGGGGTTGTTCACCCGGGATCCCGCTCACGGGCAGGTTGCTGCGCACGAGGCTGAGGGTGTCGACCCGCCAGGGCGTGCCCTCGAAGCCGGCGAGGGACTCCAGCAGGGGGCCGAGGTCCACGCCGCCGCCGGTCCGGCCGCGGGCCAGGGTCAGGTGGGGCGTGTACCGGTGGTGTTGCTCCATCGGCACGCCGGCCCGTCGGGCGGCGGCGTCCGCGCGTTCCGCGAGCATCCGCATCCCGTCGAGCCCGCCGGCGGCCCCGGCCCACAGGGTGTTCGCCCCGAAGTGTCCGGCGCCGTGGATCCGCAGCGAGAACGCCTCGGTGCGGGCGGCGGCGCGGGCCAGGCGGGCGTGCAGGTCGGGGAGCACGGCCTCGCGGACCTCGCCCATGAAGGCGAGGGTGAAGTGCCAGCCGGCCTCCGAGGTCCAGCGCAGACCCGGTTCGTTCGGCAGGGCCCGTACGGCGTCCCGCAGTGCGGCGACGGCGGGCGGGGGCGGCACCACGGCGGCGAACAGCCTCATGCCCCGACGGTAGCGCGGCCGGTCCGGCCGCGGGTGCCTCCGCCGGCCGGATCGGGGCGGCGGAGGCGGTGCGGGTCAGGCCGCGGCGACCAGGTCGCGGGTGCGGTCCGAGGGCACGAACGCCACTCCGCGCCGGCTCACGCGCAGGCGCAGATTGCCGACCCGGGACAGCACCACCGCGATGGCGAGGGCGGCGGCCAGGGAGATCAGACCGCCGACGGCCATGCCGGCGCGCGCCCCGTACGTGTCGGTGATCCAGCCGACCAGCGGTGCCCCCACGGGGGTGCCGCCGGTGAACACCATCATGAACAGGGCCATGACGCGGCCCCGCATCTCGGGGTCGGTGGCCATCTGCACGCTGGAGTTCGCGGTGACGTTGACCGTCAGGCCGAACATTCCGATCGGCACGAGCAGCGCCGCGAACAGCCAGAACCCCGGCGCGAACGCGGTCACGGTGAGCAGCAGCCCGAACAGCACGGCGGCCGCCACGAGGACCCGCAGCCGGGAGTGGCCGCGCCTGGCCGCCAGCAGGGCGCCGGCCAGGGAGCCGGCCGCGATCAGGGTGTTGAACAGCCCGTAGGTGCCGGCGTCGCCGTGGAAGACGTCGCTGACGAAGGCCGACAGCCAGATCGGGAAGTTGAACCCGAAGGTGCCGATGAAGCCGACCAGCACGATGGGCCAGATCAGCTCCGGCCGGCCCGCGACGTAGCGCAGGCCCTTGCGCAGTTGTCCCTTGGCGCGCGGCTGCGGCACCATTGGGTGGAGTTCGCTCGTCCGCATCATCAGCAGGCCGGCGATGGGGGCGGCGAAGGACAGCCCGTTCAGCAGGAAGGCCCAGCCGGAGCCGACGGCGGTGATCAGCACGCCGGCGATGGCCGGACCGACCAGCCGCGCGGACTGGAAGTTGGCGGAGTTCAGGCTGACCGCGTTGGCGACCTGGTCCTTGCCGACCATCTCGGAGACGAACGTCTGGCGCGCCGGGTTGTCCACGACGGTGACGAGGCCGAGCAGGAAGGCGGCGAGGTACACGTGCCAGACCTGGACGTTGCCGGCCAGGGTGAGCGCGGCGAGCGCGACGCCGGTCAGGCCCATGGCGCTCTGGGTGGCCAGCAGCAGCGGCCGCTTGGGCAGCCGGTCGGCGAGTACGCCTCCGTAGAGGCCGAACATCAGCATCGGCAGGAACTGCAGGGCGATGGTGATGCCGACGGCCGAGGCGGAGCCGGTCAGGGAGAGGACGAGCCAGTCCTGGGCGATGCGCTGCATCCAGGTGCCGGTGTTCGAGACGACCTGTCCCGTGGCGAAGAGCCGGTAGTTGCGGATCTTCAGCGAGCTGAACATGGACTGCTTGTGCCCAGTCGCGTCGTCGGTGGTGGATATGTGGCCGGGTGCGGAGTTTGCTCCGGTTCCCGTACTCAAAAGTGTCGCCTCCTGGCGTGTGCGGTTACAGGTGCGCGAGCTTCTCCAGGACGGGCGCGGCCTCGCGGAGCTTGGCCCATTCGTCCTCGGTCAGCTCGGCCGCGAGCCCGGCCAGGAAGGCGTTGCGCTTGCGACGGCTCTCTTCGAGCATCGCTTCGGCCTCCTCGGTCTGGCTGACCACCTTCTGGCGGCGGTCGTCGGGGTGCGGCTCCAGCCTGACCAGTCCCTTGGCTTCCAGCAACGCGACGATGCGGGTCATCGACGGCGGCTGCACGTGCTCGCGCCGGGCCAGCTCACCGGGGGTGGCCTGGCCGCAGCGGGCGAGTGTGCCGAGCACCGACATCTCGGTCGGACTCAGTGACTCGTCGACCCGCTGGTGCTTGAGTCGGCGGCCCAGCCGCATGACGGCGGAGCGGAGATCGTTCACGGCGGCGGCGTCGTCACCATGGGAAAGGTCGTGCATGTTCCTTAGAATAACTCATTACTCTTCCTAAGGAACACCCGGTTTCAGGCGTCACACCTCACACCATGCGCGGGTTGCGGCGGTGTCACTCGTAAGGGTGAGTTGGTTCCGAAAAGCGACCCGCGTCCACGGCCCCTGCCCCGACTCTTTCGGCATGGGGACACATGTGCTGAGCATGCGCATAGACGGGGAGCTGCTCGAACGCCTCCGGACTCATGCGGCCAAACGCGGAATGAGCGTCCAGGACTATGTGGTCCGGACGCTCATTCGCGATGATTTCGACGAGCGGTTCAAGACGGCCGTCGACGAGACGGAGAAGTTCTACGGGCTCACCTGAGGGTGCCCCCGTGAGCTCCGTGAGGATGTCAGGACCGGTTGGTCCGTTCGGGCTACGTCAGGCCGAGCGCGGGCATCGCGTAGTAGAAGACGAACACCGCCGCGACGACGTACATGGCGGGCGGGACCTCGCGGCCCCGGCCGGTCGTCAGGCGCAGGACGCAGAAGCTGATGAAGCCGATGCCGATGCCGTTGGTGATCGAGTAGGTGAAGGGCATCATCACCATGGCCAGGAAGGCCGGGACGGCGATGGTGAAGTCGTTCCAGTCGATGTCCCTGATCGATCCTGCCAGGATCAGGAAGCCCACCGCGATCAGCGCGGGGGTCGCCGCCTGGGACGGGACCATGGTCGCCAGCGGCGTGAGGAACAGCGACACGGCGAAGAGGCCGCCCGTCACGACGTTCGCCAGGCCCGTGCGGGCGCCCTCGCCGACACCGGCCGTGGACTCCACGAAGCAGGTGGTGGCGGAGGAGGAGGTCGCGCCGCCCGAGGCGACGGCCAGCCCGTCGATCAGCAGCACCCGGTTGATGCCGGGGAAGGTGCCGTCCGGCCTCGTCAGCTTGGCCTCGTCGCCGACGCCCAGGATGGTGCCCATGGCGTCGAAGAAGCAGGACAGCAGCACGGTGAAGACGAACAGGACGCCGGTGAGCATCCCGACCTTCTCGAAGCCGCCGAAGAGGCTGACCTGACCCACGAGCCCGAAGTCGGGTGCGGCCACCGGATTGCCCGGCCACTCCGGCACGGTCAGCCCCCAGGCGAGGCCCGGCAGGTCGGCGACCAACTGCACGACGACCGCGATCACGGTCATGACGACGATGGAGATCAGGATCGCGCCGGGGGTCTTGCGGATCAGCAGGGTGAGCGTGAGCAGCACGCCGAGCACGAAGATCAGTACGGGCCAGCCGTCCAGGTGGCCGTTGCCGCCGAGCTGGAGCGGGACCGTGGTGTGCGCGGCGTCCGGGATGCGGGTGACGAAGCCCGAGTCCACCAGGCCGATCAGCATGATGAACAGGCCGATGCCGATCGCGATGCCCTTGCGCAGGCCCAGCGGGACGGCGTTCATGACCCGCTCGCGCAGGCCGGTGGCGACCAGCAGCATCACGACGAAGCCGGCGAGCACCACCATGCCCATGGCGTCGGGCCAGCTCATCCGGGGGGCGAGCTGGAGGGCCACGACGGTGTTGACGCCGAGGCCGGCCGCGAGCGCGATGGGGACGTTGCCGATGACCCCCATGAGCAGGGTGGAGAACGCGGCCGTCAGGACCGTGGCGGTGACGAGCTGGCCGCCGTCGAGCTGGTGGCCGTACATGTCCTTCGCGCTGCCCAGGATGATCGGGTTGAGCACGATGATGTAGGCCATCGCGAAGAAGGTCGCCAGGCCGCCCCGGACCTCGCGGGCGACGGTCGAACCACGCTCCGAGATCTTGAAGTGGCGATCCAGGGCGTTGGTGGGGGCCGCGGCGGGTGCCGAGGTGCTCATGCGGTCCTCAAGGGGATTTGGTGGTTCGTACGAGTAAATCCGGTCGCAGGCAAACCGTTTCAGTATGAACACATGAGCGACGGAGCGTCCATCTCCGCGCGTAGACCGCGATTCGCGGCACCTAGACTTGGACACATGGCGAAATGGACCGCACAGCACGAGGCCCCCGAGCCCCTGGAGGGCCCCGTCGTCGCGACCGTCGTCGGCGGCACGATCATCTGGTTCGTCCTCTTCCTCGTTCAGCTCCCCTTCTACGGGTGGTTCGCCGACCGGGGCATGTTGTGGTGGGTCTGGACCCCGCTCGCCGGCGCGGCCCTCGGCCTGTTCGGCATCTGGTACGCCCGAGGTCGCGAGGCGGCGATCAAGCGCCACAAGGAACAGCAGGCCGCCGAAGCCGGCGGGACGGGCGCGGCCGGAGCACGGTAGGACCCCGGGGTCCAGTCCCCCTTCGGCTCCCTCGCCGAGGGTGAGGGGAGTCCCGAGGGAGGATTCGGGTCATCCCGAAGTCGGATCTTCGTCCTGCTCGGCGGGTGAAGCGTTCGAAGGCCCTTTACCGTCGAAAGCATGACGCAGCGGGCAGAGACCGAATCCGAGGGACCGCGGCCGACCGGCAGGGGCGGCGCGGGTGCCGGCGCCGCCGGCCGCGCCCCGGTCGGAACGGCCATCGACGCGGGGTCCGAACTGGACCCGGTCCACCCGATCAAGCCGCCCGCTCCCCGCTTCAAGCCGGGCGGACTGAGCACCGCCGAGGTCGCCGAACGCGTCGCGCGCGGAGACGTCAACGACGTCCCCGTCCGCTCCTCGCGCTCCACCTCCGAGATCGTCCGCGCGAACGTCTTCACCCGCTTCAACGCCATCATCGGCGTGCTCTGGGTGATCATGCTCGTCGTCGCCCCGATCCAGGACAGCCTGTTCGGCTTCGTGATCATCGCGAACACCGGCATCGGCATCATCCAGGAACTGCGCGCCAAGAAGACCCTCGACGGACTCGCCGTCATCGGCGAGGCCAAACCGAGCGTCCGCCGCGACGGCGCCACCGGCGAGATCTCCACCTCCGAGATCGTCCTCGACGACGTCATCGAGCTCGGCCCCGGCGACAAGGTCGTCGTGGACGGGATCGTCGGCGAGGCCGACGGACTGGAGATCGACGAATCCCTCCTCACCGGCGAGGCCGACCCGGTGCTGAAGAAGCCCGGCGACCCCGTCATGTCCGGCTCCTTCGTGGTCGCCGGCGGCGGCGCCTTCACCGCCACCAAGGTCGGCCGCGAGGCCTACGCCGCCCAGTTGGCCGAAGAGGCCTCCCGCTTCACGCTCGTCCACTCCGAGCTGCGCTCCGGCATCTCCACCATCCTCAAGTACGTCACCTGGATGATGATCCCGACCTCCATCGGCCTGATCATCAGCCAGCTCGTCGTCAAGGACAACAACCTCAAGGACGCCATCGCCCGCACCGTCGGCGGCATCGTCCCGATGATCCCCGAGGGCCTCGTCCTACTCACCTCCGTCGCCTTCGCCATCGGCGTCATCCGGCTCGGCCGCAAGCAGTGCCTCGTCCAGGAACTCCCCGCCATCGAGGGCCTCGCCCGCGTCGACGTGGTCTGCCTCGACAAGACCGGCACCCTCACCGAGGGCGGCATGGACGTCACCGAGTTGCGCCCCCTCGGCGGCGCGGATCCGGCCTACGTACAGAAGGTCCTGGGCGCGCTCGGCGAGTCCGACCCCCGCCCCAACGCCAGCCTCCAGGCCATCATCGACGCCTACCCCGACAGCGCCGACTGGCGGTGCACCGAGTCGCTGCCCTTCTCCTCCGCCCGCAAGTACAGCGGCGCCGGCTTCAGCGAGGGCGACGGCGAGAACAACACCTGGCTGCTCGGCGCCCCCGACGTCCTCCTCCCGGCCGGGGACCCGGCCCTCGACGAGATCAACGCCCTCAACGAGGAGGGGCTGCGCGTCCTCCTGCTGGCCCGCTCCGGACGCGAACTCGACGACCCGGCCGTGGCCACCGGGGCCAAGCCCACCGCCCTGGTCGTCCTGGAACAGCGGCTGCGCCCCGACGCCGCCGACACCCTGCGCTACTTCGAGGACCAGGACGTCAAGACCAAGGTCATCTCCGGTGACAACGCGGTCTCCGTCGGCGCGGTCGCCGGCAAGCTCGGCCTGCCGGGCGCGCAGAACACGGTCGACGCCCGCAAGCTGCCGACCGACCAGGCGGAGATGGCCCGGGCCCTCGACGAGAACGCCGTGTTCGGCCGGGTCACCCCGCAGCAGAAGCGGGACATGGTCGCCGCCCTCCAGTCCAAGGGCCACACGGTCGCGATGACCGGCGACGGCGTCAACGACGTGCTCGCCCTCAAGGACGCCGACATCGGCGTGAGCATGGGATCCGGCTCCGAGGCGACCCGGGCCGTGGCCCAGATCGTGCTCCTCAACAACAGCTTCTCCACCCTGCCCTCGGTGGTCGCGGAGGGCCGCCGGGTCATCGGCAACATCACCCGCGTCGCGACGCTCTTCCTCACGAAGACGGTCTACTCGGTGCTGTTGGCCGTCCTCGTGGTCTGCTCCCAGGTCGAGTACCCGTTCCTGCCGCGCCACCTGACGCTGCTCTCCACCCTCACCATCGGCATCCCTGCCTTCTTCCTGGCCCTGGCACCGAACAAGGAACGCGCGAAGCCGCACTTCGTGAAACGGGTGATGCGCTACGCGATCCCCGGCGGCGTGATCGCCGCCGTCGCCACCTTCGTGACGTACCTGATCGCCCGCCACCACTACAGCGGCCCGAACGCCCTGGAGGCCGAGACCAGCGCGGCGACGCTGGCGCTGTTCCTGACCTCCATGTGGGTCCTGGCGATCATCGCCCGCCCCTACACCTGGTGGCGGGTCGCCCTGGTCGGCGCGATGGGCGCGGCCTTCCTGGTCGTCCTCGTCGTTCCCTGGCTCCAGGAGTTCTTCGAGCTGAAGCTGGTCGGCGCCGTGATGCCGTGGACGGCCGTCGGCATCGCCGTGATCGCGGCGGCCCTGATCGAGTTCACCTTCAGGTGGGTCGACCGGAAGTTCCCGGCCTGACCCACCCGAAGGGCCTGCCATCCGAAGGGCCTGCCACCCGAAGGGGGCGGGCGGAGTCCGTCGAGGCGGACCCGCCCGTCAGTCGAACCAGCGGTCGCGGGCCAGTTCCGCCGTGCGCGAGGGGTCCTCCAGCAGGGCCGCGACCTCGAAACGGCGCGGCCACTGGCCCGCCGCCCAGGCCAGGCCCGCCGCCACGCCCTCCAGGGTCGAGGCGTGCAGGGTGCCGTCCGGGGTGCGGCGCCAGTCGAGTTCGGTGCCGCCCGCCACGAGCTCCTCGTGCTCGAGGTAGCGGAGCGGGGTGGCCGGACCCAGTAGCCGCAGCACCGAATCCGGGACCTCGTGCTCCTCGCCCGGCGTGCTGACCTCGGCCGGCACGGTGTCCGACAGACGGCGTACCTGGAGCAGTTCCGCCAGGTCGGCGGCGCGCGCCGGGGCGACCGGCAGCAGCGGCAGCCCGGCCGTCAACGGCAGCAGGTCGGGGGCGTCCGCGATCACCGCGTCGGCCGCGTCCACCACGCGGATCTCGCCGTCCACCACCACCCGCAGGTCGTCGGGGAGGGTGACCTGCTCCGGGTCCAGGTCGGCCAGCGCCCCGTACAGGGCGTGCAGTTGCCGGTCGGAGACCTCGCGGTCCGGGTCGGCGAGCCGGCCCAGGAGTTCGGCCGCGCCGCCGGGCTCCTCCAGCAGGGCCGCCACGGTGGTCCGTACGCCGAGAGCGCGCAGCACCTGCTCGTCCTCGAACCCGGTCGCGTCCGCCGAGGTGTACAGGCCCGCGAGCAGGGGGTCGCCGCCGGCCGCGCGCAGTCCGGCCGGGCGGCGGCCGTCGAGCACCGGGTGGTCGCGCAGCCACCAGGCGGTGTACGAGCGCACGGAGCGGGTGGTGCCGTCCGGGAGCAGCACCCGCACGGGCTGCGTGAGGGCGTCGCGCAGCGGCGGCTGCGCGAGCATGGCCAGCGCCTGCGGCCAGCAGTCGTCGTCGACCAGGTCGAGGTCCCGTACGGCGATCAGCTCGGTGGCGACCGGCGGCAGCGGGGTGTCCGGCAGTTGGTCCAGCAGGTCCTCGCACCACACGTCCACCGCGTCGAGCAGGCCCGCGTCGTCCGGTTCGGCGAAGTCCCCGTCGCGGGGCTCCAGTTCATCGGGGTCCAGGACCACGTCGGTGGCGCGCACCAGTTGGAACGTGGCCAGCACCCCGACGGCGGTCAGCGTGTCGGCGTCCCAGCGTTCGGTCAGCTCGGCGTCCAGGCAGGGCACCTCGTCCTCGCGGATGACCGAGGCCAACGGCGAGCCGGGAAGCAGGAGTTCGCCCGCCGGGGTGAGTTCCCCGTCCTCGTCGGGGAGTGCCAGCGCGCCCAGCCAGGGTTCGTCGCCGGGTGCCAGGTCGGCGTCGCGGACCAGGGTCAGGACGATCTCGACGAGTTCGTCGGAGTCGACGCCGTCCTCGTCCCAGATCTCGCCCGCGTCCATGGAGGCGGCCACGGCCGCCCGGACCTGCGGGGTGGTCAGCACGGAGCGCGGGGTCGCCGGGAGCGCGCCCAGCTTCTCCAGCAGCGGGTGCGCCGCGTCCGGGTGGGCCACCTTCAGGCCGAGCCGGGCCAGGCTCGGCGGGGTGTCGGCGCCGGGCAGCAGGATGTGCCGGGGGCCGATCGCGGTGCGTCCGTCGGCCAGCGGCACGGGCAGCCCCGACAGCCGGTCGGGATCCACGCCGGCGAGGCTGTCGTACAGCCGGTACCACCACTCGGGGGTCCGCTCGATGCCCGCGATCCGCTCGATGGCGTCGCCCAGCGGAAGCCGGCCGACACCCAGGGTGCGCAGTTCGGCGCGGCGTTCCAGCCCGGCGGGCAGCAGGGTCGGCAGCACCTCGGCGAGGACGTTCACGGTGTCGGAGCCGGCGCCCTCCACCACCTCGGCCTCGAAGGGCCGCAGGGCGGAGCGTTCCTCGGGCGTCTCGGGGGTGGGGGTCTCGGCGGGGGCGGCCGGCGCGAGGAACGCCGTGCGGGGCAGCCGCTCGATCACGGCGGCGCGCAGGTCCCCGTCCAGCGGGCCCTTGCCGAGCGGGCCGGGCACCAGGTCCACGAGGCCGATGCTCACCGGGTCCCAGGAGCCGAGGAGTTCGGCGTACGCGTCGGCGGCCCGCTGCACCAGGAAGTCGGTCAGCGGCCCCGGCGCGGGGTGCCGGCGGCTGGTGTCCAACGGCAGCGAGGCGATCAGCAGGGCGGGGATGCCCAGCGGCTCGTCGGTCGGCGTCGGCGCGTGCACCACCGGCGCGGTGAGCGGGTGCACGGGCGCCCCGTCGGCGTCCACGGGCGCCGCCCAGGTGATCGTCCAGGTGGGCCGCAGCCGTTCCTCGACGGGCCGGTCGGCGAGCAACTCCTTGGCGATGGGGCCGTGGTGGCGCACGGTGCGCCAGCGGTGGGTGCCGGAGGCGGAGTCCTCGATGACGGTGTACGGGCCCTCGGCGCGCCGGTACAGCACTCGGTGTCCGCCGGCGGGGGTCTCCACGACGACCTCGCGCAGCCCGGGGAGGGTCAGCAGCAGGGCGTCGTCGATGCCCGCCAGCAGCCGCTCCACCAGCTCCTCGGCGGCGCCGTCGCGCAGCGGCAGCACCACGACGGTGTCGTACCCCTCGGGGGCGGTGCCCTCGGCGGGCAACGGCAGGCGCAGCAGCGGTACATGGCCGTCGCGGCGGCGCAGCTCGTCACCGAGTCCGGGGCTGCCGTTGGCGGCGTCCCGGGCCAGTTCGCGGGCCTCGGCCAGGGACCAGCGGACACCGCCGTGCCGGCCGAGCACCGCCGGTTCGTCGGAGACCGCCAGGACGGCGGCGAAGCCGACGCCGAAGCGCCCCACGGTCTCCGCCGAGCCGGCCGCACCGCTCGCCGCGTCCGCGCCGGCGCCGGCGGGCTCCCGCTTCGCGGAGGCGCGCAGCGTGCTCAGCGACTCCACGCCCGTGGCGTCCAGCGGGGCACCGGTGTTGGCGACGGCGAGCACCGCGGGCTCGCCCTCGCCCGGGTGCAGGGTGAGCCGCAGCCGGCCCGGGACCCGGGCGCGGGCCGCCGCGTCGGCGGCGTTCTGGGCCAGTTCCACGACGAGCCGGTCCCGGTAGCCGCCGAGCGCCAGGTCCTCCTCGGCGTTGGCGTCCTCGCGGAACCGGGAGGGGCCCGCGCCCCAGGCGTCGAGCACCCCGCGCCGCAGCCGGGCCGTGCCGAAGGGGTCCACGCCACCCTGGGCCGCCGTTACTCGCACGCTCACGCCGCTGCCTCCAAGAATTGCCGAGCCGAACCGGGCCGAACTCCTGAAGGTATCGCGTGCCGGGCTACTCCCGGCCGGTGAGGTGCGCGTACACGACCACGTTGGAGTCCCAGTGACGGTCCGCGGTGAGGGCTCCGCCGCAGGTGATCAGGCGCAGTTCGGCCTTGCCGCGGGTGTCCCCGTAGACCTTGTCGGTGGGGAACGCGTCCTTCTTGTAGGTGTCCACCGCGTCGACGGCGAAGACGGCGGTGCTGCCGTCGGTGCGGTGGACCCGGATCGGCTCGTCCTTCTTCAGCTTCCCGAGGTTGAAGAAGACGGCCTCGGGCGCCTGCGGGGTGTCCAGGTGGCCGACGATGGCGGCGGCTCCGGCCTCGCCCGGGGTCGGACCGTCCTTGTACCAGGCCGCGTCCTTCGGCTTCGCGAAGTCCGGTTCCCGCATCACCCCTTCGGCGTCGAGTCCGACGGTGTCGAGCGGGGCGTCGACCTTGATGTCGGGGATCGCGACGCGGTCCGGGACGGAGGGCGCCAGTACGTCGGCCCGGTGGGCCGCCGGGGCGGACGCGGTGTCGGCGGCGGAGGAGCAGCCGGAGGCGAGGACGAGGGCGAGGCCGGCGGTGCCCGCCAGGGCGGCCGCGCGGCGTGCGCGGCCGCCCCGGCGGAGGGTGGGCAGGTCAGGCATTGCGGGTCGTGTCCTGAGCGGCCCCGGCGTCGGTCCCGGTGCTCCCGGTGGCCGTCCCGGTGGCGGCGAGGGGGGCCTGGCCGGTGTTCACGGAGCCCTTGGGCTTCTTGTGCTCGCTCGGCTTCAGCGGGGTCACCGGCTGCGCGGGGGTCACCGGCTTCACGTCGGGCTTCTTGTCGTGGCCGGAGGCCTCGGTGGAGAACTTCACGGTGTCGAACTTCTTGCCTCCGGCGAAGGCGTCCACGCCGTAGTAGCCGGTCTTGACGTCGTTCGCGACGACGGCGGTGCCGGTCCAGGTGCCCTTGCCGTCGCTCGTGAGGTTGACCTGGCCGCCGGCGAAGGCGCCGGACTTCACCTGGGCGCTCTTGTCGCCGGCGCCCGCGGTGACGGTGACGGCCACCTTGTCGCCGGGGCGGCCGAAGTCCTTGGACAGGCGCAGGGTGGGGGACTGCGGCTTCGGGTCCGGCGCGCCGGCCTTGACCGTCAGGTGCGCGGTGGCCCGCACCTTGCCGCCCGGGGCCGAACCGGTGAGGGCGACGCCGTAGTCCCCGTCCTTGACGTCGGCGACCTTGGCGGTGCCCGTCCAGGTGGTGCCGCTCTTGCCCTCGGTCAGTTTGACGTCGCCCAGCGCGGCGGAGGAGACGGCCAGGGAGGTGGAGCCCTCGGGGGCGGTGACGCTGATCTCCACGCTCGCGCCCGGCTTGGCGGTGGAGGCGGAGAGCTTCAGGCTCGCGTCGGTGGTGCCGGCCTTCGCCCCGCTGTCGCTGCCGCTGCCGCTGTCGGTTCCGGTGCCGGTTCCGGTGCTCGCGCTGCTCGTGGGGGTCGGGTGGGGAGTGTCGGCGGCGAACGCGGTGCCGGTGACGCCGAGGGCCATCGACGAGGCGAGGACGATGCCCGAGATGGTGAATGCCTTGCGCATGGAGTTCCTCCTGAACGGGCCGGGGTTCGTTCCCGGCGCATCAGACATGAGGGACATCCAGGGCGCTTTGGTTGCAGGGGTGGCGCGGGCCCCGAGAGGGCCCGGCCGAAGGTCCCCCGGTGGGAAACCGCAGGCCGCAGCAGCCTGCGGGATGCTCCGTTTGCGGGCTCTTTGCCCCGATTTTTGGGACCAAGGTCCCGGCGCGGAAGCCACCCCCGGGACCCGCGAACGCCGAGGCCCCCGGCGACGCGAACGTCATCGGGGGCCTCGGGAAGAACGGGAGGAGCGAGGAGCGGGAGGAACGGATCAGAGCTTCTCGATCACGTGGTCGATGCACGCGGTCAGCGCCTGCACGTCCGCCGGGTCGATCGCGGGGAACATCGCGACGCGCAGTTGGTTGCGACCGAGCTTGCGGTACGGCTCGGTGTCCACGATGCCGTTGGCGCGCAGCACCTTGGCGACCGCCGCCGCGTCGATGTCGTCGGAGAAGTCGATCGTGCCGATGACGGCGGACCGCTTGTCGGCGTCCGTGACGAACGGGTTCGCGTACTTCGACGCCTCGGCCCAGCCGTAGAGGTTGCGCGCGCTGGCCGCCGTGCGACCGGTCGTGAACTCCAGGCCGCCCTGGCTGTTCATCCACTCCAGTTGCCGGTCCAGCAGGAAGAGGGTGGACAGCGCCGGGGTGTTGTACGTCTGGTTCTTCAGCGAGTTGTCGATCGCCGTCGGCAGGGAGAAGAACTCCGGGATGTGCCGGCTGCCGGACGCGTGCACGCGCGCCGCGCGCTCCAGCGCCGCCGGGGAGAACGCCGCCAGCCACAGGCCGCCGTCCGAGGCGAAGGACTTCTGCGGGGCGAAGTAGTAGACGTCGGTCTCGGTGATGTCCACCGGCAGACCGCCGGCGCCCGAGGTCGCGTCCACCAGGACGAGCGAACCGGCATCGGCGCCCGCGACCCGCTTGATCGGCGCCGCGACACCCGTCGAGGTCTCGTTGTGGGTGTACGCGTACACGTCCACGCCGGCCTCGGCGACCGGCTCGGGGTGCGTGCCCGGCTCCGAGGAGATCACGGACGGCGCGTCCAGCCACGGCGCGAGCTTCGCGGCGGTGGCGAACTTGGAGGAGAACTCACCGAAGGTGAGGTGCTGGGACTTCTTCTCGATGAGCCCGGCGGTCGCGATGTCCCAGAAGGCGGTGGAGCCGCCGTTGCCCAGGATCACCTCGTAGCCCTCGGGGAGGGAGAAGAGGTCCCGGAGTCCCTGCCGCACCGAGCCGACCAGGTTCTTGACCGGGGCCTGGCGGTGGGAGGTTCCGAGCAGGGAGGTACCGGTGGCGGCCAGGGCGTCGAGCGCCTCGGTCCGCACCTTGGAGGGGCCCGCGCCGAAGCGTCCGTCGGCGGGCTTGATGTCAGCGGGAATCTGGATCTCAGCCACGAGCGGAGCGTATCGGGTCCCGGACGCGGTCTCGGAGCCACGTCCATTCGGTGAGACGCGGTGTCCCGGAGGGCGGGTGCTCGGCCGAGCGTCCGGTGCGGAGGGCGTCCGGAGGGGCTGCCGGGCCCGTCACCTCGCGCAACGCACGGCCGCCGGCTTCGGCCGGGGGTGCGGTGGAGTGACCGATGTAAGGCAAGAATCGGCTTGCCACCCGTTACAGACGGCTTAGCCTGGGGAGATGACCGCGTCCACTCCTCCCGTGTCCCCACGCGCCTCCCGGCCCGCGACCGCGCCCGCCCCGACCCCCGCCGAGGCGGCCGCGTCCGGTGGTGTCCGCGCCCGTCTCGGGCCGGTCGCGCTGGTGGTCTCGGCCGGGGTCTCCGTCCAGTTCGGCGCGGCCCTGGCGGTCATGATCATGCCGAGGGCCGGGGCGGCGGGCGTGGTCACGCTCCGGTTGGCGGCCGCGGCGCTGGTCCTGCTGGTCCTGTGCCGCCCCAAGGTGCGCGGGTACAAACGCGCCGACTGGACCACCGTCCTGTGGTTCGGCGTGACCATGGCCGGCATGAACGGCCTCTTCTACCAGGCCATCGACCGCATCCCGCTCGGCCCGGCCGTGACCCTGGAGGTCCTCGGCCCGCTCGCCCTCTCGGTGGTCGTCTCCCGCCGCCTGGTCAACGTCCTGTGGGCCGGCCTGGCCCTGGCGGGGGTCGTGCTCCTCGCCGGCCACGGGGGCGGCGGCTTCGGCGGGCTCGATCCGCTGGGCGCCGCGTTCGCGCTCGGAGCCGGCGCGATGTGGGCGGCGTACATCGTGTTCAGCGCGCGTACGGGGCGTCGGTTCCCGCAGGCGGACGGCCTGGCCCTGGCCATGGCGGTCGCCGCGGTCCTCTGCCTGCCCCTGGGCATCGTCGAGGCGGGCTCCGACCTCCTGGTCCCGAGCACCCTGGCGCTCGGTCTGGGCGTCGCCGTGATGTCCTCGGTGCTGCCCTACACCCTGGAACTGCTGGCCCTGCGCAAGCTGCCCGCCCCCACCTTCGCGATCCTGATGAGTCTGGAACCGGCCATCGCCGCGACCGCCGGTTTCCTGGTCCTGCACCAGGCGCTGTCCGCCCTGGACGCCCTCGCCATCGTCCTGGTGATCGCGGCGAGCATGGGCGCGGTCCGCTCCCAGATCGGCAAGCGGGCCCTGACGACCCCCTGAGTCGTCTCCTCTTTCCCCGGGACGCCTCCCGCCCCGCCGCCCACGAGAGGGCGGCGGGGCGGTTCCGTACCCGCGGGGAGGCGGTCGGGTCTCGCGCCGCGTCGGCTCAGCCGAGCGGCAGGTCCAGGAAGGACGGCGTGGCCTCCGGGGAGGTGAAGGCCAGCGTGGCGCGCGGCAGGTTGGCGTCGCCGTAGAAGGGGTCGCGGCCGTCGATCACCAGCAGCAGCCGGTGCCCGCGCGGGACGTCGTACGCCGTCGCCTGGAGTTCGATGTCCGCGCCGATCAGGCTGTCCGGGGGCGAGTCGAGGTCGCTGAACGGCGCGTGGGTGACGAGGTGGGCGCTCCCGTCCGGTGCCGTGTCGAACAGGTACGCCACGAAGGTGGATCCGGGGTTCGCCGCCCGGTACGTCACCCGCAGGCGGGGCGTGCCCCGCAGTCGGGCGATCTCCTCCTCGGGCGGCGCCGCCCAGACGGCCGCCACGCCGCGGTCGATGGCACCGGTCGGGTAGACCTTCGGCCGCCCGGCCATCTCCGCGTAACCGGACGTCACGATCGCGTCGGCGACGGTCGCCGGGGTGTCCACCCCGCACACCACGGCCGCCGTCCAGCCGGCCTCGGGCTTGTGCGCCAGTTCGCCACCGCCCGTCAGGTGGACGCGCCGGGTCCGCTCGGTGACGGCGGACCAGCCGGCGCGCGCCTCCAGGCCCTTGCCCCACATCACCTCGCTGACCACCCGGGCCTGGTCGGCGACGCCGTTGTCGATGCCCCTCAGGTGGTGGTCGAACCAGCGGTGGGCGTCCGTCCAGATCCGGTTCGGCAGGCCGAGCATGCCGGACATCTCGGGCCCGGAGTGGTCCCCGATGGAGAGGTCGAGGCGTTTGGGGCCGGTCAGTTCGTTGAACATCCGCACGGTCTGGTTGCCGGGGAAGAGCGTCTCGTGCCAGGCCTGCGCGAAGAGGATCGGGACCTGGCGCCGGTTGAGCTCCTTGACGTGGGTGAGGGGCGAGCGCTGCTCCGCCCACCGCAGGGTCCCCTCGATGTCACGGTTGGCCAGCACGTTCTCGAAGACGCTCCGCGTCCGCGGGCTCAGTCGGGCCTTCGCGGCGGCGCCCAGCAGGGCCTCCACGGCTGCGACATGGCGGGTCGAGTTCTCGAAGAAGGCCTCCCCGAGGTCGCCCCAGGTGCTGAGCGCGACGACGGCGTCCACGCGGGTGTCGTGCGCGGCGACGAGCTGGCTGATGCCGGAGCCGTAGGAGTCCCCGAGGAACCCGATTCTGGTGATCGGCCCGGCGGTCCGCTCGACGATGTGGTCCAGGGCGCGACTGCCGTCCGCGACGTCGAGCGGGCCCGCCACGTCGACCTGGCCCTCGGAGCCGGCGAAACCGCGGGCGGTGTAGGCGAGGACGTTGTAGCCGCGCGCCGCGAAGAGCGCGCCCTGGACGGCGTACGTGAGCCAGCCCAGGTTCGTCCACGGCGAGGGCATCACGATCACCGGCCGGGGGTCCGACCCGGTGTGCCGCCAGAGCGCGGCGTCGAGCAGGTCCCCGTCGGCGCCGGTCACCTTGCCGCGGCTGAACACGGCGACGGACCGGACCTCCTCGACGTCGGCGGCGCGGGAGGGGGACAGGCCGGTGAGGTCACCGGTTTCGAGGGCGGTGACGAAGGCGTGCAGGGCGTTCGCGTCGAGTTCGGGGTAGAGGGAGAAGTCGGCTGAGTTCACGTACGTCACGTCGGTTCATCCTCTTCGTCGAGTGCGATGACATGAACGGATGCGCGCTCTGGGCCCGGAGCGAAGCACTCAGTATCGGTGCGGCGACGGAGAGTTGCGTCGCGTTCCCGGCGTACGGCCGAATTCGCCCCCGAGGGCGGCGCCGCACCCGCCCGCCGCGCCCCTCGCCGGACGGGTCGGGGGGCAAATCCATTGCCGTTCGGGCGAGTTGGACGGGCCGGCGGGAACGTGACAGTCCCCGAAGAAATCATGCAAGCGTGCTTGATTGTTTTGTGGACCCCTGCCAGGCTTCCCCCACGCCGAGAAGGGGAGCGCACCGTGCCCGATCCGTCCGCCGTCGCCGTCTTCACCGATCTCCGAGAGGAGGCTCGGGACCTCGATTCCCTGGTCGGGGACATGTCCGAGCCCGGTTGGGCGAAGGCCACCCCCGCGAGCGGCTGGACCGTCGCCCACCAGATCGCCCACCTGCACTGGACCGACCGCGCCGCCCTGCTGTCCCTCACCGACCCGGCCGGCTTCGCGCGGATGGTCGAGGAGGCCCTCGCCGCCCCCGACTCCTTCGTCGACGAGGGCGCCGCCGAAGGGGCCGCGCTGGCGCCCGCCGAACTGCTCGCCCGCTGGCGGACCACCCGCACCGCCCTCGACGAGGCGCTCGCGGTCGCCTCGCCCGACACCCGCTTCCCCTGGTACGGGCCGCCCATGAAGGCCGCCTCCATGGCGAGCGCCCGCCTGATGGAGACCTGGGCCCACGGGCAGGACGTCGCCGACGCCCTCGGGGTCCGCCGCACCCCCACCGCCCGGCTGCGGCACGTCGCGCGGATCGGGATCCGGGCGCGCGACTACGCGTACGCGGTCCGGGGCCTGCCGGCGCCCGAGGGGGAGTTCCGGGTGGAACTCACCGCCCCCGACGGGGCCGAGCCCTGGACGTACGGTCCCGCCGACGCCGCCCAGCGGATCAACGGATCCGCCCTCGACTTCTGCCTGTTGGTGACCCAGCGGGTGCACCGCGCGGACACCGACCTGACGGCGACGGGCCCGGACGCCGACCGTTGGCTGGACATCGCCCAGGCCTTCGCGGGCCCGGCGGGCCCCGGCCGCGCGCCGGAGGGCTCCCGATGACCCGGCGCCCGCTGCGGATCGGCAACGCCTCGGGCTTCTACGGGGACCGGTTCGGCGCCGTGCGCGAGATGCTCACCGGCGGACCGCTCGACGTGCTGACGGGCGACTACCTGGCCGAACTCACCATGCTGATCCTCGGCCGCGACCGCCTGAAGAACCCCGACCTCGGCTACGCCAAGACCTTCCTGCGCCAGTTGGAGGAGAACCTCGCCCTCGCGCACGAGCGGGGCGTACGGATCGTCGCGAACGCCGGCGGCCTGAACCCGGCGGGACTCGCCGACGCGCTGCGGGAGTTGGCGGACAAGCTGGGCGTGCCCGTCTCGGTGGCGCACGTCGAGGGCGACGACCTGATGCCCTTCTCGGAGGGCGCGCTGACGGCCAACGCCTACCTGGGCGGCGCCGGGATCACCGCCTGCCTGCGGGCGGGCGCGGACGTGGTGGTCACGGGCCGGGTCACCGACGCGGCGCTGGTCAGCGGCTCGGCGGCCTGGTGGTTCGACTGGGCGCCGGACGCGTACGACCGGCTGGCGGGTGCGGTCGTCGCCGGTCACGTCCTGGAGTGCGGCACCCAGGCCACCGGCGGCAACTACGCCTTCTTCACCCGGCACGACGTCCGCACCCCCGGCTTCCCGCTCGCGGAGATCGCCGAGGACGGTACCTCGATCGTCACCAAGCATCCGGGCACGGGCGGGGCGATCACCGTCGGCACCGTCACCGCCCAACTCCTCTACGAGACACAGGGCGTCCGCTACCTCGGGCCGGACGTGACGGCCCGCCTCGACACCGTCCGCCTCGCCCCGGCCGGCCCGGACCGGGTCGCGATCTGCGGCGTCGTCGGCGAGGCCCCGCCCGACACCCTCAAGGTGGGAGTGACCCGGATCGGGGGCTGGCGCAACGAGGTGGTGTTCGTCCTGACCGGCCTCGACGTCGAAGCCAAGGCCGACCTGGTCAAGGCGCAACTCGCGGAAGCCCTCGCGGGAGTGGCCACCGTGACATGGACCCTGGCCCGCACGGACCACCTTGACCCGGACACGGAGGAGACCGCGAGCGCCCTGCTCCGCCTGGTCGTCCGCGACCCGTCCCCGGACCGGGTCGGCCGGGGCCTGACCGCCGCCGCGATCGAACTGGCCCTGGGCAGCTACCCGGGCTTCCACGTGACGGCCCCTCCGGGCCCGGCCCAGCCGTACGGGGTCTTCACCTCGTCCCTGGTCCCGGCCACGACGGTCCCCCACGTGGCGGTCCTCCCCGACACCACCCGCCACCCGATCCCGCCCGTCCCGGCCCCGTCGGCGCTGACCACCCCGGCCCCGCCGGCGTTCGAGGCGCCGGGGTCCGGGGGCGGAACCCCCGAAGGCGACCGGGGCGCGGCCCCGGTTCCGGGAACGGGCCCCGCGGCGGCCACCACCCGCGTCCCGCTCGGCGCCCTGTTCGGCGCCCGCAGCGGCGACAAGGGCGGCGACGCCAACATCGGCGTCTGGGCCGAGAGCGACGCCGCCTGGCAGTGGCTCCGCGCGACCCTCACGGCCGAGGCCCTCACCACCCTGCTCCCCGAGACCTCGGGTCTCCCCGTCGCCCGTCACGAACTCCCGCACCTGAGGGCCCTCAACTTCACCGTCACCGGCATCCTCGGCGCCGGCGTGGCCTCGGGCCACCGCTTCGACCCGCAGGCCAAGGCCCTCGGCGAATGGCTGCGCGCCCGCCACCTCGACATCCCGACGCACCTCCTGTCGGCCGACCCCGCCCCGGAGGGGACCCGCCCATGACCCGCCTCGGCACCACCGTGGATCCGCACGCCCCCGAGCACACGGCCGCCCGTACCGCCGCCCTCGCCCGCCTCGCCGAACTCGACGCCGAGCACCACAAGGCCCTGCTCGGCGGCGGCGAGAAGTACACGGACCGGCACCGGACGCGCGGCAAACTGCCCGCCCGGGAGCGCATCGAGCTGCTCCTCGATCCGGACACCCCGTTCCTGGAACTGTCCCCGCTCGCCGCCTGGGGCAGCGACTACCCGGTCGGCGCCTCGATGATCACCGGTATCGGGACCGTCGAGGGCGTCGAGTGCCTGATCACCGCCAACGACCCGACCGTGCGCGGCGGTGCCAGCAATCCCTGGACGCTCCGCAAGGCCCTGCGGGCCAACGAGATCGCCCGGCAGAACCGGTTGCCCTGCATCAGCCTCGTCGAGTCCGGTGGCGCCGATCTCCCGTCCCAGAAGGAGATCTTCATCCCGGGCGGGGCGATCTTCCGCGACATCACCCGGCTCTCGGCCGAGGGCATTCCCACCGTCGCCGTCGTCTTCGGCAACTCCACCGCCGGAGGCGCGTACGTCCCCGGGATGTCCGACCACACCATCATGATCAAGGACCGGTCGAAGGTGTTCCTCGGCGGCCCGCCGCTGGTCAAGATGGCCACCGGCGAGGAGAGCGACGACGAGTCCCTCGGCGGGGCCGACATGCACGCCCGGACCTCGGGCCTCGCCGACCACTACGCCCTCGACGAGTACGACGCGATCCGCCAGGCCCGCCGGGTCGTGGCCCGCCTCAACCACCGCAAGGCCCGCGTCGAGCCGCCGCGCGCCGAGGAACCCGTCCACGACCCCGAGGAGCTCCTCGGCATCGTCCCGGCCGACCTGAAGACCCCCTTCGACCCCCGCGAGGTCATCGCCCGCCTCGTCGACGGCTCCGACTTCGACGAGTTCAAGCCCCTGTACGGCACCAGCCTGGTCACCGGCTGGGCGACCCTGCACGGGTATCCGATCGGCATCCTCGCCAACGCGCAGGGCGTCCTGTTCAGCGCCGAGTCGCAGAAGGCCACCCAGTTCATCCAGCTCGCCAACCAGCGCGACATCCCGCTGCTGTTCCTCCACAACACCACCGGCTACATGGTCGGCAAGGAGTACGAGCAGGGCGGCATCGTCAAGCACGGCTCGATGATGATCAACGCGGTGTCCAACTCCCGGGTCCCGCACCTGTCCGTCCTCGTCGGCGCCAGCTACGGCGCCGGGCACTACGGGATGTGCGGTCGCGCCTTCGAGCCGCGGTTCCTCTTCGCCTGGCCGAGCGCCAAGTCCGCCGTCATGGGCCCCCAACAGCTCGCCGGGGTGCTCTCGATCGTCTCCCGCCAATCGGCCGCCGCGAAGGGGCAGCCCTACGACGAGGAGGCCGACGCGGGCATGCGCGCGTTCGTCGAGGCGCAGATCGAGTCCGAGTCCCTGCCGATGTTCCTGTCCGGTCGGCTGTACGACGACGGCGTCATCGACCCGCGCGACACCCGTACCGTCCTCGGCCTGTGCCTGTCGGCCGTCCACAACGCCCCCGTCGAGGGCGCCCGTGGCGGCTTCGGCGTCTTCCGGATGTGAGCCCGCAGATGACCATCACCTCCCTGCTCGTCGCCAACCGCGGCGAGATCGCCGTACGGATCTTCCGCACCGCCCGCGCCCTGGGCCTGGCCACCGTCGCCGTGCACTCAGACCCCGACGCGGACGCCCTGCACGTCCGGTCCGCCGACGCGGCGGTCCGGCTGCCGGGCGCGGCCCCCGCCGACACCTACCTGCGCGGTGATCTGGTCGTCGAGGCCGCCCTCGCGGCGGGCGCCGACGCCGTCCACCCCGGCTACGGATTCCTCTCCGAGAACGCCGACTTCGCCCGCGAGGTACGAGCCGCCGGGTTGACCTGGATCGGGCCGCCGCCCGAGGCCATCGAGGCCATGGCCTCCAAGACCCGGGCCAAGGACCTCATGCGGGCCGCCGGGGTGCCGCTCCTCGAACCCGTCGACCCGGCGCAGGCCGGAGCCGCCGACCTGCCCCTGCTGTTGAAGGCCGCGGCGGGCGGCGGCGGCCGAGGGATGCGCGTCGTACGGGACCTCGACCTGCTCAAGGAGGAGCTGGAGGGCGCCCGCGCCGAGGCCCGGTCGGCGTTCGGGGACGGCGAGGTGTTCGCCGAGCCCTACGTGGAGCGCGGCCGGCACGTGGAGGTGCAGATCCTCGCGGACGCCCACGGCACCGTCTGGGCCCTCGGCACCCGCGACTGCTCCCTGCAACGCCGCCACCAGAAGGTCATCGAGGAGGCCCCGGCCCCCGGGCTCCCGGCGCCGCTGCGCGAGAGCCTGCACCAGGCCGCCGTGGCCGCCGCCCGGGCCGTGTCCTACCAGGGCGCGGGCACCGTCGAGTTCCTCGTCACCGCCGACGGCCGCCCGTACTTCCTGGAGATGAACACCCGCCTCCAGGTGGAACACCCCGTCACCGAGGCCGTCTTCGACCTCGACCTGGTGGCCCTGCAACTGCGCGTCGCCGAGGGCGCGGCCCTGCCGACGCAGCCCCCGGAGGCGGACGGTCACGCCGTCGAGGCCCGGCTGTACGCCGAGGACCCGGGCCGGGACTGGCGCCCGCAGACCGGCGTCCTGCACACCCTGGCCGTCCCCGGGGAGGTCCGTGTGGACACCGGGTTCACCGACGGGGACACCGTCGGCGTGCACTACGACCCGATGCTCGCCAAGGTGATCGCCCACGCCCCGACCCGCGCCGAGGCCGTACGGATCCTGGCCCACGCCCTGGCCGGCGCCCGGGTCCACGGCCTGACCACCAACCGCGACCTGCTCGTACGGTCCCTTCGCCACCCCGAGTTCACCGCGGGCCTGCTCGACACCGGCTTCTACGGACGCCACCTCGACGCCCTCACCGCCGAGAACCCCGACGACGCCGCCCCGGCCCTGGCCGCGCTCGCCGCCGCCCTCGCCGACGCCGCGCCGGCGCCCGGGGCCCCGCTCGCCGCCCGCGTCGGCGCCTGGCGCAACGTCGTCTCCCAACCGCAGACCCGCCGCTACGAGATCGCCGGCGCCCCGTACGAGGTCGGCTACCACCCGGCCCGCAGCGGCCCCCCGGTCCCCGTGGACCACCCCGGCGTCCGCGTCCTGGCCGCCGCGCCCGAGCGGGTCACCCTCGAAGTCGACGGGGTCCGACGGGTGTTCCACGTGAAACACAAATCGAACAAGGGGGGTGTGGGGGCCGCCGAGATCTGGGTGGACTCCCCGCTCGGCGCCCACACCCTCACCCGCCTGCCCCGCTTCTCCGACCCCCGGGACCGCACCGAACCGGGCTCCCTGCTCGCCCCCATGCCCGGCACCGTCGTCCGCGTCGCCGAGGGCCTGGCCCCCGGCTCGGCCGTCACCGCCGGACAGCCCCTGCTCTGGCTGGAGGCGATGAAGATGGAACACCGCATCGTCGCGCCCGCCTCCGGCACGCTCACCGCGCTCCACGCCGCCACCGGCCAACAGGTCGAGTTCGGCGCCCTGCTCGCCGTAGTCCAGGAGGAAACGCCCGCATGAGCACCGTCGTAGAGACCGAAGAACACCAGGCCCTGCGCTCCGCCGTCGCAGCCCTCGGCAAGCGGTACGGCCGCGAGTACCTCGCCCGGGTCGCCCGCGAGGGCGGCCACCCCGACGAACTGTGGGCCGACGCCGCGAAGCTCGGCTACCTCGGCGTCAACCTCCCCGAGGAGTACGGCGGCGGGGGCGGCGGCATCGCCGAACTCTCCATCGTCCTGGAGGAACTGGGCGCCGCCGGCTGTCCCCTGCTGATGATGGTCGTCTCACCCGCCATCTGCGGCACGGTGATCTCCCGCTTCGGCACCGAGGCCCAGAAGCGGACCTGGCTTCCCGGCCTCGCCGACGGCACCCGCACCATGGCCTTCGGCATCACCGAACCCGACGCCGGCTCCAACTCCCACCGCATCACCACCACCGCCCGCCGCGACGGCGACGACTGGGTGCTGAACGGCCGCAAGGTGTTCATCTCCGGCGTGGACATCGCCGACGCCACGCTCATCGTGAGCCGCACCGAGGACGCGCGGACCGGCAGCCTCAAGCCCTGCCTGTTCATCGTCCCGCGCGAGACCCCCGGCTTCTCCCGCTCCCTGATCGACATGGAACTCCAGGCCGCCGAGAAGCAGTGGGAGCTGGTCCTGGACGAGGTGCGGCTGCCCGCCGACGCCCTGGTAGGCGACGAGGACGCCGGACTCCTCCAACTGTTCGCCGGACTCAACCCCGAACGGATCATGACCGCCGCCTTCGCGATCGGCATGGGCCGGTACGCCCTCGCCAAGGCCGTGGACTACGCCAAGACCCGCCGGGTGTGGAAGGAGCCCATCGGGGCACACCAGGCCATCGCCCACCCGCTGGCCCAGTCCCACATCGAACTGGAACTGGCCCGCCTGATGACGCGGAAGGCCGCCGCGCTCTACGACGCGGGCGACGACATGGGCGCGGGCGAGGCCGCCAACATGGCCAAGTACGCTGCCGCCGAGGCCTGCGTACGGGCGGTGGACCAGTCCGTGCACACCCTGGGCGGCAACGGCCTCACCCGGGAGTACGGCCTGGCCTCGCTGATCACCGCCTCCCGCGTCGCCCGCATAGCCCCCGTCAGCCGGGAGATGATCCTCAACTTCGTCTCCCACCAGACCCTCGGCCTGCCCAAGTCGTACTAGCACCGCACCGGGCGCCGCCCCCCCACGGGAGGGGCGGCGCCACGACCGGCACGAGCCCCACCGGAGGAACGGCATGACCCCCCTCGTCGGCGCAGCCCACGACCGTGGCATCACCACGCTCACGCTCGACTCCCCGGCCAACCGCAACGCGCTCTCCGCGGACCTCGTCGCCGCTCTGCGCGCGGCCCTCGCCGAGGCGGGCGCCGACCCCGCGACCCGGGCCGTCGTCCTCACCCACACCGGCACCACCTTCTGCGCCGGCGCCGACCTGAAGTCCCCCTGCGACCCGGCGGACTTCGTGGCCCTGCTCACCGAGTTGACCGAGCTGCCCAAACCGGTCGTCGCCCGCGTCACCGGACACGTCCGGGCGGGCGGTCTGGGCCTGCTCGGCGCCTGCGACATCGCGGCGGCCGGACCGGGCTCCACGTACGCCTTCACCGAGACGCACCTCGGCGTGGTCCCGGCCGTCATCTCGGCGCCGCTGCTGCCGCGCCTGGACCCCCGGGCCGCCTCCCGGTACTTCCTGACCGCCGAGGCGTTCGACGCGGCGGAAGCCGCCCGGATCGGCCTGCTGAGCCTGCACGGCGCGGCCGGCGAGGACGTCGACGAGCTGCTCGCCCCCGTCCTCGCGGGACTGCGCAAGGCCGGCCCCGAGGCCCTCGCCGCGACCAAGGAACTGGTCACCGCCCCCGTCCGGGCCGCCCTGGCCCGGGACGGGGCGGCACTCACCGAGCTGTCCGCCCGCCACTTCGGCTCCGCCGAGGCCCGCGAGGGCATCGGAGCCCGCTTCGAGCGCCGGGACCCCTCGTGGGCACTGTGACCGGACCCAAGCAGGCCCGCAGCCGGGTGACCCGCCGCCACCTCCTGGAGGCCGCCGTCTCCTGCCTGGCCGAGCACGGCTGGGCGGGCTCCACCGTCGCGGTCGTCGCCGAGCGCGCCGGCGTCTCGCGGGGCGCGGCCCAGCACCACTTCCCGACCCGCGAGGACCTGTTCACGGCCGCCGTCGAGTACGTGGCCGAGGAGCGCTCCACCGCCGTACGGACCCTCTTCCAGGCCGGACCGGCGGCCCGGCCCGTGGTGGTGGAGGCGCTGGTGGACATGTACACCGGGACGCTCTTCCGGGCCGCGCTCCAACTGTGGGTCGCCGCCTCCAACGAGGAGCAGTTGCGCCCCCGGGTGACCGAGCTGGAAGCCCGGGTCGGCCGCGAGACCCACCGCATCGCCGTCGAGCTGCTGGGCGCGGACGAGTCGGTACCGGGCGTCCGGGAGACCGTGCAGGGGCTCCTGGACATGGCGCGCGGCCTCGGGCTGGCGAACGTGCTGACCGACGACACGGCCCGCCGGGCCCGCGTCGTCGCCCAGTGGGCCCGGATCCTGGACTCCGCGCTCACCTGAGACGGACACGACACGGCGACGGCACCGCACCCCGTCCCGGGTGCGGTGCCGTCGCCCTGGTGTGACCCCGCGGCGTCAGGCCGTCTCGGCCATGTCCGCGTAGCCGGCGATCTCGCGCGGGTTGCGCACACCGGGACCGGTGTAGCGCGCCGACGGACGCACGAGGCGACCCGTGCGCTTCTGCTCCAGGATGTGCGCCGACCAGCCGGCCGTGCGGGCGCAGGTGAACATCGAGGTGAACATGTGCGCCGGCACCTCCGCGAAGTCCAGCATGATCGCGGCCCAGAACTCCACGTTCGTCGCGAGCACCCGGTCGGGACGGCGCGCGTGCAGCTCCTCCAGCGCGGCCTTCTCCAGCGCGGCGGCCACCTCGTAGCGCGGGGCGTCCAGCTCCTTGGCGGTGCGCCGCAGCACGCGGGCACGCGGGTCCTCGGCACGGTAGACGCGGTGCCCGAAGCCCATCAGGCGCTCGCCCTTGTCGAGGGCCTTCTTCACGTACGCCACGGCGTCGCCGGTGCGCTCGATCTCCTCGATCATGCCGAGGACGCGCGAGGGCGCGCCGCCGTGCAACGGGCCCGACATGGCGCCGACCGCGCCCGACAGGGCGGCCGCGACGTCGGCGCCGGTGGAGGCGATGACGCGCGCGGTGAAGGTGGAGGCGTTCATGCCGTGCTCGGCGGCCGAGGTCCAGTACGCGTCGACGGCCTTGACGTGCCGCGGGTCGGGCTCGCCCCGCCAGCGGATCATGAACCGTTCGACGACGGACCCGGCCTTGTCGATCTCCTTCTGCGGGACCATCGGCAGGCCCTGCCCGCGGGCGGACTGGGCGACGTACGACAGTGCCATCACGGCCGCGCGCGCCAGGTCGTCGCGGGCGGTGCGCTCGTCGATGTCGAGGAGCGGTTTCAGACCCCACACGGGGGCGAGCATGGCGAGCGCGGACTGCACGTCGACACGGATGTCGCCGGAGTGGACCGGGATCGGGAACGGTTCGGCGGCCGGCAGGCCGGGGTTGAAAGCACCGTCGACCAGCAGGCCCCAGACGTTCCCGAAGGAGACGTGGCCGACCAGGTCTTCGATGTCCACCCCCCGGTAGCGGAGCGATCCGCCCTCCTTGTCGGGCTCGGCGATCTCCGTCTCGAACGCGACGACCCCTTCGAGCCCGGGTACGAAGTCGGACATCAGGCGGCTCCTCAGATAGTGCGAACACGCGCGGCTCCCGGCGTGATTCGCGGTCCGGCGCGGTCATCCCCGTTGATGCCCGGCACGGCCGTCGGTCACCCTCGCGGGGACCCTCGGACCGGCCCCAAGATTTTGTCCGTTCCGCTTGTCGTTCGGAAGCGTGACATACGGCACACCTCCGTCGGGAGAACGCCTCCCGGCGGACGGCGGGGGAGCCGGCGGGGGAGGACTGCGGCAGGATGGCCGGCGTGACCGATCAGGACCATGACCCCGCCGCCATGCGCAAGCAGTACCGCTCGCAGCTCGTCGACGTGGACAGCCTCGCCGACGACCCGATGGCGCAGTTCTCCCTGTGGTTCCAGGAGGCCGCCGACGCGAACCTCTTCGAACCCAACGCGATGGTCGTCTCCACGGCCACCCCCGACGGCCGGCCCAGCTCCCGCACGGTGCTGCTGAAGCAGTTCGACGAGCGGGGCTTCGTCTTCTTCACCAACCACGGCTCCCGCAAGGGCCGCGAGCTCGACGCGAACCCGTACGCCTCGCTGCTCTTCCCCTGGCACCCGATCGCCCGCCAGGTGATCGTGACCGGCACGGCCGCGCGCATCGGCCGGGACGAGACGGCCGCGTACTTCCGTTCCCGCCCGCACGGCTCCCAACTGGGCGCCTGGGCGAGCGAGCAGTCCCGCGTCATCGGCTCCCGCGCCGAGCTGGACCGGCGGTACGCGGAGCTGGCGGAACGCTATCCGGAGGGGGAGCAGGTCCCGGTGCCGCCGGAGTGGGGCGGCCTGCGGGTGGTCCCGGACGCGGTGGAGTTCTGGCAGGGCCACGAGAACCGGCTGCACGACCGGCTGCGCTACGTCCGCGAGGGCGGGAAGTGGCGGGTCGAGCGCCTCTGCCCGTGAGCCGCCGGGCGGCCGGAGGGCGAGGCGGCGAGAACGCAGGCGACCCGCGGGCTCTGGTTCCTCTCCTGCAGTGAGAGGAGCCGGCCGGACGTACCGGCGAGCCCGCGGGTCGGGTGACTGCTTGGGATTGGCGCCTGGCGTTCCCGCCGGGCACCGCACTGGGTGCGTGCGACGACGGGCGCTTTAGCCCGCAGCCACCTCACGCGTCCGGTTTCCGTACATTTCGGGAACCACCTCCCTTCTCGTGTACCGCAGAGCCTACGACCCCTCCCCGGGTCCCTCAACTTATTAATTCGGGCCACACAACTCCCCTTACCGAGGCCTGAGTTGCTCCCTACACTGGCGTCCCGCGCGGGGAAACGGGGAGGGCGTCATGAGCACACGGCTGCCGCGGGAGTACCGGGTCCGCTCGGAGCAGATGGCCGGCGTGTACGTCGCCGTCGGCATCGGCACACCGGGCGTGCTGCTGACCGTGCTGAACATGGAGAACACCCCGGGGTGGGTGAAGTCCCTGGTCGTGGCCCTGGTGCTGGCCTTCTTCGGCTGGCTGGTCGTGGCCGCGAAACGCTGTTCCACCTCCGCCGACCTCAAGGGGATCCGGGTCCGCCGCTTCACCGGGACCCGCAGGCTGGCCTGGGGGGAGGTCCAGGACATCCGCGCCGCCCCGAACCCGAGCGCGCACACCGCGAAGAACCAGCCGACGGTCCTCTCGTACGCCTACGACGACGCCGGCCGCCGCGTCCAGCTGATGTACGTCGACGACAACCACGTCGACGTCGCCCGCGAGGTCGACGCCCTGCGCGCCGCCTGGGAGGAACTGCGCGGTCCGGACTGGGCACAGGATCCGGAGGCGCTGCGCCGCATCGCGCGCCACGACGTCCGCGACCGGCGCGCACGGAAGACCTACCTGTGGACCGTCATGATCATCGTGGTGGTCTTCGTCGTCGCGATGGTGTCGCTGTTCACCGGCTGAGCGGCCCGATCCCCGGGGACATACCGGGATGATTCCGGGAAGCGGGTGTGGGGTGCGTCACGTTCCAGTTGAATGATCCGACGTGCCGCACACGCGAACACCTGCAGGGGGTGCCAGGTGAGTGCTTCCGGACGTAACGAGACCACCGACGATCTGCTCGCAGCGCTGCTGGACGGGATGGACGCCGCGCTCTGCGCGTTCGACTCCGACGGCGTGATCACCCACTGGAACCGCGAGGCCGAACGGATCCTCGGCTGGTCCGCCGCCGAGGCGGTGGGCCGGCGCGGGTTCGCGGGCTGGGCGGTGCGCGCCGCCGACGCGCACGACGTGGAGGACCGGATCATGTCCGCCCAGGACGCGCCGGGACGGCAGGTGAACGAGTTCGCGCTGCTCACCAAGGACGGCGGCCGGGTCCTCGTCCGCACCCAGTCCGCAGGCGTCCCGGGCGCGGACGGCAAACCCGCCGGCGTCTACTGCGCGTTCAGCGAGGTCCACGCCCAGATCGACCTGGAGCGTTCCATCGCCCTCAGCGAGGCCCTGATGGAGGACGCCTCCTGGGGCGTCGTCCTGGTGGACGTGGACCTGCGCCCGGCCGTGGTGAACACCCACGCCGCCCGCGCGTTCGGCTCCGGCCGCACCGCGCTCCTCGGCCGGCCGCTCGGCGAACTGCTGACCCAGGGCGTCGAGGAACTGGAGGGCGCCCTCCAGCACGTGCTCGCCGAGGGCGCTCCGCCGTCCCCCGTCGAGCTGTGGGTGTCCGTCCGCACCCCCGAGGGGGTGCGCCGACGCTGCTGGCGCTGCGGGTTCCTGCGGCTGGCCTCGCCCCTCGCGGAGGAGCCCGTGCCGCTCGGGGTGGGCTGGCTGTTCCAGGACGTCACCGAGGCCCGACGGGCCGCGCTCGACACCGGACAGTCCCGGTTTCGGTCCAACCAGCTCTACCGGGCCGGCCGGGCCGCCGCCGAGTGCGAGGACCCCGCCGAGGCGGCCGCCGTACGCCTGGACTTCGCCCTCGCCGGCTTCGCGGAACACGCCCTGGTCGACGTGCTCGAGGAGACGGGAGCGGACCCCGGGCGCCGCCGCAGACTCGTCCGGGCGGCGGCTTCGGCGTCCGGCCAGACCCTGCTGCTGCCGGGGCCCGGCGCGATCCCCCTGCGGTACGAGTCCCTGCACCCGGCGCTCCAGGCCCTGGACCGGATCGGCCCGGTACGCACCAGCGCCCCGGGCGGCGAACCGGCCGACGGCTGGGCCAGGGCGCGCCACTGGCCCGAGGACGCGGCGCACGCGCTGTGCACCGTACTGCGCAGCCGGGGCCGCACCCTGGGCGCGCTGACCTTCCTGCGCGGGGCCTCCCGGGCCGCCTTCGAGCGGGCCGACGCGCTGTACGCGGAGGAGGTCGCCGCCCGGGTCGCCGCGGACCTGGACTTGGCGGGCCGGGCCCGCGACCGGCACTGAGGGCTCCCCGCGCCGGGAGCGTCTCGCCCTGCGTGGCGGACGGCGCCGGGCGGACCGCCCGCCTACCGTGATCCGGTGCGCCACACCTCCACCGTGCGCGTCCCGGCAGCGGTCGTCGTCCTGTGCGCCACCGCCCTGTCCTGCACCTCGCCGCCCCCGGCGCCGCGCCTCCAGGCCCCGCGCCCGGAACTCGGCGCGCGCGTAACGGCCGTCCCGGCGGGCGCGCTCGGCGTCACCCATCGGGCCGGTTGCCCCGTACCGCCCGACCGGCTGCGACTGATCCGGATGAACCACTGGGGCTTCGACGGCAAGGTCCACCAAGGCGAGATGGTCGCCCACGAACGGGTCGTCCGCCCCCTGCTGCACGTCTTCGGCAAGGCCTTCGAGGCCAGGTTCCCGATCCGGCGGATGCGGGTGACGGCCGCGTACGGCGGCGACGACGACGCGTCGATGGCCGCCGACAACACCTCCGCCTTCAACTGTCGCCGGGTCACCGGCGACCCTGGGCGGCTCTCCCGGCACTCCTACGGCGACGCCGTCGACATCAACCCCGTCGAGAACCCGTACGTCGACCGCGACGGCGACGTCCACCCACCCGCGGCCCGCGCCCACCTGGACCGCGACCACCCCACCCCCGGCATGCTCCGCGCGGGGGACGTCGTCACCCGCGCGTTCCGGGAGATCGGCTGGTCCTGGGGCGGACGCTGGAGCAACCCGGACTACCAGCACTTCTCCGAGACCGGCGGCTAGGCCGGACCCGGGCGCTCGCTACTCGTCGTCGACGCGGCCGTCGTCGTCGCGCAGCCTGCGCCAGATGCGGGTGCGGTGCAGCGCGTACAGCGCGACGATCAGGAAGGCCACCTGGAGCCCCACGGCGAGCAGCCAGAAGACGGCCCCGCTCTCGATCTCGTCCGTCAGATAGGCGAAGTTCATGCCGAAGAACCCGGTCAGGAAGGTCAACGGCAGGAAGATCGTCGACACGATCGCCAGTCGGTTGATCACGCCGTTCTGGTCGCCCGACACCAGCGAGGAGTAGCTCCCGAAGGCCCGTCGGGCGGCCTCCTGGAGGGACTCGATGTCCGTGAGCACCAGCCGCGCGGTGCGCTGGTACTCGCGGACGAGCCGCTGGCGCGTCTCCGGGAAGGCGTCGCTCAGCATCCGGCGCGTGACGGTCTCCTCCGCCACCCGGTGGTAGGGGAGGAGCGTGTGGTGCAGGAGGGCCGCGGTGCGGCGCAGCCGGGACAGACGGTAGAGCTGCTCGGGTTCCCGCCGGCGGAACATGTCGTTCTCCAGGTCCTCCACCTCCAGCAGGGCCTGGACCGCGGACCGGCGGTAGCTCTCCAGGGCGGCGTCCAGCAGCAGGAACAGCATGGCCACGGCGTCGGTCGGCTTCTCGTGCGGGAAACGGGCCGCGAGGTCGCGCACCAGCCCGGTCGGCCCCCGGTGCGCCGTGAGCAGGTACCGCTCGGTCACCACGGCGTGCAGGTGGACGATGCGACCCGCCTCGACCGAGGGCACGACGAACGCGGCGCTGTCCCCGAGGAACTCGGCCCGGGCGAATTCATCCTCCCTGCCGAGCCACGTCAGGTCCTGCTCCTCCAGACCGAGCAGGCGGGCCAGCGGCTGTTCGTCGGGCGGGGTCTCCTCGGGCAGTTCCACGTCCACGAGCAGGAACCGGGAGGCCGCGAGACGCTCGCGCGCCTCCGCGACGGGGGCACGCGTCATGACGCCCTCCGGCATGGAGACCATCGATACGATCATCGTCCCTCGCCGTGGGTGGGCCGGTGCGGTCCTTCCCAGACTCCACCCGGCGTGACCCCCCGCAACCGCGGTGACGCATTCGCCCGGCAACGCCTCCCCGAACAGGTGACGGCGTGGAACGGGTGAACGTCGTGACCCGGGGCGCGCCGCGCCCTCAGTGCCGGAAGAAGATCCGGTCGCCGTACTCCTGCATGACGCGGCCGTTCCACTCGTGCCCGCCATCCACGTTGCCGGAGCGCAGCAGCGGGGGTTCGACCCCGCGCGCGGCCAGCTCGCCGGCGGCGGCCGCCATCATGGCCTGCATGATCGCGCTGGTCACGACGGTGGAGGCGGGGGCGAAGGGCGCGTCGATGCCGTCGATGCTCAGTTCGGCGTCCCCCACCGCGATCTTGCTGTCCAGGACGACGTCGCAGTGGTCCTTGAGGAAGGTGCCAGAGACGTGCCGCGACCTGGTCTCGGTCGCGTACGCCACCGAGGTCACCCCGATGACCTTCAGTCCGATGGCGCGGGCGTTCATGGCCATCTCCACCGGCAGGGCGTTGCGCCCGGAGAGGGAGATGATCACGAGGACGTCGCCCTCGGAGGCCGGGCTGCTGTCGAGGACCGCCCCGGCGAGACCGTCCACGCGTTCCAGGGCGCTGCCGAGGGTGGCGGGCATGACGTCGACGCCGGCGGTGCCGGGGACGGCGAGGAAGTTCATCAGGGCGAGCCCGCCGGCCCGGTAGACCACGTCCTGGGCGGGCAGCGAGGAGTGCCCGGCCCCGAAGGCGAAGAGCCGCTTCCCGGAGGCGACGGCCTCGGCGATGATCACGCCGGCGTCGGCGATCCGTGCTGCCTCCTCGTCACGCACCCGCTCCAGCAGGCCGATGGCCGCGTCGAAGAACTGCCCGGCCAACTTGCTCTCGCTCATACGCCGAAGGCCCTTCCAGGGGTGAGGTGCGTCCGTGTTCGCCGCTCACCGTGCGGTCTGGACCAAGGGCGTGTCAATACGAACGTCAATCGAGGGACGAAAGGGCCTCCAGTGGGCCGCGGGACCGGGACCCGAGACGTCCGGTGCGGCCCTTGACGCTCGGCACGGGACGGTTGTCGGCGCGATGCGTCAGAATTGGGGGCAGGGCCAGCGCACGCAATCCGAGGGGCACGAATGTCCGGACTGATCGATACCACGGAGATGTATCTCCGCACCATCCTCGAACTGGAAGAGGAAGGTGTTGTCCCCATGCGCGCCCGTATCGCCGAGCGGCTCGATCAGAGCGGCCCGACGGTGAGCCAGACGGTCGCGAGGATGGAGCGCGACGGCCTGGTGGCGGTCGCCAGCGACCGGCACCTTGAGCTGACCGAGGAGGGGCGCCGGCTGGCGACGCGCGTGATGCGCAAGCACCGGCTCGCGGAGTGCCTCCTCGTCGACGTCATCGGCCTGGAGTGGGAGCAGGTGCACGCCGAGGCCTGTCGCTGGGAGCACGTGATGAGCGAGGCGGTGGAGCGGCGGGTGCTGGAGCTGCTGCGTCACCCGACCGAGTCGCCGTACGGCAACCCGATCCCGGGGTTGGAGGAGCTGGGCGAGAAGGCCGAGGCCGACCCGTTCCTGGAGGACGGCATGGTCAGCCTCGCCGAGCTGGACCCGGGCGCCGAGGGCAAGACGGTGGTCGTGCGCCGGATCGGCGAGCCGATCCAGACGGACGCCCAGCTGATGTACACGTTGCGGCGCGCCGGCGTGCAGCCCGGCTCGGTGGTCAGCGTGACGGAGTCCCCGGGCGGGGTGCTGGTCGGCAGCGGTGGAGAGGCGGCGGAGCTCGACTCGGAGGTCGCCTCGCACGTCTTCGTGGCGAAGCGCTGACCTTTGGCGCGGACCCTTGGCGGGTCCTCCGAACGGGCGTAGTACTGGTCGGTACGAGGTAGGACAGAGCCAAGGGCGTGACCATGGCCGCGCTCTGGCCGCTTCGGCCGCGACGAGACCGTGACGACACGAGACCGTGACGGCGCAAGAATGTGGCGGCACGAGACTGTGACGGTACGAGACTGTGGCGGCACAAGACTGTGGCGGCACAAGACTGTGGCGGCACAAGACTGTGGCGGTACGAGAATGTGAAGACCTTGGACGTGGGCGGTCCCGGCGCCTTGCGGCGCCGGGACCCGTCCTCCCCTTGCTGACCTGGAGCCCCGAGCTCTCAAGGTCATCCCCTTCGGACCGTCTTCCCCGAGCGGCCCGCCTCCCTGTTGAAAGGATCTCCATCGGCAGTGGCGGCCAATCCTTGAGCAAGGTCACTCGAAAGAGCGGTGTTGTCGGCGAGAGACCCGTTCTCGAATACGGGTTCGATACTCTGGCCGGGAGCGAAGGGGGTGCATCTGCGGTGGTACAGCGCATCGATGTGACTGGGGCCGACGGCGTACGCCTGGCGGCCTGGGAGTTCCGCGAGCCGGCCCGCGAGCCGGGTGACGCCCCCCGAGCGCCCACCGAGCGGGAGCGGCCCGGGGTCCTGTTACTCCACGGTCTGATGGGTCGTGCCCTGCACTGGTCCGGTACCGCCCGCTGGCTCGCGGAACACCATCGCGTGATCGCCCTCGACCAGCGCGGCCACGGCCAGAGCGCCGGCCCCGCGGCCGATCACGGCAATCCGACCCCCTTCGGGCGCGAGGCCTTCGTGGCGGACGCCGAGGCCGTCGTCGAGCGGCTCGGCCTCGCCCCCGTGACCCTCATCGGCCACTCCATGGGCGCCCTCACCGCCTGGCAGCTCGCCGCCCGCCGCCCCGACCTGGTGGAGGCCCTGGTCATCTGCGACATGCGCGCCTCGGCCCTGGGGGAGGCCTCGCAGCAGGAGTGGGAGGAGTGGTTCCGCCGCTGGCCCCTCCCCTTCCCCACCCAGGACGCCGCCCGCCGCTGGTTCGGCGAGGACGACCCCCGGGTGGAACGCCCCGATCCGGGGCGCGGCGCGTTCTTCGCCGAGGTCATGCACCAGGCCCCCGACGGCTGGCGCCCGGTGTTCTCCCGCCGCCAGATGCTGACGGCCCGTGAGACGTGGGTCCACGACGCGCACTGGGAGGAACTGGCCCAGGTCCGCTGCCCGACCCTGGTCGTCCGAGGCCTGGACGGCGAACTGGGCCGCGCCGAGGCCCAGGAGATGGTCCGGGTCCTCCCGGCGGGCCAGTACGCGGAGATCCCGGACGCCGGCCACTACCTCCACTACGACCAGCCGGACGCGTGGCGAGGAGTCCTGGAGCCCTTCCTGGCGGGGGTCAAGACCTCGTCCTGACCTCCGCGACCAGCGCCGTCCACGCGGCGGCGCTGGTCCGCAGGACCCGGTGGCCGGGGTCGCCCGGTTCGCCGGGGTCGCCGCGCTCCGCGACGAGGACCCGGCCGTCGGGGGCGACGGCGACGTACACACAGGAGTTGCCCTCGGCGCAGTGGGAGGACCGGTACCAGTCGTGGTGGGTCATGGGGCTTCCTTTCGCAGGGGTCGGGCGATGTCGGCGATCAGGTCGCGCGTGTGATCCGGGGGCAGGGACACCGCTTCGATGCGTTCGAAGAGGAGCCGGTACTTGGCGAGTTGAGACTCGGCGTCCAGGAACACCACGCCGTGGGACTGATCCAGTTGTACGGAGTCCAGCTGGGGCACCCGCCCGTGCGCGTAGTAGAACGACTGCCCGGACCCCGGAACCGCGCCGGCCGAGAACGGAATGGCGCGGATGGTCACGTGCTCGCGCTCGCCCATGTCGAGCAGGTGTCGCAACTGGGCCCGCGCGATGGTCGGCCCGCCCACGGCGATGCGGAGCCCGGCCTCGTGAATGATCGCCTGGTAGGGCGTCGGGGTTTCCCCGAAGAGGATCCGCTGACGTTTCACGCGGAACGAGACGCGATGCTCGACGTCCGGTGGTGACAGGGCCGGTGCGGCCTGCCGGAAGATCTCGCGGGCGTGCTCGGGAGTCTGGAGCAGACCGGGCACGTGCATGGTGATCGAGTCGCGCAACTCCTGTGCGTGATGCTCCAGTTCGGCGAGGTCAAGCCAGCCGGCCGGGAGCAGTTCACGGTATTCCTCCCACCAGCCTCCCTTGCGCTCACCGGTCATCGCGACCAGTGCCTCGATCAACTCCGTGTCCGCGCAGTCGTAGTGGCACGCCAGTGTGCGCACCCGCTCGGGGCTCACGCCGAACCGGGCCGCCTCCATGTTGCTGACCTGGTTCGGCTTGATGCCGAGCAGACCGGCGGCTTCGGCCGAGGACAGTCCGGCACGCTCGCGCATCCTGCGCAGCTCGGCTGCGAAGCGCAGTTGACGCGCGGTGGGGCTGCTGCGCATGGGCATCGTGCGTTCCTCCGCGAGGAAGTGTCACCCACACGAGTGGGCGGAGAGTGCATTCAGCGAGAACCGCCTAAATACTTAAGCGGAGTCCCTATCGTGGTGGCAGGCCACCGCCCGGAAGTACCCCGCTCGACGGAGCGACCTGGTCACCGGGCATCGCACGTACACGGTCCAACTGTCCTCCTTGATCGGAGACTTCCATGTACACCACCGTAACTCCGTCCTGGGCCTACACCCTCCGACTTCCCCACGATCCGCGGTCCGCCGGCATCGCCCGCAGTACCCTGCGCGCCGTGTTGCGGGGCCACGGGATGACCCGGTTGACCGACACCGCCGAGCTGTTGACCAGCGAGCTGGTCTCCAACGCCTACCGGCACTCCCGCGGTCCCTGCGCGCTGCGGGTCCGCGCGATGGCCCCCGAACGGGTCCGGGTCGGCGTCTGGGACACCAACCCGGCCATCCCGGCGCCCTTCACGGAGGCGCCCGCCCCACCCGGCCCCGACGCCGGCGACACCGCCGCCGAGGACGGGCGCGGGTTGCTCCTCGTACGGCTCTGCGCGGAGCGCTACGGCGCGTACCGGCTCGACGGCGCGCACTGCGGCAAACTGCTCTGGGTCGAGTGCGGACCCTAGGCCACAGGCCACAGGCCACAGGCCACGGGCCACGGGCCACAGGCCCCGGGGCGCGCCGCCCGCACGCCGAAGGCCCCGTCCGGCGGACCGGGCGGGGCCTTCGAAGGGGGGAGCGGCGCGTCAGCCCTTGCTGACCGCGACGAGGATCTCCGGGAGCTTGCGGGACACCGCGGGGGCGGAGATGCGCACGCCCGCCCACGTGGTCAGGGTGCCCCAGGCGATGCCCAGCGGGAGCAGGATCCAGGTCAGGGACTGTTGGTCCGTCGCCCCGAGGTAGATCGTGAGGGCGATCATCGGCGCACAGATCACGGCCGAGACCAGCACACCGCCGAAGATCCCCAGCCAGGCCAGGCCGGCCTGGCCCGGGACGACGTTCTTGAAGGCCCCGTCCGTCGGGATGGAGTACGCGAAGTGCGCCGAGGCCAGCGAGCCCGTGCACATCATCGAACCCACCAGCGCCAGGCACATGCCCAGACCGGCCGGGAACGCGTTCCAGTCGTCGAGCAGTCCGGCGGTGACGGCCGTGACCAGCACCGTGTACGGGACGGTGATCAACGCCAGCGCGTAGGCGCGGCCACGGAGTTCGACGAACGCGTCACGCGGGGACGAGATGGTCTGGGCGACCATCCAGAACGCCGAGGTGTCCTGACCGAACTGGTTGTACATCTGGACGCCGAGCATCCCCGCGCCGAAGCAGGAGAGGTACACGGAGCCGGTGCCCTGGAGGGCGTTGAAGACCGGCACGATCAGGCCGATGGCCAGCGCCGACGCCCAGGACGCCTTGGTCTTCGGGTCGCGGATCGCGTAGCGCAGGCTGCGCTGCATGACCGCGCCCGTGCGGCCCGCCGGCAGGAACGCCCAGACTCCGCCGTCACCTCGGTCACCGCGGTCCTTGCGCGGCTCGGCCGCCGCGATGGTGGAGCCGTCCGGGGTCACCATCAGCTTCGTCAGGCTGCGCTCCCAGAACCAGAGCAGCGCGGCCAGGGCCACCAGCGTGAGGACCAGTTGGGCGGCGGCGACCGCGTAGTCGCCGTCGCTCACCGAGTCGACCATGCCGACCGCGGTCGCCGGCGGCAGCCAGCGCACCACGGCCTCGGCCGGCTCCAACTGCGTCAGGCCGCCGGCCTCGAACAGCCGCTGGCTCGCGAAGTTCGCCACCTGTGCGCCGATCGCGATCAGCAGGCCGCTGAGCAGGGCCAGGTCGCGTCCCTTGCGGCTGGACAGGAGCCGCACGTTGGCCGTCGCCACCGCGCGGGCCAGCGCGACGCAGCCGACGAGCAGCAGCGGGACGGCCACCACGGCGGCCACCACGCCCGCGGCGCCCCGCGCGACGGCGACCACCGAGCCGATGGCCAGGCAGAGCGTGAACAGGGGGCCGATGCCCACCAGCGAGGAGGCCAGCAGGGCCGCTATGAGCGGACGCGGGCGCAGCGGCAGCATGACCAGCCGGCTCGGGTCGAGGGTCTCGTCGCCGGTCGGGAAGAACAGCGGCATGAAGGCCCAGCCGAGCGCCAGGATCGCCGCGAGCAGCACCACGACGGTGCCGGCGTGCGCGTGCCCGTGCAGCAGGGACAGGCCCAGCGTCATGAAGAAGGCGACGACCAGGGCGAAGACGAGGCTGGAGATCCAGACGGCCTTGCGCTTCGAGGAGCCCTTGAGGCCGTTCTTCAACAGGGACAGCTTGAGCCGGACGAACAGCGGCGTCAGGGAGACGGCGGGCGTCCCCGCGGGAGCGGTGGGGACGGTGACGGAGGCGGTGGTGGCGGTCATCGGGCGCCGCCGAGCCAGTCCAGGGAGTCGCCGGAGGCGCGGTCCTGGGCGCCGACGAGCCCGAGGAAGGCGCTCTGGAGTGACGGCGCTTCGCCCCGTACGTCGGCCAGCGGGCCCGCGGCGCGGATCCGGCCCGCGACCATGACGGCCACCCAGTCGCACAGCGACTCGACGAGCTCCATCACGTGGGAGGAGAAGATCACGGTGGCGCCGGACGCGGTGTAGCGCTCCAGCACGCCGCGGATGGTCTGCGCCGACACCGGGTCCACACCCTCGAACGGCTCGTCCAGGAAGAGCACTTCGGGATTGTGCAGCAGCGCGGCCGCGAGGCCGATCTTCTTGCGCATGCCCGTGGAGTAGTCCACGACCAGCTTGTGCTGGGAGCCGGCGAGGTCCAGTACGTCGAGCAGCTGGGTCGCCCGCTTGTCGGTCTCCTCGCCCGGCAGGCCGCGCAACCGGCCCATGTAGCCGAGGAGTTCACGTCCGGAGAGACGCTCGAACAGTCGCAGCCCCTCGGGCAGGACGCCGATCCTCGACTTCACCTCGACGGGATCGGCCCAGACGTCGTGCCCCGCGACGAGGACACGCCCCGCGTCGGGTCGCAGCAGACCCGTGATCATCGACAGGGTGGTGGTCTTGCCCGCGCCGTTGGGTCCGACGAGCCCGATGAACCGGCCCGCCGGGATCTCCAGGTCGATGCCGGAGACGGCCACCTGTTCGCCGAACCGCTTCCACAGTCCCTCGATGCGTACGGCGGCGGACGGCGCGGATCGCACCTCACCCGTCCCGTCGTCCGTCCTGCTCGTCGTGGCGTCAGCCTGGTCGGGCATGCGCGTGCCTCTCGTTCCGTTCCCCGTGGTCCTACGTTCCTCACCATAGGAGGAGGGGGAGAGGCCGCAGCAGTTACTTATGTCATGAACTTCGCGGAGGATTCGGCGGTGTGCTCAGGCGGTGCGCAGGTCCCGGGCGTGACTGCCGCACGCGTACGCGAGGGCGTCGATCAGTTCCTCGGTGTCCGGCAGCCACCGGTTGGCGGGCGTGGGCTTGCGGGCCCACTGCACCGAGCCCCGGCCGCCGAAGCGGGTGGGCGGCGCGGCCACGTACTCGCCCTCGCCCCGGACGGCCAGGTCGATCGCGGCGGGCGACCAGCCCGACTTCCGTACGAGGTCCGGCACCTTCACGCCGGCGCCCGGCAGGACGAAGAAGAGCATCCGGTGGTCGGGGGTGAGGGCGACCGGCCCGAGGGTGCGCTGCATGCGCTCCAGCCGGGCCAGGGCCAGGAAGCCGGCGGAGTCCGGCACGTCCAGCGCGTCGAACGTGCGCCCCGTCGGCATCAGGATCGAGGCCTCGGGCTGCTTCGCCCAGATCCGCCGGACCTGCACCGCGCTCCCGGTGGCCTGTGCGGCCCAGTCCTTCACCGTCGGGTGGGCGCCGGGCGCCGTGCAGTCCGGGGTTCCGCAGGAGCAGATCTCCCGGCCGTCGGCCGCCTCCAACCAGGTGCCGGCGAAGACATCCCAGTGCCGTTCTTCCGCGTACCGCACGGCATGGTCCAGCAACTGCTCGCCGCGCTGCTTGGGGATGGATGCGGTCTCCGTGACTCCGATGGTCTCTTCCACGCCCATCACAACTCTCGCGATCACCGGGGGTTACGGGCGTAAACCGGCCCGTGGACGGAGCATCGATCCTGCATACGGGGCGCACCGGTGCATGGGCGGGGGCGCGTGGGAGGTCGGGGAGCGGCCCGCGGGTAGCCACGCAACGCAGAGGGGAAGATTCTCCGCACATCAGGCGGGAAGTGATCATTCCTACGCTCTCCCGCGGCTTCAGGGGGTTTTTCATGGCAGCCAGGCCTCTCGTCGCCCGTCAACCGAACGAACGGTTGCAGGCGCTCATCCAGGAAGCCGGGTGCTCCAACGCCGGGCTCGCCCGGCGCGTGAACATGTGCGGGGCCGAGCACGGCCTCGATCTGCGCTACGACAAGACCTCCGTGGCCCGATGGCTGCGCGGCCAACAACCGCGCGGCCGGGCGCCCGGCATCATCGCCGAGGCGCTCGGCCGCAAACTCGGCCGGACCGTCACGATCGACGAGATCGGCATGGCCAACGGCAAGAACCTCGCCTCCGGCGTCGGCCTGCAGTTCTCCCCGACCGTGATCGGTGCCATCGAGCAGGTCTGCGAGCTGTGGCGCAGTGACGTCGGCCGGCGCGACTTCCTCTCCGGATCGAGCGTGGCGGCGTCCGCGCTCGTCGAACCGAGCCGCGACTGGCTGATCACCGGCGCCGACCCGCAGGTGGCCCGCAGCGGCGGCTCGCGCGTCGGGATGTCCGACGTGGACGCGGTACGGGCGACCACCGAGGCACTCAAGGAGCTCGACCACCGCTTCGGCAGCGGGCACGTGCGGCCCGTCGTCGTGCACTACCTCAACTCCGTGGTGTCCGGGCTGATCGGCGGCTCCTACCGGGAACCGGTCGGGCGGGCGCTGTTCGCGGAGGTGGCACGGCTGACGGAACTCGCGGGCTACATGGCGGTGGACACCGGCCAGCCCGGCCTGGCCCAGCGCTACTACATCCAGGCGCTGCGCCTCGCCCAGGCCGCGGGCGACCGCGCGTACGGCGGGTACGTGCTGGCCGCCTCGATGAGCCACCTCGCGGCCGAGCTGGGCAATCCCCGGGAGATCTCGCAGTTGGCGCGGGCCGCCCAGGAAGGCACGCGGGGGCAGGTCACACCGAGAGTGGAGGCCATGTTCTACGCGGCCGAGGCGCGCGGGCACGCGCTGATGGGCGACACCCGGGCCACGGCGGTGCTGTCCGGGCGGGCGGTGACGGCACTGGAACGGGCGGAGCCGGAGACGGGCGACGACCCTTCCTGGATCCGGCACTTCGACCAGTCCTACCTGGCGGACGAACTGGCGCACTGCCATCGGGACCTGGGACAGGCCGACGCGGCGGTCAGGCGGGCGGAGGAGGCGTTGCGCGGGCTTCCGGAGACCAAGGCCCGCCGCCGGGCCATCGGCATGCTGCTGCTGGCGGCGGCGCAGGTGCAGCAGCGGGAGGTGGAACAGGCCTGCCAGACGGCGGCGAAGGCCGCCGACCTCCTGGGCTCGCTGCGGTCGCGGCGCGGAATGGAGTACCTGGACGACTTCCGGGCGAGGCTGGAGCCGTACCGCGACGAGGCCTCGGTGCGGGAATTCGGGGCCCGGCCGGCGGTGCAACCGGCCTGACGGACCTGCCCCGGGCGGGGTGGGTGACGTGGAAGGTTCGGGTGGGCCTGCCGGTGACGGCGGATGACCGGGTAGCGTGACCCGACGGTTCCGTAGGTTCGGACAAGTCGGAGAAGGAGTCTCCCGGTGACGCAGAACGGACGAGGGGGCGCCCCCCGGTCAGGGGCGCCGTGGGGTCCGGATCCGGCATATCCGGGGCAGCCGGAGTACCGGGAACAGGACGACTACGCGCTCCAGGACCCGGAGCCCCAGCAGGGACAGGAGTCCCCGCGACAGCCCCAGCAGCCCCCACCGCCTCAGCAGCAGTACCAGGACCACCAGGGCTACCAGCAGGCCCAGGCCCAGGAGTACCAGGGGTACCCGCAGGGACAGCAATACGGGCAGCAGGAGCAGTACTCGCAGCAGGAGCAGTACTCGCAGCAGTACGAGCAGCGGCAGCCCGGGCCCGCCTACGGGTACCCGCCGCAGGAGGACCCGGCGCAGCGGGCCGGCGAGCCCGGCTACGGCTACCCGCCGCCGCTGCACGAGGCCGCGACCCAGTTCATTCCGCCGGTCCCCTCGGGGCCGGGTTCCGGTCCGGGACAGGGCGGCGGTGCGGGCGAGGACGCGACGCAGTACATACCGCCCGTTCCCTCGGGTCCGGGCACGCCCGCGCACGCCGAGGCCGCGACCCAGTTCATCCCGCCCGTCCCCTCGGGTCCGGGTTCCGGTCCGGGGCGGGGTCCCGGTGCCGGTGAGGACGCGACCCAGTACATCCCGCCCGTCCCCTCCGGTCCGGGTTCCGGTCCGGGACAGGGCGGCGGTGCGGGCGAGGACGCGACGCAGTACATACCGCCGGTCCCCTCGGGTCCGGGCACGCCCGCGCACGCCGAGGCCGCGACCCAGTTCATCCCGCCCGTCCCGCCCGGGCCGGGGCCCAATGCCGCCGAGGGCTTCGACGGGCTGTTCCGCGGCGACGACGAGGGCGCCGGGCACACGCAGCACATGCCGCCGATCCAGGAGCCGGTGCTGCGACAGCAGCCGCCCCGGCCCCGTCCGCCGCGCGGGCAGGGCCCGGCGGGTCCCGGTCGTCCGATGCCACCGCAGTACCAGCAGCAGCCGCAGGCCCAGTACTCCCCGCCGCCCCCGCCGCCGACCGGGCGCAAGGTGTCGCCGGCGGTGATCGCCGCCGTGATCGCGGGCCTCGTGGTGGTCGGACTCGGCGTCGGCGCGCTGTTGTCGGACGGCAAGGCGCAGAACACGGACCCGGGCGCGGAGCCCGCGGCCCCGACCGACACCGGAGGGTCGGCCGCCGCGGTCGGGGAGGCTCCGGTCGACCCGGCCCGCCCCCAGGCCGTACAGCTCGACAAGCTGCTCGCCGAGAGCAACGACAGCAGGGCCGCCGTGATCAAGGCCGTCGAGGACATCAAGGGCTGTGCCAACCTCGGCCAGGCCGCCGGCGACCTGCGCGCCGCGGCCCTCCAGCGCGAGCAGTTGGTGACCAAGCTCCAGGACCTCAAGATGGACGAACTGCCGAACCACGTGAAGCTCGCCGCCTCCCTCACCAAGGCCTGGAACGCGTCGGCGGAGGCCGACAACAACTACGCGGCCTGGGCGGACGACGTGGGCCGGGACAAGGGCAACTGCAAGGACGGCAAGGCCAAGTCCACCGCCAACGCCGGCAAGGGCAACGCGTCGAGCGGTGAGGCGACGAGGGCCAAGCAGTCGGCCGCGACCATGTGGAACTCGATCGCGGGCAAGTACGAGCTCACCAAGCGGGACAAGTCCCAGCTCTGATCCGGGCCGCCCGTACGCGCACGCCGGAGGGCGCGTACGGGTACGGACGACGACCCGCCGGGGAGCGCGTACGCGAACGGACGACGACCCGCCGGGATCAGACCCGCCGGGATCAGGTCGCGCGGGGGGCCTGCTCCAGCGTCGAGGTCATGTCCAGGGTCTGTTCGCCGGGCTGGGCGACGAGTCGGCCCGACCGGACGATCTGGAAGGTGACCCGGCCGTTCGAGATCCGGGGGAAACCGGCGACGGCGCGCAGGTCCTGGTAGCGCCAGCTCAGGTCGGGGGTGAGCCCGCCGGTCTTGACGCTCTCGGCCTGGTTGAGGGCGCGGGTGAGCCCGCGCGCGGTGATGTTCTCACCCCGGTCCAGGCGCCGCACCATCTCGTTCAGCACGGAGTACGCGATCCAGGTGGTCTGCGCTCCGCTGTCGTCGGGATCGAGGGTGTCGTCACCGAAGCCCTGTTCGGAGATGACCTTGCGCATGGGCTCCCACAGCGGGTCCGTGGACACGGGGTACCAACTGGTGAGGTAGGCGCCCTCGAAGGGGCTCTCCTTGCCGCCGGTGCGGTCCACCAGGGACTGGCTGACGCTGCCGAGCACGGAGGAGATCTGCGCCTTCGCGTGCCGGCCGTCCGAGCGGCGGAAGGCGTCGAAGAAGGTCTCGGTGCGCTCGCCCAGCACGGCCGCGACGCAACTGCGGTTCTTGCCGGTGGAGACGTTGGCGAGCGCCTCGCGGGCCTGCGGGGCGAAGTCGGCGGAGTCCTCGGCGGCCCGGATGTCGGCGGCCTCGGGCACGTTGTTGGCCTTGAGGCCGGCGTTGAGCAGTACCGGCAGGGCGTCGCCGGCGAGGGTGTCGGGACGGACCAGGGACACCTTGGAGCAGGCGCGGCCCAGTTGGTGGCCGGCGCCGGCGAGGAGGACGGGCTGACCGCCGTTGACGGGGTAGGACAGGAGGCTCTGGAACTCCTCGGAGGAGACCCCGTACCCGCCGATGAAGGGGATGCCCTCGGCCTCCAGGGGAGCCATGTAGGCACGGCCGTGCTGGCTGTACGAGCCGACGACCGCGACGGCCTTCTCGGCGATGGCCTCGCGGGCGCAGTCGGCGGCGCCGGTGGGGGTGTTCTTCTCGTTGCAGGTCAGGACGCGCAGCTTGTGGCCGTTGATGCCGCCCTTGGCGTTCACCCAGCGTTCGTACGCCTTGGCCATGCCGGGCATTCCCGGCATGTTGGTCGCTTTGGTGCCCATCGGGGCGAAGGTCATGACCGTGAGGGTGCCCCCGGACTGCCCCGCGTCCCCGGGGAGCGTCCCGCAGCCGGCGACGAGACACGCGCCCATCGCCATGGCCAGGAAGGTGCGGGTGAGGGTCGCCGTGCGTCGCCGATTGGTCATGTCCACGCACCATTCCGCCCCACGGGGAACTGGAGAGTGAGGTGTACACAACATTCGGTGACGCCCGGGTGAATTGCCGGGGCATCCTCGCACGCCCGGGCGCCTCAAGATCGCAGGTCGGGGGAACGTACGATCGAAAGCGTGACATTCGCCCAAGGTTCGAAGAACTCTTCCCGCCGCGGCGGCCGCTCCTCCACCATGGGCGGCATGCCCCTCAACGACATGCCGTGGTGGCGCTGGCGCGCCAATGTGCGCTCGGCGTTGCACATGCTCTCCGACCCGGCCTTCCAGGAGGAGGTCTGGTCGACGGGCGTCGAAGGCTACGGCGACGTCACCGATGCCGTGTACCGGCTCGTCGAGGACACCTGGCTCGACAGCTGGTCCGCCGAGAAGTACGTCGGCACGATCTTCCGCGACTCCGCGGAGGCGGCCGTCGTGGACCTCGCCGTGCTGCGCGTGCTGCGGATCCTGCACCAGGTCGGACCGGACGCGCCCGTGTCGACGTACCTGGAACACCACGCCTGGCCCGAGGCGGTACGCGCCGCGCGCGAGGCCCACGTACGGCTCGCCGCGGCGGACGGGGACGACCCGGACGCGGCGCCGAGGTCGCTCGACGTGCTGAGGATCCTCACTCGCGCGGTGTGAAAGGCTGTGGGGTCATGAGCGCAGACCCGCAGCAGCAGCCCCAGCAGTACGTCCTGACCCTGTCCTGCCCGGACAAGCAGGGCATTGTGCACGCCGTGTCCAGCTACCTGTTCATGACCGGATGCAACATCGAGGACAGCCGGCAGTTCGGCGACCGTGACACCGGTCTCTTTTTCATGCGGGTGCACTTCACGGCGGACTCGCCGGTCACGGTGGACAAGCTGCGGGCCAGCTTCACCGCGATCGGGGACTCCTTCCGGATGGACTGGCAGATCCACCGCTCCGACGAGCGCATGCGGATCGTCCTGATGGTGTCGAAGTTCGGCCACTGCCTCAACGACCTGCTCTTCCGGTCCAGCATCGGGGCGCTGCCGGTCGAGATCGCGGCCGTCGTGTCGAACCACACCGACTTCGCCGAGCTGGTCGGCTCGTACAACGTGCCGTTCGTGCACATCCCGGTGACGAAGGACACGAAGGCCGCCGCCGAGGCGGAACTGCTGGAACTGGTCCGCGCCGAGCGGGTCGACCTGGTCGTCCTCGCGCGGTACATGCAGGTGCTCTCGGACACCCTGTGCAAGGAGCTGAGCGGGCGGATCATCAACATCCACCACTCGTTCCTGCCGAGCTTCAAGGGCGCCAAGCCGTACCACCAGGCGCACGCCCGCGGCGTGAAGCTGATCGGCGCGACCGCGCACTACGTGACGGCCGACCTCGACGAGGGGCCGATCATCGAGCAGGAGGTCGAGCGGGTCGGCCACGAGGTCACCCCGGACCAGCTGGTGGCCATCGGTCGTGACGTGGAGTGCCAGGCGCTGGCGCGGGCCGTGAAGTGGCACAGCGAGCACCGCGTCCTGCTGAACGGCACCCGCACGGTCGTCTTCGCCTGACCCCTGCCGGGGCTTCCCCGCACCGATCCGACCCCGGCCGTTTCAGCCTTGCCGGCCCGGGCCATCCCAGCCTCGCCCGCCCCGGCCGTTTCAGCCTCGCCGGCGTCCGCCATCTCAGCCTGGCCCGCCCCGGCCATCCCGGCCTTGCCGACGTCGGGCCATTTCAGCCTCGCCGGCGTTTGAGGCGCGGGGGCGGGGGGGGCCCCGGGGCCCGCGGGGCCGGGGGGCCCGGGGGGGGGGGCGGCCCCGCCCCCCCCCTGGCCCCCCCGCCCCCCCCCGCCCCGCCGGCCGGGGGGGGGGGGGGCGCGCCCCCGCGGGGGGGGGGGGGGGGGGGGGGGGGGGGGCGCCCCCCCCTGCCCGGCGGAGCCGGGGTTCCCTGGGGCTCCGCCCCAGACCCCGCGCCTCAAACGCCGGCGGGGCTGGATGTGCCGGGCCCGCGCCTCGTGCCGGCGGGGCTGGATGTGCCGGGCCCGCGCCTCGTGCCGGCGGGGCTGGATGTGCCGGGCCCGCGCTTCGTGCCGGCGGGGCTGGATGTGCCGGGCCCCTGCGCCTCAAACGCCGGCGGGGCCGGGCCCGGGGCCTCGTGCGGGCGGGGCTGGGTGTGCCCGGCACCCGCGCCTCAAATGCCGGCGGAGCCTAGAGGCGGCTGAGGGAGGCCGCCGCGAAGAGGACGTCGCGGATGGCCTCGCGGTCGCCGTGCTGCCCGGCGGCCGCCTCCTCCGGGGAGATGTGGCCCGCGGCCAGTTGGCAGAACTCGGTGCCCTCCAGGGCGACGTGCGCGACGGTGTGCTCCGCCGACGGCTTCGCCGCCGGCGAGTCCAGCGCGATGTCCCATCCGCCGCCGCCCGCCCCCTCGATCTCCAGGTGCAGGGTCCGGCCGGGCGCCCCCGCCGCGACCAGTCCGCGCGCCGGAGCCGCCAGCCCGGCCCGGCGCCGCTCGGCCAGCGCGCCGGGCAGCAGGCGCGCCGCGAGGTCGATCATCTGGTGCAGGTGCGGTGCGGACGGCGCCTCGTACGGATAGTCCACGGCTTCCGCGATGTCCCAGGCGTGCACCCAGCACTCGAAGGCCCGCTCCAGGAAGGCGTCCGCGAGGGGCAGTGCGAACTGCCCGTAGTCCACGGCCAACTCGGCGACGCCGCGGCCCGCGAAGGACACCGTACGGATCAGGGTGTGCCCCTGTTCCCGCCACGGCTCGCGGACCTGGCGGGTCGTCGGGTGGTGCTGGGAGTTCCAGAAGTGCTCCGTACGGTCCGTCGGGTCGCCCGGCGGCGCCTGCGGACCCAACGGGTCGTCCAGCCCGAGGGCCGCCGCGACGAGCCCGTCCACCGTCAGGAGATGCCCGATCACCCCCGCGACCGTGGTCCGGCGCGACTGCCGCCGCTCCTCCTCGAACCACTTGAGCCGCACCGGGGTGTGCCACTCCGCATCGCCGAAGTCGCGCAGCAGCGCGTCGAGCCGCGCCGTCTCGGTGTCGTACGGCGTCGCCCACCCCGGTACCGGAATGCGGGCCGGGCGCCTGCCCAGGCAGTCCTCCAACACCCGCGACCGCAGCAGCGGCTTGAGGTCCAGGGTCTCCTCGGGCTGCAACAGGCCCACGGCGTCCCGCAGTCTCAGGGCCTCCTCGGCGCAGGGCGCGCACTCGGTGAGGTGGTCCTCCACGGCCAGGGTCTCCTCGGCCGAGCAGGCGGCCAGCGCCCAGGCGCCGAGCAGGGACTTCAGCAGGGCGTGCGTGGGCGGCGGCCCGGGCACCGCGAGGTCCTCCGCCGAAGGATCGGACGACGGCTCGGGCGGTGGTTCCGAGGAGGGCTCGGGCGACGGTTCCGAGGACGGCTCAGAGGACGGCTCCGACGGTGGCGACTGCTCGGGCAGCGGGAGTCGGGACGGCTCGCGCGCCGGCGGCGGCGTCCGGCCCGGCGCGGGTTCGGGCGACTCCCGCGGCAACGGGTCCGGCGCGTGCCGCGGATCGAGGTCGTCGGCGGGCCCGCGGGGACCGGGTATCCACGCGGAACCGCTCACGGGCCGCTGGTAGCCGTCGGGAAAGTCTTCGGGGAACTCCTCGGCGGGACCGGTCATCGGCGCGTTCCATATCCGGGCGGGCCGTATCCGGGCGGTGAGGCGCCTTCCCGGGGGAGGACGTTGGCGGTCGACAGCAGTTGCAGCCCGAGCCGCAGCCGGCGGCGCGCCTCGTCCTCGCTGATCTGCAGGTCGGCGGCGGCCTGCCGGTAGTCGCGGCGCTTGAAGTAGGCGAGTTCCAGGGCGGCCCGCAGGGAAGCGGGCATGGAGGTGACGATGTAGTCCGCGCGGGCGGCGGCGTTGGCGGTGCGCACCTTCTGCTCCAGTTCCTCTCGGGATCCGCGGCCCAGTTCGGCCTGGCGCAGCCGGTCCACGGCCTGGCTCTGAGTGACGCGGGCGACCCAGGAACGCATGGAGCCCTGCTTGGGGTCGTAGGCGTCCGGGTTCTCCCAGATGTAGCCGAACACCTCGCGGGTGATCCGGTCCGCGCCCGTCTCGTCGCCCAGGACGCGGTGGGCCAAACCGTGGACCAGCGAGGCGAACCGGTCGTACAGCTCGCCGAGCGCCGCGGCCTCGCCGCGGGCGAGTCGTTGCTGCATGCGGCGGTCCCAGCGCGGTGGTACGTCCTTCGGCATGATGCCCCCAGCCGTGTGTCGACTCAACGAATGTAGTGGGCACATGGGGGTGTGCGCCTCTTTTGGGGGAAGCCGGTCCCGTGAGCGTGCCCTGCGTGATAGGCCCGTCGCTCGTGGTCGCCGGCGAGAAGTGACTCCGGTACGTGACACCCGTAAGGGCACGTCGAATGGCACACACATGCGCGCCCCGCCGCGCTCCCCGTGCGCGGGTTCGATGCGGCCACCTCCTTGACCGCTTCGCTTAACGCGCAGGCCACGGAGGCCTTACGCTCCTGCCTTGTCTTGAACTGCACCTCAACTGCACCCCATCGCACATGTGAAGGCGGAACGCCGAATATGGACAGCGCAGAATACGAGCGCAAGATCGCCGCCCGATTCGCCACCTTCGACCAGGACGGGTCCGGCTATATCGACCGCGAGGACTTCAGCGCGGCCGCGAAGGCCGTGCTGGCCGAATTCGGTACGACGGCACGCTCGGACAAGGGTCAGGCGGTCTTCGGCGGAGCCGAGGCGTTCTGGCAGGGCATGGCCGGCATCGCGGACGTCGACGGGGACCAGCGGGTCTCCCGCGAGGAGTTCGTGACGGGCGCGGCGAAGCGGCTGCGGGACAACCCACACCGGTTCGCGGAGATCGCCCGACCGTTCCTGCGGGCGGTGATCGCGGTGGCCGACGAGGACGGCGGCGGCGCCGCCACCCCGGCCGCCGCGGCCCGCGTGCTGAGCGTGCTCGGCACCCCCGTCGAGGTGGCCGGGACGGTCGCCGAGGCGCTGGACGCGGACGGCGACGGCCGCATCTCCGAGGACGAGATCCTGGCCGCCTTCGCGGGCTACTGCGGGGTGGAGGCCCCGGACGCCTGACCGGGCAACGGGTTTCGGGCCCGCGTCGTCGCGCCCCTGGCCGTCGGGCCCGCCCCTGTGGGCGGCCCGGGGTGCGGCGGGTCCGGGCCGCGGTGTGCCCGGGCGAGGCGCGTTCGGGCCGGGTGTGTCCGGGGCGAGGCGCGTCCTGCTCTCGCGCGCCCTCGTCCCGACCGCGGGTCGCTGTGCTTGGTGTCCGCTCAGGAGTAGCGTTCGCGGAGCCGGTACTTGAGGACCTTGCGCAGGGCGTCGTTGCGGGGGAGCGCGTCCACCACCTCCAACTGTTCCGGGAGTTTGTGGGGGGAGAGCCCCTGGGCGCGGAGATGACCCGTCACGTCCGCCAGCGTCAGGGGGGTCGAGCCGGGGGGTTGTTCGACCACCGCGCAGACGCGTTCGCCGCGCTCGGGGTCCGGGAGGCCGATGACGGCGACGTCCGCGACGGCGGGGAGCCGGTGCAGGAGGTCCTCGATCTCCTTCGCGGAGATGTTCTCGCCCTTGCGGATGATGACGTCCTTGCTGCGCCCGGTGAGCACGAGGTGGCCGTCCGGGGTGAGGTGGCCCAGGTCGCCGGTGACGAGGTAGCCGTCGGCGTCGAAGGCGTCGGCCGACTGCTCGCGGTCCAGGTAGCCCCGGCAGACGGCCTCGCCGCGCAACCGGACCTCGCCGTCCTCGTTCGCGGGGAGCGGCGTCCCGTCGGGTGAGGTGATGCGGATCGACATCGTCGACGGGGGGCGGCCCTCGGTGGTCGCGAGGTTGTCGGGGGTGTCGTCGGGCGACCCCATGGTGATCATGGGGACCTCGGTCATGCCGTAGCCGTGGGTGAGTTGGCAGCCGAGTTCGCGGACCACCGCGTGGTAGATCTCCGGGGGTTTGGGGGCGCCGCCGCCCGCCAGGAGGCGGAGGGTGGGGATGAGCCTGCGGTCGGGTTGCCTGCGCTGCTCGGTGAGGAACATGGAGTAGAAGGCGGTCGATCCGCCCGCGACGGTGACCCCGTGGCGCCGGTACCCGTCCAGTGCGTCGGGCATCGCGAACTTCTCGAACAGGACGGCCGGGAACCCGTACAGCAGCAGCATGACGGTGTAGTCCGGGCCGGCGATGTGGGCGAACGGGAACGCCATCGAGCCCACGTCGGTCGGGGTCAGGCGCAGGGCGTGGGCCAGGCAGGAGCCTCCCGCCATCAGCGAGCGGTCGGTGTGCAGGACGCCCTTGGGGTCCGAGGTGGTGCCGGAGGTCCAGTAGATCCAGCGCACGTCGGTCCCGGACGCGGGTGGCGGCGGGAGAGTCGAGGGGTCGCCCGCGGGGAGGGAGCCGTAGGCCTCGAAGATCCCGCGGGCGCCGAGCCGTTCGGCCATCGCGGTGTGGTCGAAGCCCCGCCAGACGCCGGGGACCGCGAAGAACTCCGCCTTCGACTCCCTGAGCGCGAAGCCGACCTCCCGGTCGCGGTAGAAGGGGATGACCGGCGACTGGACGGCGCCGAGGCGGGCGAGCGCGACCGAGAGCAGGACCGTCTCGATGCGGGTGGGCAACTGCCAGGCGACGACCGTGCCCGCCCGCACGCCCTTCGCGTACAGACCGGCGGCCACCTCTTCGGAGCGGTCGCGGAGGGCGCCGAAGGTGAGGGAACGGTCGTCGGCGGGGTCCTCGGCGGCCTCGATGAGGACCGGGGCGTCGGGGGTGAGGGCCGCCCGGCGGTCGATGAGCTCCCACAGGGTCCGGGAGCGGGCGAGTTCGATGGCGAGGGTCGTCGCGGTGTCCGTGGCGGTGGTGGCCGGGGTGGCGGTGGCGGTGGCGGTGGAGGTGGTGGCCGGGGTCGCGCCGGTCGCGATGGTCCTGCCGGCGTCCGTGCCCGTGCCCGTGCCCGTGCCGGTGCCCGCGCCCGCGCCCGGGTCCGTGCCGGTGCCCGTGCCCGTGCCGGTGCCCGCGCCCGGGTCCGTGCCGGTGCCCGTGCCCGTGCCCGCGCCCGTGCCCGCGCCGCCGTTCGTTTCCGCTTCCCTGCCGGTGCCCGTTCCTGTGCCCGTCATTGCGGACCCCCCTTAACTGACGGTTAGTCAGATCCAGCGCAGAGCGTAGGGCTCGGGCGCTTGTCGGTCCAGGGGTGGCGGGGCTAGCTTGTTTCTGACGATCCATCAGATATGGCGAGGGGACACCATGGAACTGCCTCGGATCATCAGCGTCGACGACCACGTGATCGAGCCCGCGCACCTCTTCGACGTGTGGCTGCCCGCCAAGTACCGTGACCGCGGCCCCAAGCCGCTGACCGCCGGCATCGGCGAACTCGCCTACACGGGCGGCAAGTACGTGATCACCATGGATCCCGACGGCCCGCCGACCGACTGGTGGATCTACGAGGACCTGAAGTTCCCGTACAAGCGCAACATCGCCGCCGTCGGCTTCGACCGCGACGACATGACCCTGGAGGGCATCACCCGCGAGGAGATGCGCCGGGGCTGCTGGGACCCCAAGGCGCGGCTCGCCGACATGGACCTCAACCACGTCGAGGCCTCGTTGTGCTTCCCGACCTTCCCGCGCTTTTGCGGCCAGACCTTCGCGGAGGCGCACGACAAGGAGGTCGCGCTGGCCTGCGTGCGCGCCTACAACGACTGGATGGTCGAGGAGTGGTGCGGCGACAGCGCCGGCCGACTGATCCCGCTGTGCATCATCCCGCTCTGGGACATCGACCTCGCCGTCGCCGAGATCCGGCGCAACGCCGCGCGCGGGGTCCGGGCGGTGACCTTCTCCGAGATCCCCACCTACCTCGGGCTCCCCTCCATCCACTCCGGCTACTGGGACCCCTTCTTCGCCGTCTGCCAGGAGACCGGCACCGTCGTCAACATGCACATCGGGTCCTCCTCGCAGATGCCCGCCGCGTCCCCCGACGCGCCGCCCGCCGTGCAGGCCTCCCTCAGCTTCAACAACGCGATGGCCTCGATGATGGACTTCCTCTTCTCCGGGGTCCTGGTGAAGTTCCCGACGCTGAAGCTCGCCTACAGCGAGGGCCAGATGGGCTGGATCCCGTACGCGCTGGAGCGCGCCGACGACGTGTGGCGCGAGCACCGGGCCTGGGGCGGGGTCCGCGACCTGATCCCCGAGCCGCCGTCCACCTACTACTACCGGCAGATGTTCTGCTGCTTCTTCCGCGACAAGCACGGCATCGCCTCGCTCGACGTCGTCGGACGCGACAACGCGACCTTCGAGACCGACTACCCGCACGTCGACTCGACCTTCCCGCACACCAAGGAGGTCGCCCTGGACCACGTCGAGGGCCTCGACGAGGAGACGGTCTACAAGCTGATGCGCGGCAACGCCATCCGCATGCTGGGGCTCGACCTCGACAAGGGCCTGCGGGCGGAACGCCAGTGGACCTGACCCCCACCGAGGAGGAACGGGAGTTCCGCGCCCGGCTGCGCGAGTGGCTCGCCAAGGTGCTCCCCGAACTGCCCGCGAAGCCGTCGCCCGACGACTGGCCCGGCCGGCGCGCGTACGACGCGGGCTGGCAGCGCCGGCTGTACGACGCCGGGTACGCCGGACTGCACTGGCCCGTGGACGCCGGCGGGCAGGGCGCCGGCCCGACCCGGCACCTGATCTTCCTGGAGGAGACGGAGCGCGCCGGCGCCCCCTACGTCGGCGCCAACTTCGTCGGGCTGCTGCACGCCGGCCCGACCATCGCCGCCGAGGGCACCGCCGCGCAGCGGGCGCGCTGGCTGCCGCCGGTCCTGCGCGGCGACGAGGTGTGGTGCCAGGGGTTCAGCGAGCCGGGCGCGGGCTCGGACCTGGCGGCGTTGCGGACCCGCGCCGTGCGCGACGGCGACGAGTACGTCGTGACGGGGTCGAAGATCTGGACCTCGCACGCCGAGGTGGCGGACTGGTGCGAGCTGCTGGTCAGGACCGCACCCGTGGACGCGGACACCCCCAAGCACCGGGGGATCACCTGGCTGGCCATGCCGATGGACGCGCCGGGCGTGACGGTCAGGCCGCTGCGCACCCTCGCGGGATCGACCGAGTTCGCGGAGATGTTCCTGGACGAGGTGCGGATCCCGGTCGGCAACCGGGTCGGGGCCGAGGACGACGGCTGGCGGGTCACGATGGTGACCCTGTCCTTCGAGCGGGGGACGGCGTTCGTCGGCGAGGTGGTCGCCTGCCGGCGGACCCTCGGGGAACTGGCCCGCACCGCGAAGGCGAACGGGCGCTGGGACGACCCCGTCGTACGGCGCGCCCTGGGACGTCTTCACGGCGAGTTCGGCGCCCTGTGGCGGCTCACGCAGTGGAACGTCGGCGAAGCGGAGCGCTCCGGCGGCGTCCCGGGCATCGGGGGCAGCGTCTTCAAACTGGCCTACTCGCACGCCCGACAGGAGCTGTACGACGTGGCCGCCCTGGTGCTCGGCGCGGGCTCCCTCGTGCTGGACGAGCAGTGGGTCCTGGACCGGCTCTCGTCCCTGTCGTACACCATCGCCGCGGGCACCTCGCAGATCCAGCGGAACATCGTCGCCGAGCGGATCCTCGGCCTCCCGAAGGGCCGGTGAGCCGGTGGACTTCCAGCCGACCGAGGAACAGCGGGACCTGAGGGCGGGCGTACGGAACCTGCTGGCCGGACGGTACGGGCGCGAGGCCCTGCGGGCGTCCGTCGAGTCGGGGGTCTGCGTGGACCGGGACCTGTGGCGGGAGCTCGGCGAGGCCGGTTTCTTCGCGCTGCGCCTCCCCGAGGTCGAGGGCGGGGTCGGGCTCGGCCTCCCGGAGGCGGTCCTCGTCTTCGAGGAGGCCGGCCGGGCGCTGGTGCCGGGGCCGCTGGTGGCCACGCACCTGGCGGCCGGGGCGGTCCCGGGGGCCGCGGCCGGGACCGCCGTGGTGACGGCCTCGGACCTGGACGGGACTCTGGTGGCGCACTGGGGGGAGGCGGACGCCGTGCTCGGGCTGCCGGGGTTCGCCTCGACCCCGGCCGAGCCGGTGCGCTCCGCGGACCCGCTGACCCCGCTGCACCGGGTCGCGTCGGCCCCCGTGCCCGGCGCCCACCGCGACGAGGGCGCGCTGCTGACGGCCGCGCTCCAGGTGGGGAGCGCCCTGCGGACGCTGGAGCTGGCGGTCCGGTACGCGGGGGAGCGCGAGCAGTTCGGCCGCCCGATCGGCTCCTTCCAGGCGGTGAAGCACCTGTGCGCGGACATGCTGGTACGGGCCGAGCTGGCCCGTACGGCGGTCTACGCGGCGGCGGTGACCGGTGACCCCGTGGAGACGGCGGCGGCGAAGCTCCTGGCGGACGAGGCGGCCGTGCGCAACGCCCGGGACTGCCTCCAGGTACACGGCGGCATGGGGTTCACCTGGGAGGCCGACGTCCACCTGCACTTGAAGCGGGCCTGGGTGCGGGCGGAGCAGTGGCGCACGGCGGGAGAGGCGGAGGAACTGCTGGCGGCGGACCTGCCGGGGACGGGCCTGGCGGAGGGCGCGGTGTAGCGGGGGCTGGGCGGGGTACCCGGGGGATGGCATCCGGAGGGAGGCGTTCGGAAGGCGTTCGGAAGGCGTTCGGAAGGGCCCGCGCCCGGGTGCCGGCTCGGTATGACGCAGAGGCACGGGAGGGACACGGCGGGACGCATGTCTGATTACAGAGAGTTGATATCGGTTTGTGTCCTTCGCCCGGCACATTACGGACCGGAGTCGGGTGCTCGCTCCGGTACGCTCCGACGAATGCGAGCGGTTGAGCGGCGTGAGCGCCGCACAGTATGCACCACGCCTACTCCTTCGCGCGGGAATATGCCCGAAGCGCTTGTTGTGGTGACTGTACGTCAACCATGCTGCTCCGCAAGGGGGTCACGGATCGTGATCCCGTTCCGTCGTGAGGCGAAGTGTCCGCCGGTTCGGATGGTGTGAGCGGTGCAGGTGCTTCAGGTTCAGCTCGAAGTAGGCGCGGACCCCGCCGAGGTCGGCCGGGCACGCCGGTGGGCGCGCTCCAGGCTGGCGGGCTCCGGCATAGGGGACGACGAACCGCTCGCCGAGACCCTGATCCTGCTGATCTCCGAGCTGGTCACCAACGCCGTCGTCCACACGGGCTGTCCGGCGGTGCTGCGGATGCTGTTCGGGGGCCCGGGCGTGCGGGTCGAGGTGGCCGACGCGAGCGACCGGGCGCCGGCCCGCCGGCAGGCGGCCGGGGACGACACGGGCGGGCGCGGCCTGGAGCTGGTGGACGGCCTGGCGGACCGCTGGGGCTGGCAGCCCGAGGGCGCCGGCAAGCGGATCTGGTGCGAGGTCGACCGCGCGGAGAAGGCGGCCGCGGACTGCGCCGCGGACGGCCTCCGGAAACCTTCCGAACATTTTGACCAGAACCGGGAACCCCGCGTGTACCTCTAACGAGGTGTTGACGGTTCGTCACATCTTGATCACTCTGGTGTGGAGCGATTCGTCGCGAGGGGACGCCAAGGTCCTGCCTTGACGAGTGCGGGTCGTGGGGTGGCGGCTGCCGTGCCGCGCTCGGGGCGTGCATGCGCGTCGCCGCCACCCGCAGGTCGAACCCGCTTCGGGGCCCACGACCGGGCCCCGGGGCGGATGCCCGGCGCCGCCCGCCCCGGCCGTCGCCCCGGGTGGCCGTGGGGGCTGCCGGCCGGTCAGAGGATGGCGACCGGGGCCACCGGGGTGCCCACCGCGCCGACGAAGGGTTCGGGCATCGCGGAGAGGAGGAACGCGTGGCGGGATTCTTCTGCACAGGCTGTGGACAACTTTTCGAGATTCCAGTTCTGGCCCTGGTGCATGCCCATCTCCACCAGGTCCAGCGCGTGCACCGGCAACCAGAGGTTGTCGATCTCCGGCGGGAAGATCTCGAAGGTCAGGGTGTCATTGGCGACGGCCGCCACGTCCCGGGCGTGGAACCACTCGGGCGTACGGACGGACAGGCCGGGTGACGGGAAGCCGTAGCCGTGCTTGTCGCCGGCCAGGTAGGCCTGCATCTGGCCCGTGCGGACCAGGACGATGTCCCCGGCGCGGACGGTCACCCCGCCGAACTCCTCCGCCTCCGCGAGGTCCTCGGGCGTCACGGCGTGGTCGCCCGGGAGTCGGTCCAGGCCCTTGGCGCGGGCCACGTCCAGCAGGACCCCGCGCGAGACGATGGGTCCCGCCTTGTCGATGCCGCTGAACTCCGCCCGGCCGTGCGCCGTGACGGTGCCGGCGGGGCGGCCGTTGTAGATCCTCCCGGAGTGGGAGACGTGGGTGAGGGCGTCCCAGTGAGTGGCGCACTGGAGCCCCATCGTCACGGCGTCGTCGCTGCACGCGACCGTGCCCGGGCCGAAGATCTCCTGGTTGACCTGCACCATCGTGTGCAGCGGGTTGATCCGGCCGGGGATCATGCCGACCTGTACCCCGTCCTCCTTGAGCGGGAGCGCGAGCGGGATCCGGCGGCCGGTGCGGATCTCGGCGGCGGCCGCCCGGACGATCTCGTCGGTGATCAGGTTGAGGGTGCCGATCTCGTCGTCCGCGCCCCAGCGGCCCCAGTTGTTGACGCGCTTGGCGATGTCGCGGAACTCGGCGGGCATGCCCATCTGACTCATCAGCTCCTTGCCATGTGGAACCCAACAGGGGCTTGTGCGGGCGCGTCCGCCTGCCCATAGAATCTAACGGTCCGTCAGAAATCGCGGGAAGGGGTCGGGCGTGGGGAACTTCTTGGCAGGCAAGGTCGTCGCCGTCACCGGCGCGGGCCGGGGCATCGGGCGGGCCGTGGCACTCGCCGCGGCCGCCGAGGGCGCCCGGGTCGTCGTCAACGACTACGGCGTCGGCATCGAGGGCGGCGAACCCACGAGCGAGATAGCCGAGGCGGTGGTCAAGGAGATCGTCGCGGCGGGCGGCGAGGCCGTGGCCGTCGCCGACGACGTCTCCACGATGGCGGGCGGACAGCGCGTCGTCGACACCGCGCTCGCCCGGTACGGGCGGATCGACGGGGTCGTCTGCGTGGCGGGCATCCTGCGCGAGCGGATGCTCTTCAACATGTCCGAGGAGGAGTGGGACCCGGTCGTCGCCACCCACCTCAAGGGCACCTTCACCGTCTTCCGCGCCGCCTCCGCCGTCATGCGCAAGCAGGGCGGCGGCACCCTGATCGGCTTCACCAGCGGCAACCACCAGGGCTCCGTCGCCCAGGCCAACTACAGCGCCGCCAAGGGCGGGATCATCTCCCTGGTCCGCTCCGCCGCACTCGGGCTCGCCAAGTACGGGGTCACGGCCAACGCCGTCGCGCCCGTCGCCCGTACCCGGATGTCGGCCAACGTGCCCATGGAACTCAAGGAGATCGGCGAGCCCGAGGACGTCGCCGCGCTGGTCACCTACCTGCTCTCCGACCGGGCCGTCGCCGTCGGCGGCGAGCGGATCACCGGGCAGGTCTACACGATCGCCGGCCCGAAGATCGCCGTGTGGGCCCAGCCGCGCGAGCTGCGCGCCGGGTACGCGGAGGGCTCCTGGACCCCGGAGAAGATCGCCGACTTCCTCCCCGGGACGGTCGGCACCGACCCGATGCCGATGCTCGCGCAGCTCGAAGCCATGGCGAAGGCGGCGGCCGCCAAGGACCGCCCCAACGCGTAGAGGGGGGCCGGTGGACTTCAGCTTCGGGGCCGAGGACGAGGCGCTGCGCGCCCGCGCCCGGTCGTGGCTGGCGGGGCACCTCGTCGGACCGTACGAGCGGACCGTCGGCCTCGGCCGACCCGGCAGCGAGCACGAGGAGGTCGCGGCGCGGCGCGCCTGGGAACGGGAGTTGGGCGCCGGCGGCTGGATCGGGCAGGGCTGGGAGGTCCCGGACGGGGCCTACGGGCAGCGGCGGCTCTCCCTGACCGGGCAGGTGGTGTGGGCGGAGGAGTACGCGGCGCTGCGCGCGCCCGGCCGGGTCGGCCACATCGGGGAGAACCTCCTGGCCCCCACCCTGATCGCCCACGGGAGCCGGGAGCAGCGCGAACGCTTCCTGCCCGGGATCGCGCGGGGCGAGGAGCTGTGGTGCCAGGGGTACAGCGAACCGGGCGCCGGGTCCGATCTCGCGGGCGTCCGTACGAAGGCGGTCCGGGATCCGGGCGTCCCGGGCGGACCGTACCGGGTGACCGGGCAGAAGATCTGGACCTCCCTGGCACGGGACGCGGACTGGTGCTTCGTCCTGGCCAGGACGGAGGCCGGGTCGCGGCGGCACGCGGGGCTGTCGTTCCTCCTCGTGCGCATGGACCAGCCGGGTCGTGTCGAGGTCCGGCCGATCCGGCAGATGTCGGGGACGGCGGAGTTCAACGAGGTCTTCTTCGACGGTGCGTTGGCCGCCGAGGTCGTCGGCGGCGAGGGCAACGGCTGGTCGGTGGCCATGGGACTGCTCGCCCTGGAACGCGGGGTCTCCACCCTGGTCCAGCAGATCGGCTTCGCGGCCGAGCTGGAACGGGTGCTGGCGGCGTACACGGCCTCCGGCGCGACCTCGGGCGCGACCTCGGGTGCGGCCGGGCGCGGGTCGGCGGGCGCGGGGGACCCCGTGCTGCGGGACCGTCTCGTACGGCAGTGGGCCGAGCTGCGCACGATGCGGTGGAACGCGCTGCGGACCCTGGGCGCGGCCGGTGACGCGGGCGCGCCGAGCGTGGCCAAGCTGCTGTGGGGCGGCTGGCACAAGCGGCTCGGGGAACTCGCGGTCGCGGTCCGGGGCGCGGCGGCCTCCGCCGGACCCGCGGACTGGGCGCCCGACCTGCCGTACGAACTCGGACTCGACGAGGAACAGCGCCTGTTCCTGTTCACCCGCGCCGACACGATCTACGGCGGCTCGGACGAGATCCAGCGGAACATCATCGCCGAGCGCGTGCTCGGCCTGCCGAAGGAGCCCAGGTGAGAGGCGTCGTGTTCGACGGCAAGCAGGCCCAGGTGGTCGAGGATCTGGAGATCCGCGATCCGGGGCCGGGAGAGGTGCTCGTCGCGACAGCGGCGGCCGGGCTGTGCCACAGCGACCTGTCGGTGATCGACGGGACGATCCCCTTCCCGCCGCCGGTGGTGCTGGGGCACGAGGGGGCGGGCGTCGTGGAGGCGGTCGGCGCCGGGGTCACGCACGTGGTGCCCGGCGATCACGTCTCCCTGTCCACCCTCGCGAACTGCGGGGCGTGCGCGGACTGCGACCGGGGCCGGCCCACGATGTGCCGCAAGGCGATCGGGATGCCGGCGCAGCCGTTCTCGCGGGGCGGGAAACCGCTGTTCCAGTTCGCCTCCAACTCGGCCTTCGCGGAACGCACGATCGTCAAGGCCGTGCAGGCGGTGAAGATCCCCGCGGACATTCCGCTGACCTCGGCGGCGCTCATCGGGTGCGGGGTCCTGACGGGCGTCGGGGCGGTGTTGAACCGGGCGAGGGTCGACCGGGGCGAGTCGGTCGTCGTCATCGGCACCGGCGGCATCGGGCTCAACGTGCTCCAGGGCGCGCGGATCGCGGGCGCGACCACCATCGTCGCGGTGGACGCCAACCCGGCGAAGGAGGCGGTGGCCCGGCAGTTCGGCGCCACCCACTTCATCGACGCCTCGGCGGTCGCGGACTCCTCGGCGGCGGTGCGGGAGATCCTGCCCACGGGGGCGGACCACGCCTTCGAGTGCGTGGGCAACGTGAAACTGATCCGCCAGGCCGTCGATCTCCTGGACCGGCACGGGCAGGCGATCCTGCTGGGCGTGCCGGGCTTCAAGGAAGAGGCGTCGTTCCTCGTGTCGTCCCTGTACCTGGACAAGACGATCATGGGCTGCCGGTACGGATCCTCGCGTCCCCAGCGCGACATCGCCCTCTACGCGGAGCTGTACCGGCAGGGAAAGCTGCTGCTGGACGAACTCGTCACCGAGGTCTACCCGATCGAGGACTTCGCCAAGGCCGCCGACGACGCCCACCACGGCCGGGTGGCCCGCGGGGTCCTCACCTTCTGAGCCGCCTGCGCGTCACCTCGAGAGACGGAAGGCGGACGGCGAAGGGCCCGGCCGGCGGGGAATCCGCCGGCCGGGCCCTTCGGGGTGGGGCGTCAGCCCGTGAAGCGGCCGAAGCGGCCCTTGTGGAAGAGCAGCGGGTCGCCCTCGCCGTCCGCGCCCATGGCCTCGACGCGGCCGACGACGATGAGGTGGTCCCCGCCGGTGTGGACGGCGTGGATCCGGCAGTCGATCCAGGCGGGCACGCCGTCGAGCCGCGGAGAGCCGGTGACCGGGCTCGGGCGGTGCGGCACGCCGGCGAACTTGTCGGCGCCGCTCACGGCGAACGACCGGCACAGGACGCCCTGTTCGGCGCCCAGGATGTTGACGCAGAACACCCCGGCGCGGGCGATGCGCGGCCAGGTGGTCGACGTACGGGCCACCATGAACGTGACCAGGGGCGGGTCGAGGGAGAGCGACGCGAAGGACTGGCAGGCGAAACCGGCCGGCCCGTCCTCGTCCGCGCCGGGCGGGGCGGTGATGACCGTGACCCCGCTGGCGAAGTTCGACAGCACGGACCGGAACTCGGCGGGGCTGACGGGCGCGCGCTCGTTCTCGCCGACGGCTCGCAGGTCGGGGCGCGGCAGCGTGTTGACGGGTTCCGGCTCCGCCGCGGCGGAGGTGGGGGAGCCCACTGACCTGAGGTATCGGACGACGGTGGCCGCCATCCCTGCGTGTCCCATCACAGGAACGATTGAAGCTGACGGAGCGTCAGATAGGAAGGGTCGGGCGGGATGGGGTGGATCCGCCCGGCGGACGAGGCGATGGCGATGGCGGGGCGGCGGGCGCGGGCGGCGTGCGGCGTGTGGCGGGTCGGGTCGGCGGGGTGGCTCGGCGGGTCGGCGGCGCGGCTCGGTGGGGTGGCTCGGCGGGACGGTCGGGCCTGCGGGACGGTCGGTGGGGCGAAATGCCCCCGTACGGGTGAAACCGGCGCCTCGCGTGGACTCGAACGCCCGGCTGCCCCGCGCGGGCTCGGCATCGTGGCACCCGTCCCGCCGGCCCCGTCCACCCAGGAGGATCCTCATGCTCGGCACCGATTTCCGTACCGGCTCGCCCAACTGGCTCGACCTCGGCAGCCCCGACATCGCCAGGGACGCGGCCTTCTACGGCGCCCTCTTCGGCTGGGAGTTCGTCTCCGCCGGCCCCGACACCGGCGGCTACGGGTTCTTCCGGCTGGAGGGCAAGACCGTCGCCGCGATCGGCGCGCTCACCGAGGAAGGGGCGAAGCCGGCCTGGATGGTGCACTTCGACACCCGCGACATCCAGGCCACCGTCCAGGCCATCAAGGACGGCGGCGGCACGATCCGCATGGAGCCCACCGACGTCATGGGGCAGGGGTGGCTGGCGCAGGCCACCGACCCGCAGGGCGCGGAGTTCGCCCTGTGGCAGCCCGGCCGGACCGCGGGCTTCGAGCTGGGCTCCGCCCCCCACAGCCTCATCTGGGTGGAACTGCACGTACCGGACCCGGCCCGGGACATCGCCTTCTACAACGGCGTGTTCGGCTGGCGGCACGCGGAGATGCAGGCGACGCCCGAGATGACGTACCGCGTGCTCAGCATCGCCGACGGGGACCAGCAGGACGGCTCGTTCGGCGGCGTCGCCCCCTCGCAGGGCGGAGGGCCGACGGGCTGGGTGCCGTACTTCAACGCGCCGGACGTCGACGGCACCGTCGCCAGGGCCACCGAGAACGGCGGCACCGTGCTGATGCCGCCCGCCGACGTGCCGAGCGTCGGCCGGATCGCGTTCCTCACCGACCCGGCGGGGGCGATGTTCGCCTTGCTGAAGCCCGACCCGCAGATGTAGTACCCGGTCGCGGCCCCCGGCGGTGAGTCTCGGTCGTGGGTCGCGGTCGTGGTCGCGGTCGTGGTCGCGGTCCTGGGCCTGTTCTCAGCGACCGAGGTACTTAGGGGTGCGGCGCTCCACGAAGCTCGCCACGCCCTCGTTCGCGTCGGCGGTGGTCATGTTGATCTCCTGGGCGGTGGCCTCGGCGGCCAAGGCGGTCGCCCGGTCGCCGTCCAGCGAGGCGTTGACCAGTTGCTTCGTCATGGCGATGGCCCGGGTCGGGCCCTGCGCGAGGCGTTCCGCCCACTCCCGGGCCGTCGCCTCCAGGGCCTCGGCCGGGACCACCTTGTTGACCAGGCCCAGACGTTCGGCCTCGGTGGCGGGCACGGCGTCGCCGAAGAACATCAACTCCTTGGCCTTCTGCGGTCCGAGCAGCCTCGGCAGCAGGTACGCGCCCCCGCCGTCCGGGACCAGCCCGCGGCGGACGAACACCTCGATGAACCGGGCCGGTTCCGCCGCGATCACCAGATCGCAGGCCAGTGCCAGATGCGCGCCGATCCCGGCGGCCGTCCCGTTCACCGCGGCGATCACCGGCTTCTCGCAGTCGAGGACCGCCGTGATCAACCTTTGCGCCCCCGACCGGATCAACCGGGCCACGTCCCCCGCGACCCGCTCGCCTGCGGCGGGCCCCCCGCGCAGATCGGCGCCGGCGCAGAACCCCCTGCCGGTCGCGGTGACCACCACGGCCCGGACGGCGGGATCGCACGAGGCCTCGTCGAGCAGCGCGATGACGCGCTCGCGCTGCTCCATGGTGACGGCGTTCATGGCCTCGGGGCGGTTCAGGGTGATCCAGGAAACGCCGTTCTCGGTGCGGTGCAGCACGAGCGATTCGATGTCCGGTGCGGTCGTGGTGTCCGGTGTGCTCGTGGTGTCCGGTGCGGTCATGGGGTACGGGCTCCAGTCGGTCCGGGGGCGGGAGGGCGGGGGGACCAGGGCGGCTCTTTCGGATCCTGCCGGGGCCGCGGCGCCCGGCCCCGTGCCGAAGGAGACGTCCCGGCGGCCGGTCAGCGGCAGATGGCCAGCGCGTCGAGCGCCACCGCGCCCTGGCCGCGCGGGAGGACCATCAACGGGTTGACGTCCAGCTCCGAGAGCACGTCGCCCAGCTCCAGCGCCATCCGCTGGACCCGCAGGACGACCTCGACCAGCGCGTCCACGTCCGCCGGCGGAGCGCCCCGTACGCCCTCCAGCAGCGGATGGCCGCGCAGTTCCGTCAGCATGGCCCGCGCCTGGTCCTCGCCGAACGGCGGCACCCGTACCGCCGTGTCGCGCAGCACCTCGACCAGGACCCCGCCGAGACCCACCGTCACGGTCGGCCCGAAGAGGTCGTCCCGGGTGACGCCGACGACCATCTCCACGCCGCGCTCCACCATCTGGCAGACGAGGATCCCGTCCAGCGGGACGTTCTCGTAGCGTGCGATGTCCGTCAGCTCCCGGTACGCGTCGCGGATCTGACTCGCGGAGGTCAGGCCGATCTTCACCAGCCCCAGCTCCGTCTTGTGACCGAGCTGCGGGCCCGAGGCCTTCATCACCACCGGGTAGCCGACCAGTCCGGCCGCGCGGACGGCCGCCGCCGCGCTGGTGACCAACTGCTCGCGGGGGACCCGTATCCCGTACGCCCGCAACAACTGCTTCGCCGCGTGCTCGCTGAGCTGCTGGCCCGGCCGCATCAGGGCCTGCGCCTTGCGGTACGAGGGCGAGGGCGTGCGCGGTGCCTCGTCGAAGGGGGAACGGTAGGAGGCGGTGAACCGGTGGTGGCCGAGGTACGCCCGCACCGCCGTGATGCAGTTGCCGAAGGTGCGGAACGTGGCGACGCGGGAGGAGCCCAGCAGGGTCGTGCGGTAAGCCTCCTCGGTGCCGACGGGGGAACCCCAGATCACGCAGATCAACTTGTCGCTCTGCTCGGCCGCGTCCACCAGGTCCTGCGCCAGCCTGTCGCTCATGGGCGGGAAGGGGCCGGTGATCGGGCAGATCAGCACGCCCACGGACGGGTCGGCCAGGATCGCGTCGATGATCTTGCGGCCGCGCCAGTCGCCGACGGGGTGACCGCCGTTGTCCACGGGGTTCGCGACGTTCAGGTACTCCGGGATCCACTGGTGCAGCTCGTCCTGCTTGGCCCGCGTCAGGGTCGGCAGGCTCAGGCCCGCCTCGGTGGCCAGGTCGGAGAAGTGGGCACCCGTACCGCCGGAGATCGAGTACACGACCACGCCGTCCGCCAACGGCTTGCGGGCCCGCGCCAGCAGGGCGGCGGTGTCCTGGAGTTCGTCCAGGCCGTCCACCCGGATCACCCCGAACTGGCGCATGGCCGCGTCCACGACGGTGTCCGCGCCGGTCAGCTTCCCGGTGTGGGAGGCGGCCGTCCGGGCGCCCGTCTCGGTACGGCCGACCTTGACGGCGACGACCGGCACCCCGTTGCGGGCGGCCCGGTCGGCGGCCAGCAGGAAGGACCGGCCGTCCTTGAGCCCCTCGACGTAACAGGCGATGGCGCCGACCTCGGGCCGCTCCGCGAAGTAGGAGATGAAGTCGGAGGTCTCCAGGTCGGCCTCGTTGCCCGTCGGCGCCCAGTGCGAGAGCCGGATGCCGAGCTCCTGGAGCGTGTACACGGGCCGGCCCTGATGGCCGGACTGGGTGATCAGCGCGATGGCCGGGCCTTCGAGGTCCTCGCGGAACGCCTCGAAGGCGTTGAGGTTGGTGTTCGGGCCGAGCAGGCGCAGGCCCGAGCGTTCGACGGCGGCCGACAGCCGGGCCTGGGCGGCGGCCCCGGCGTCGCCCGTCTCCGCGAAACCGGAGGCGAAGGCCACCGCGAACTTGACCTTGGCCTCGGCCAGTTCCTCGATGACGGGCAGCGGGTCGCCGACGAGCAGGACCGCCAGGTCCACCTGCTCGGGCAGGTCGGCCACCGAGGCGTGGCACGGCAGCCCGAAGACGGTGGCGCGGGTCGGGTGGACGGGGTGGATCCGGGCGCCGACCCGCTGCGCCCAGGCGAGGAGCTGCCGGGTGATGCCGGTGTTCGGCCTGCCCTCGGCGTCGGAGGCGCCGATGACGGCCACCGACTCGGGCCGGAAGAACCGGTCCAGGTCGGGGACCTCGGCGTGCAGGGGGCGACCGCTGACGTCCAGGGCGACCGCGTCCTCGGCGGACGGCGCCGCCGTGGAGTGGACGGCCGTCCTGGGGGTCTCCCCGCAGGCCTCGACGCGTGCGCGGAAGTCGGTGGTGAGGGTGCCGTGAGTAGATCCAAGCATCGTTCCGCCCGCTCCTGCTCGATGAACTCCATGAACCGAACTCATGAGCGCACAACGCGAATGCACGACGTGAATGCGCTAACTGACGCGTAGTCAGATTACTGAACTGACGCGCCGTCAGGAACAGGCCTGCGCAGGAAAGGTGGTGGAGGTGATGTGGTGAACGGTGGCAGATCCCCCCACCGCGGGTCCAGGCGGGATTCGGCCGAGGCCGCCGGGGGCTCGGGCGAGGGCGGCGGTCTGGGCTGCGGCGGGGCCTCGGCGGGGCCTCGGCGGGGCCTCGGTGGGGCCTGGGCGGGGCTTCGGTCGGGCTCTTCGGTCGGGGGTTCGGCGGGGGTTCGGCGGGGGTTCGGCGGGGGTTCGGTGGGGCTTCGGCGGGGCTTCGGTCGGGGCGGTGCGGGACCCGGGCTCAGGGGCGGGCGCGGTCCCTGCGGGCCACCGCCTTGGCGATCTTCCGGGCGTCCAGTGCCAGCTCGCGGAACATGCCGCTGATGGGGTTGGTGAAACCGGTGAAGTACAGGTCGGGGGCGTGCGCGGGAGTGCGGGCGCCGTGCACGCGCGGCCGTCCCCGGTCGTCCAGTACGTCGAGGTGGCCGACCAGGCCCTCCAGGGCCCGCCGGTAGCCGGTCGCCGCGATCACGACGTCCGGACCGATCCGCGTACCGTCCGCCAGTACCACCTCGTCGCCGTCGAGGGAGTCCACGGCGGCGACCGGTTCGACCCGGCCGGACCGGACGGCGTCGATCAGGCCGACGTCCTGGATCGGGATCGCACCCTGCCTGACCCTGCTGTACAGGCCGGTGGTGGGGCGGGGCAGCCCGTACGCCGACAGGTCCGGGACGGAGGCCCTCGCCACCAGCGCGGACAGCCGGTCCACCAGCCATGCGGGCAGCCGGCGCACCAGGATCCCGGTGCGTTGGGCCGGCCAGCCGCAGGTGGAACGGCGCACGATGTGCGGGGCGGTGCGCACGGCGAGCCGCACCCGCGCGGCGCCGCCCTCGGCGAGGTCTACGGCTATCTCGGCGCCGGTGTTGCCGACGCCGACGACCAGTACGTCGCGGTCCGCGTACGGGGCGGCGGCCCGGTAGTCGGCGGCGTGCAGCAGCTCCTTGCCGTACGCCTCCCGGCCGGGCCACTCGGGCAGCCGGGGGGTGTGGTTGAACCCGGTCGCCACGATCACGGCGCCGGCCGCCAACTCCCGGCCGCCGCTGGCGTGCAGGGTCCAGCCGGAGTCGTCCGCGGCCCGCTCGATCCGTGTCACCTCGACCCCGGTGACCAGTTCCAGCTCGTGGAACTCGGCGTACTTCTCCAGGTAGCGCACCACGTTGTCGCGCGTGACCCAACGTCCGAAGCGACGCGGCACGGCCAGGCCGGGCAGGGCGGAGAGCCGTCGCGTCGTGTGCAGGTGGAGCCGGTCGTAGTGGCGGCGCCAGGAGGAGCCGACGGCGTCGGACCTCTCGACGACCACGGCGCGGACCCCGCGGGTACGCAGGGCGGCGGCTACGGCGAGGCCGCCGGGACCGGCGCCGATCACGTACGTCGGGCGGGGCTGGGTGGTCATGTCGGGAGCTTCGGGCATGAGGAGTGATCGTATCGACACACAGAGTTGGTGGGTCTCGGACGAGGAGGGAATCGATTGCGGATCGATCACGGGGGGTCTGTGTGTGGGGGCTCGTGGGTTCGGTGCGGGTGCCTTGCGGGATCGGTGCGGGTGTCTCGCGGGGGGCCTGTGCGCGGGCTCGTGGGTTCGGTGCGGGTGCTCGTGGGTTCGGTGTGGGTGTCTCTCGGGGTTCGGTGTGCGGGGCCTTGCGGGATCGGTGCGGATCCGCTCAACTGACGTACCGTCAGATCGTGAGAGGGGTGGAGGACGCCGATGCAGACCATCTGGCTCAGCGGGGCCGAATGGACAGCCGTGCTCCGGATAGGCCTCGGCCTGTGGTGGCTGGAGAGCTGGCGGCACAAGGACAAGAAGGGCTGGTTCGAACGCGGCACCGGCATCGCCTGGGCCGCCGACGTCGCGGGCAAGCACCGGTGGGGCTTCGTGAAGGGCGGCTTCGACACGGTCGTCCGGCCGAGGCCGAAACTCATGGCCTACGTGGTCGTCTACGCGGAACTCGCGCTCGGACTGGGCCTGGTGCTCGGCCTGCTGACGCCCGTGGCGCTGATCGGCGGACTGCTGCTGAACCTGCTCTACCTGGTGCTGATGATCCACGACTGGGCCGAGCAGGGGCAGAACGCGATGATGGCGCTCATCTCGGTCGTCGCGCTGTTCGCGATGGGTTGGCAGGCCTGGTCACTCGACGCGGCGATGGGGCTCTTCCTGTGAACACCGTCCGGTACGACCTGCCCGAGGTCGACGACTTCACCCGCCCGTACTGGGACGCGGCGGCGCAGGGCCGGCTCCTCGTACGCCGCTGCGCGGACTGTGGGCGTGCCCACCACTACCCGCGCGAGTTCTGTCCGTACTGCTGGGCGGGCGAGGAGCGCGTGACGTGGGAGCAGGCCGGGGGACGGGCCGTGCTGTACACGTGGTCGGTGATCCACCGCAACGACCTGCCGCCGTTCGGGGAGCGGGTGCCGTACGTGGCGGCGGTGGTGGATCTGGAGGAGGGGCCGCGGCTGATGACGGAGTTGGTGTCGGCCTCGGGGGACGGGTTCTCCGGGGACGGGTTCTTCGGGGGCGGGGGTGTGGTCTCCGGGGGTGGGCCGGTCGGGGGCGGGCCCGCCGGGGGTGGGCTCGTCGGGGGTGGGTTGCGGGTCGGGATGCCGCTGGAGGTGGCGTTCCGCGAGGTGGCGGAGGGGGTGTGGGTGCCGGTGTTCGGGGTGGTGTAGCCGTTGCCCTGGCCGGGCGGGGGATGGGTGCCGTCTTGCCGGCTTGGGGTTGGTTGCTGTCGGTCCCGGCTGCGCCGGGCGCCTCAAGCGCCGGCGTGGCTGGGGGTGGGGGTCGGGCGGGGGGTGGGGGTGGGTGGCGGGGGTGGGGGTTGTGGGTGGCAGGGTGTTGTGT
>NZ_JBIAQX010000014.1:18753-216675 GCF_042889445.1 Streptomyces sp. NPDC002602 | reverse complement strand
CCCAAAAAAAACAACCCCCCACCCCCACCCCCCCCCCCGGCCCCCCCCCACGCCCCCCCGCCCGACCCCCACCCCCCAGCCCCGCCGGCGCTTGAGGCGCCCGGCGCAGCCGGGACCCGCAGCAACCAACCGCAAGCCGGCAGACGGCAGACGGCACCCACCCCCGCCCGGCCAGGGCAACGCCAACGCCAACGCCAACGCCTACGCCGACGCCCTCCCCGTAAGCGCCGCCAGGCTCGCCCGCACGTGGTTCATGTGCGCCCGCATCTCGTCCTGCGCCTCCCCGTGCTCCCGCAGGATCCGTTCCGTCTCCCGCCCGACCCGTTCCTCCCGCACCCGCGCCTGCGCCAGCACCTCGGACGCCCGCGCCTCGGCGTCCTCCTGCCCGTGCCGCGCCGACTCCTCCGCTTCGGCGAACGCCCGCCGCGCGTCGGCCAACCGCCCCTCGGCCTGGCGTTCCAACTCCGCGTGCCGGGCTTCCAGTTCGGTTTCCCGCGCGGCCAGTTCGCGTTCGGCCGCGTCCCGCCGGTCCGCGTGTTCCTGCTCGCGTTCCGCCAGCAGCTCGTCCGACCGGTGGCGTGTCTCGATCAGGAACGTGTGCGCGTCCGACCGCCAGGCCGCCGCGTCGTCCCGGGCCTCCGCCCGGGCGTCGTCCGCTTCCCGGCGTGCCCGCAGCAGTCCCTGTCGGGCCCGGACCTCCGTCTGTTCCCGTACCGCTTCCGCGTCCTGCCGCGCCAGCTCGGTCACCCGGTCCGCGTGCGCCTCGGCGGCGCCCTGGGTGGTGAACACGTCGGCGCGCGCGTCCGCGCGTACGCAGTCCGCCTCTTCCTGCGCGAGCAGCAGGATCCGCCGGGCCCGCTCGCTCAGCTCGTCGTACGTCTGGGGGGCCAGCGAGGCGACCCGCTCGCGCAGCCGCTCCGCCTCCGCCTCCATCTGCTTGGCCAGGACGGTCAACCGTGCCACTCGCTCCCAGGCCTCGTCCCGGTTGCCCGAGAGGCGTGCGAGGTACCGGTTCACCTCATCCGGCCGGTAACCGCGGCCGCGCACGGTCGCGAAACCCTGGGGACCGTGAGGTGACATGGGTGCACTCATCCTGGAAGCGCCTCTCTCGCGGGGATTCCTGTCAAGGATGCGTCATTTGCGAGCAGAAGCCGGAATGGCCGGGCCGGAACCCCGTTCGAGGGTTCCGGCCCGGCCATTCACACGGAACCGCGGGTCAGAGGAGTCCGTCCCACATCTGTTCCAGCAGCACCGACCACCAGCTCTCCGGCGAAGCCAGCGCCGCGCTGTCGAGGCCCGCCAGATTCGTCTGGAAATCGACCGTCCAGCGCCCCGCCTGCTCCGGCGTCAGGTGCTGCCGCAGCCGCCACATGTGCCCCAGCATCGCCAGCGACCGCGCGAACTGCGGCAGGCTGGAGTTCACGAACTGCGGCGGTACCGGCGCACCGCCCGGCCCGGCCTCCACCGGGACCGCCACTATGTGCGCCGTCCCGTACTGCACACAGAGCGCCTTGCCGAAGTCGCTTCCCACGACGAGGTACGAGCCCGCGTCCGATGCCGGCTGCACCTGGCGCTGCGCCGCCAACTCGGCCAGTGTCGGCACCGGTTGGCCGGGCACGGCCTGCGCCCAGAAGAACGGCCCGAAGTCCACCGGCAGCCCCGACCACATCAGGGTCTGCGCCACGATCTCCGGCACGCCCTGCCGGGACACGGCTCGCTGGTCGAAGCGGAACACGCCCTGCGGGCCGAACGCCCCCGCCAGCTCCTGCCCGATCGCGTCCAACGGGATCGCCGGCTGGAGCGGGACCTGCGGCAGCGGAGCGCGTACCGGCGCGGGGCGCGCCGGACCGTCCGCCACCTGGTGGAGTTCGCTCTGGTGGGTGATCAGGTGTCGCATGCCCTGCTGACGGCTCGCGTGGTCCGTCCCGTACGGGGCCACGCTCGTGATCCGGACCTGGGGCCAGGTCTCGCGGATCATCCGCGCACAGTAGCCGCCGGGCAGCTCGCATGACCCCAACTCGGTGTGCAGTTCCAGCACCTGCTGCGGCGGCACGTTCATCGCGCGCAGCTCGTGCAGGATCTGCCACTCGGGGTGCGGGGTGCCGGGCGCCGAGCGGCGGATCAGCTGCTGCTCGGAGCCGTCGGGCGCGCGGTAGCGCAGCACGGCCTGGTAGCCGGGGCCGACGGTGGGCACGCCGGACGCGGCCGGCGCCGGTGCCATGGGCTGCGGAGCCGGAGCGGCGGGCGGACCGGGCGGACCGGGCGGCTGGGGTACGCCGGGGCCGGCGAGCATCGTCGCGGCGTGGTGCGGCGTCCCACCCCCGGGAGCACCGGGAGCCCCGGGAGCACCCGGGGGCCTGGGCGGCTGCACGACGGACGGGCCCGCGAGCATCGTGGCGGCATGATCGACCCCACCACCGGAAGAACCGGAACCACCGGCGGAACCGGAACCACCGGCCGCACCCGGCGCCCCGGGCGGACCGGGCGGACCCGGAGGCATCGGCGCACCGGACCCCGCCGACCCCACACCCACACCCGGACCCGCGAGCATCGTCGCCGCGTGATCCACCCCACCACCGGGCACACCCGGCGGACCGGGCGGCTGCGGCGCACCGGGCGCACCCGGCGGCCTGGGCGGCTGCACGACCGACGGGCCCGCCAACATCGTCGCGGCATGATCGACCCCAGCACTGGAAGAACCGGAAGAACCGGCGGAACCGGAACCACCGGCCGCACCCGGCGCCCCGGGCGGACCCGGAGGCATCGGCGCACCGGACCCCGCCGGACCCACACCCACACCGGGACCCGCGAGCATCGTCGCCGCGTGATCCACCCCACCACCGGGCACACCCGGCGGGCCGGGCGGTACGGGCGGCTGCCCCGGAGCGGAGGCTCCGGGCACACCGGGCGGGCCGGGCGGGCTCACGGAAGCGCCCGACCCCGGCCGGGAGAACTGGGCCTTGCTCGTCGGCGCGTCGGCGATGTCGCCCGCGTCCGAGCCGTGCCCCAAGGCGGGCACGACCGCGGTCCGCGGCAGCCGGCTGCCGCCGGCCATGAGCTGGGTCTGCGCGTCGGGGGCCGCCGCGGCCGGCGCGTCCTCCAGGTCCGACCCGGACAGCGGCGGCGCGAACACCGTCGCCGGCAGGGGCACGGAGCCCTCGTCCGCGCCGGAGTTCACATCGGTCCCGGCCCATGGCGTGGCCCCGATCGGGAACCCGTCGTTGGCGGTCGGCTCGTACGGGATCTCGGCGCCGCGCCGCAACGGCACGACGCCACCCGGGGCATCGGCCGAACCGGGCGCCGGGGTGGCGGGAGCGGAAGGGCCCCCGGCCGGGACGGCGGGCTCCGCCGAAGCGGCCCCCGAGCCGGAACCGGAACCCACACCCGCGGGCTCGCCGGACGACGAGCCCGCACCGGACGACAGGCCCGCGCCGGACGACGAGCCCGCACCGGACGACGGGCCCGCACCGGACGACAGGCCCGCGTCCGACGACAGGGCCGCGTCCGACGAGGCGGCGGCGGGGGCCCGCGGGATCCCCGCACGGTCCGCCGCCTCCTGCAACCACTCGGGCGGACTCAGCATGAACGAGGTCTGTTCCGAGTCGATCCGCGGCGGCGGAACCGAGGCCTCCGACCCCGCCGGAGCGGTCGCGGCCCCGTACTCCTCCTCGTACCGCCGGATCACCTCACCCACCGGCAGCCCCGGCCACAGCGTCACCTCGCCGCTGTCCCGCGCGATGACCAGCCGCTGCCGCCCACCGCCCGACACCGGACCGGCCGCCCGGTCCTCGGCCCACACCACGAAGCCCAGCCCGAACTCCCGCACCCGCACCTCACGGTGCTGGTACGCGGGCACGTCCCCGTTGATCCACTCCTCGGCGCGTTCCTGCGCCTGTGCGAAGGTCACCATCGCGCCGTCACCCCTCCACCGGCGCGGAACCCGCCACCGGAACCGAACGCGCGAATCCGCCGTCCACCATCAGACCGGCCACCGTCTCCAGCTCCGGCGGGTTACCCGCCAAGCGTTCGAGAAAGGCGTCGAAATCGGCACCGCACGGCAGCAACAGCCGCTCCACGCGCTCCTGCACCGACCAGCCGTCCCGATCGCGCGCGTCGTCGTACGGGGAGAACCACACGGAGCCGATCCCCTCGCCCTTCACCTTCACCGCGAGCAGCCCGCCCTGCGCGAAGGCCACGCACAGGTAGTCCTTCGTCAGGTGGTCCCGCAGACACTTGTTGACGTAGACGAGGTCGTTGACCGCCGCTTCCTCGCGCACCGTGAAGAACGGCTGGTCGACCAGCACCCCGAGGTCCACGTCCAGGCCCGCGCCCACCGGCGCGCAGCCGCCGGCCGCCTTCAGGAACGCCCGGTACGCCTCCGGCAGCCGGTAGCCGAGGTCCTCCTCGACGCCCTGCACCTGCTGCTCGGACACCGACACCACCGACTTCGGCAGTCCCAGGTGCGCCGGACGCACTTCCTGGAGGGGTCGCGTGCCGCGCTTCTCGTGGTCCACGGGCGCCGTCGCCAGTCCGGCGTGGTGCCGCAGCAGCGCCTTCACCTCGACGGGGACCAGCTCCATCCGCCGCGTCCCGGCCACGTGGTGCCAGGTCCATCCGTGCGGGGTCGCCACCGGGCCGACGGTGTCCCACAGCTCGTGGCCCGCCTCCCGCATCGCCGCGTTGGCGGACACGCAGTCCGTCAGGCGCAGCTCGTCCACGCCGAAGCCCTCCGGCGGTTCGGCGATCTCCACCGCGGCGCGCGCGTAGGGCGAGAAATCGGGATGCCCGTCCCCGCTGATCCGTACTCCGTGGGGATGCCGAGCGGCCCGGACCGGGTCCGGGAAATGCACGACCTGCCCCGAGTAAGCGGCGTTGGGTGGCGCGGCCTGCTGCCCGAGCCGACCTGTCGTCATGGCGGTAGCCCCCTGCTGGATCTGGCTGGTTCACCACAGCCTATGTGCTCCGGCAAGGGGCTCACCCGCAGCCGAAGCAGCATGCCGGCCACACCCACTCATGTGGGGCGGGAAGAGCCGAATTGATACGAATATTCGACCCCGCTTCCCCACCACAGGGGACATTTGACAGGCTGTCCCCGCGGCACGGGGGCGTGCGCGACAGCGGCCCGCACCGCCGCCACGGGAGGGAACACGCAGCATGCAGAACACGGCAACACGCACAGACCGGACGGAACCGACGGAAGCCGGCCCCGCCGGCGATCCCCGTCTGCGCTGGAGCAGCGCCGACGGCCCCGCCGTCCCCGTGCTCCGCTTCCGGCGCGACGGCATCCTCCCCACCGTCGCCGCCGCCCTGTCCGTACGCGGGGAAACCCTCACCGGCACGGCCGGGAAGGCCGACCAGCCACCCGTGCTGCACCCGCTCGTGCAGGACTTCCTCGACACCCTCACCAGCGGACAGCGGGAGCGGTTCACCGGCCGATGTCCGGAGGCGATGCTCCTCTCCCGCCACCTCGCCGGCGTCGAGGGCGCCCGCAGCAAGCGCGCCTCCCGCAAGCCGCTGACGGCGAGCGAGGCGCGGCGTTCCCTCAAACAGGCCAGGATCACCGCCCGTCGCATCCGCGAGGACGGCGACCCGCTCCACGGGACCTACGCGCCCCCGTGCCGCTCCTGCGAGGCCCTCCTCGCCCACTTCGGCGTACGTTCCGTCGACCTCACCCACTCCGAGTAGCCGCCATGAGCACCTCGTCCCCCTCGTCCCCCTCGTCCGCCTCCTACGACCGTTCCTCGGCGACCCGTTTCCCGGGGCCGGTGGACTCCGCGCTGCGCACCGCCGGTTGGGAGCCGGGCCGCTGGGACATCAAGCAGGCCGAGTACTGGGCCGACGCCCTGCGCGACCACACCACCCCCGCCGGGCACCGGCACACCGTCTTCCCGGCGGCCGTCGAGGCCTGGGCCGAGTTCGGCGGCCTGACCGTGGCCGGCCCGGGTCCCGGTCGCCAGATAGCGCCCGCCCGCGTGCGCCTGGACCCGCTCACCGGCCTCCACCTGGCCCGCACCTTCTGCGACCTCGGCCGTGCCCTGTCCACCGAGCTGAGCCCGCTCGGCGCCGAGACCGACGGCGGCTCGCACCTCGCCATCGACCGCGAGGGCCGCGTCTACGGCATCGACCACACCGGCGACTGGTTCCTCGGCGCGAGCCTCGACGATGCCCTGGCCCTGCTCCTGACGGGGCTCCAGCCGGTCCGTCTCACCACGGGCTGACCCCGGTCGGAGGTCGGGGGCCCGCCTGCTCCCCGACCTCCCCGCCGGCCGCGTGCGGGGAGGTCGTCCCCTCTCTACCGATGCTCGCTCGGCAGGACCGCCGACACCTTGAAGCCGCCGCGCTCCGTCGGCCCCGAGACGAACACCCCGCCCAGTCCGAGCACCCGCTCCCGCATTCCCACCAGCCCGTTGCCGCCGCTCGGCAGTCCCGGTTCGGCGGCCTTGCCGTCACACGGCCCGTTCTCCACCTGCATGGCCACCTCCCTCTCCCGGTGGGCCAGCCGTACGACGACCTTCGCTCCCGGCGCGTGCTTGTGGCAGTTGGTCAACGCCTCCTGCACCACCCGGTACGCGGTCTGTTCGACCTCCGCCGGACAGCCGGGGCACTCGCCCCGCACGTCCAGCTCGACGACCATCCCCGCCGCGCGGGACTGCCCGACCAACGCCTCCAGTTCACGGATCGACGGCCCGTCCTCGAGGATCACCGCCGGCGCCATCGGCGCCATCGGCGCCAGGGAGGCACTGGCCGGTTTCGGCGACTCGGCCCGCAGCACGCCCAGCATCTCGCGCAGTTCCGTCAGGGCCTGCCGTCCCATGTCACCCACCAGGGCCGCGTTCCTCACGGCCTTCACCGGGTCCTTCGCGGCCACCGCCTCCAGGGCCGCCGCGTGCACCACCATCAGCGACACCCGGTGGGCGACCACGTCGTGCATCTCGCGCGCGATCCGCGTCCGCTCCTCCGTGCGGGCCCACTCCGCCCGCTCCTCGGCCCGGTCCGCCAACAGCGACAGTTCCCGTTCCAGCGAGTCCGCGCGCTCGTGGAGGCTCTCCATCAACCGGCGGCGCGCCCCGATGTACAGGCCGAGCAGCACCGGCGGCACGGTCAGCGCCACCGCCACGAACACGGACAGCACGATCACGAGCGTCCCGTCGGCCTCCACGTCCCCGCGCGTCCGCATGTACATCACGACGAACGTGCCGGCCAGCGACATCGACGCGAGGATGGCGGTGATCCGCCGGGGCACGTCGGAGGAGGCCAGCGTGTACAGGCCCACCACCGCGAGGAGGAACCCCATCGCGGCGGGGGTCACGGCGATGGCCACCAGCACCACGGCGATGGGCCACCTGCGCCGCAGCACGAGCGTGGCCCCCACCACGATCCCGAACAGCACCCCGAATACCACGGGAATGCCGGCCTCGTGGGCGAAGGGCACCCCCTCGACGGCGCACTCGGCGGCGGACACCACGCCGAGTCCCACGTCCAGCGCGGCGCTCCGCCGCCTCTCCCACCACCAGGGGCCGTCGCGCCCCATCCCGTCCCGCTCTTCCCCCGCACTGGTCATGCCGTCCAGCCTACGCAGGGGCCCTGGTGGGCAGGCGAGCGAAATACCCGCGGCCGCAGGTGCGCGACACCCCTCACGCGCGCCGCGCGCGACCCCTGTACGCGCGTCGCGCGACGCGCGTACGGCAAGGCACCGATCCATACCGTCGCGATGAGGGGTGGTGGTGCGGCATAGTAGGTCTCGTCGACTCGACCACCAGGGAGTAATGTCCGGTCAAGTCACGTTTGATCCCCTGTGGTGTAATTGGCAGCACTGAGGCTTTTGGTGCCTTATGTCCGGGTTCGAGTCCTGGCGGGGGAGCTTTCACACATGCGGGTCCTGACCTCCGGTCGGGACCCGGCTTCGTTTCCGCCCTCCCGCCCCCGGCTATCCTTCACGGGTCCACCCCCGAAGCCGAAGGGCACCCCCGTGAGCGCAACCCGCCCGGCAGCCGTCGTCGTACTCGCAGCGGGTGAAGGCACCCGCATGAAGTCGGCCACACCGAAGGTTCTGCACGAGATCAGCGGGCGTTCGCTCGTCGGTCACGTCGTCGCCGCCTCGCGCGAGCTCGACCCCGCACACCTCGTGGTCGTCGTCGGCCACGCACGCGAGCAGGTCACCGCGCACCTCGCCGGCATCGACGCCGATGTCCGCACCGCCGTCCAGTACGAGCAGAACGGCACCGGACACGCCGTCCGGATGGCCCTCGAAGAACTCGGCGGCGAGCAGGCCGGCACCGTGGTCGTCGTCTGCGGCGACACCCCGCTGCTGACCGGCGAGACCCTCGCCGAACTCACCGCCACGCACGAGGCCGACGGCAACGCCGTCACCGTGCTGACGGCCGAGGTGCCCGACTCGACCGGCTACGGCCGCATCATCCGCGGCGCCGACGGCGCCGTCACGGCGATCGTCGAGCACAAGGACGCCACCGACGCGCAGCGCGCGATCCGCGAGATCAACTCGGGGGTCTTCGCGTTCGACGGGGCCCTGCTGAGCGACGCGCTGGGCAAGGTCCGCACGGACAACAGCCAGGGCGAGGAGTACCTCACCGACGTGCTCGGCATCCTGCGCGAGGCCGGCCACCGCGTCGGCGCGGCGGTCGGCGCCGACCACCGTCAGATCCTCGGGATCAACAACCGGGTGCAACTCGCCCAGGCGCGGGCCCTGCTGAACGCGCGCCTGCTGGAGAACGCGATGCTGGCCGGCGTGACCGTCGTCGACCCGGCGAGCACGCTGGTGGACGTGACGGTCACCTTCGGGCAGGACGCGGTCATCCACCCGGGTACTCAGCTCCTGGGCGCCACGCACATCGCGGAGGGCGCCGAGGTCGGCCCCAACACCCGCCTCAAGGACACCCGGGTGGGCCCCCGGGCGCGCGTCGACAACACGGTGGCGGACACGGCCGTGATCGGCGAGTCGGCGTCCGTCGGCCCGTTCGCGTACCTGCGTCCGGGGACGAACCTCGGCCTGAAGGCCAAGGCCGGCACCTACGTCGAGATGAAGAACGCGACCATCGGCGAGGGCACCAAGGTGCCGCACCTCTCGTACGTGGGCGACGCGACGATCGGCGAGTACACGAACATCGGCGCGGCCAGCGTGTTCGTGAACTACGACGGCGAGAACAAGCACCACACGACCATCGGTTCACACTGCAAGACGGGCTCCGACAACATGTTTGTGGCGCCCATCACCATCGGGGACGGCGCCTACACGGCGGCCGGCTCGGTGATCACGAAGGACGTGCCGGCCGGCGCGTTGGCCGTGGCCCGTGGCCAGCAGCGGAATATCGAGGGTTGGGTGGCCCGCAAGCGTCCGGGGAGCGCGGCGGCCACGGCGGCCCAGTCGGTGGCCCCGGAGGACTCCGACGGCCGTTGAGGTGAACTGACCGGAAACAGGTACGCCCTGGACGGCGTACCGTGATAGGTGCACGCAATCGGCTGGCTCACCGTGTGCGGGACGGACGCGCACGGGGGCGAGCAGCTTTCCACACGTCTGAGGAGACAGTGCTGTGACCGGGATCAAGACGACCGGCGAGAAGAAGCTGATGCTCTTCTCCGGCCGCGCCCACCCCGAGCTGGCCGAGGAGGTCGCACACCAGTTGGGTGTCGGTCTCGTGCCGACCAAGGCTTTCGACTTCGCGAACGGCGAGATCTACGTCCGCTTCCAGGAGTCGGCTCGTGGCGCGGACTGCTTCCTGATCCAGAGCCACACGGCTCCGATCAACAAGTGGATCATGGAGCAGCTGATCATGATCGACGCGCTGAAGCGCGCGTCGGCCCGCTCCATCACCGTGATCATCCCGTCCTACGGGTACGCCCGCCAGGACAAGAAGCACAAGGGACGCGAGCCGATCTCGGCGCGCCTGGTCGCGGACCTGCTGAAGACGGCGGGCGCGGACCGCATCCTGACCGTCGACCTGCACACCGACCAGATCCAGGGCTTCTTCGACGGCCCGGTCGACCACCTGTCCGCCCTCACGGTCCTCGCGGACTACGTCGGCGCCAAGGTGGACCGCACCAAGCTCACGATCGTCTCCCCGGACGCCGGTCGCGTGCGCGTGGCCGACCGCTGGTGCGACCGCCTGGACGCGCCGCTGGCCATCGTGCACAAGCGCCGCGACAAGGACGTCGCCAACCAGGTGACCGTCCACGAGGTCGTCGGTGAGGTCAAGGGCCGCGTCTGCGTCCTGGTCGACGACATGATCGACACGGGTGGCACCATCTGCGCCGCCGCCGACGCGCTGTTCGCGCACGGCGCGGAGGACGTCATCGTGACGGCCACGCACGGCATCCTGTCCGGCCCCGCGGCCGACCGCCTGAAGAACTCCAAGGTCAGCGAGTTCGTGTTCACGAACACCCTGCCCGACCCGTCGGACCTGGAGCTCGACAAGATCACGGTGCTGTCGATCGCCCCGATGATCGCGCGCGCCGTGCGCGAGGTCTTCGAGGACGGCTCGGTCACCAGCCTGTTCGAGGAGCAGCAGTAGTCGCTCCCACCGCGGCGCGGTAGATCCTTTTGGGTACGGCCTCCCGGCCGGGTAGACTCCACGAGTTGCTCGGCGAGGGAGGCCGTACCTGTTCACACGGGTGTCGGCGCTCCGTTATCGACGCGCTCTTCGTAGCAGGCCGTTCCGGCCGGGTGACTGTCGTCCATTTCCGTCACCCCACGAGGAGTGAGCATGTCCGAGGTCAAGCTTTCCGCCCAGCTCCGTGACACCTTCGGCAAGGGCTCTGCCCGTCAGGCCCGTCGCGACGCCCTGACCCCCGCCGTCATCTACGGCCACGGCACCGACCCGAAGCACGTCAACGTCGACGCCCACGCCCTTCAGCTGGCGCTGCGCACCCCGAACGTCCTGCTCTCCCTGGACCTCGGCGACGCCGGCACCGAGCTGGTCATCCCGAAGGCCGTGCAGAAGCACCCCCTGAAGCGCACGATCTCCCACGTCGACTTCCTGATCGTCAAGAAGGGCGAGAAGGTCACCGTCGACGTCGCGATCGTCACCGAGGGCGAGCTGGCCGCCGGCGGCAACATGCTGGAGACCCTCCAGAACACCATCTCCGTCGAGGCCGAGGCCACCCACATCCCGACCGAGGTCACCGTCTCCATCGCGGGCCTCGAGGCCGGCGCCACCATCCACGCCAAGGACCTGGTCCTCCCGAAGGGCACCACCCTGGCCGTCGACGGCGACATCGCCGTCCTGCAGGTCGTCGCCCCGCAGGCCGAGGAGCCGGCCGCCGACGCCGAGGACACCGAGGTCTGAGCCTCGCGCTCCCCTCTCGGCACTCGCTGAACGACCGCCGTCCGGCTCCACTGGAGCGGGACGGCGGTCGTCTTCGTTAAGGAGCTTTTTGATGTCGGACGACACGGCCCCCTGGCTGATCGTCGGTCTCGGGAACCCCGGGGCGGAGTACGCGGGCAACCGTCACAACATCGGGTTCATGGTCGTGGACCTGCTGGCGGAGCGGATGCGCGGCAAGTTCAAGGCGCACAAGGCGCGGGCGCAGGTGATCGAGGGCCGCGTCGGCCCGCCCGGCCCGGCGAACCGTCGGGTGGTGCTGGCCAAGCCCATGTCGTTCATGAACCTGTCGGGCGGGCCGGTGACGGCGCTGCGCGACTTCTACAAGGTTCCGTTGGACCGGATCGTCGCGGTCCACGACGAGTTGGACATCGACTACCCGACGCTGCGGCTGAAGCTGGGCGGCGGCGACAACGGCCACAACGGTCTGAAGTCGATGACGAAGGCGATGGGGCCGGACTACCACCGGGTCCGCTGCGGCATCGGTCGGCCGCCGGGCCGGATGCAGGTGGCGGACTTCGTCCTGAAGGACTTCTCGTCCACGGAGCGCAAGGAGCTGGACTGGTTCGTCGACCGGTCGGCGGACGCGGTGGAGTGCCTGATCCAGGAGGGTCTGGAGCGCGCGCAGTCCACCTACAACTCCTGACGCGGAGCCCGTACGCAGGAAGCCCCCGCCAAACCGGCGGGGGCTTCCTGCGTGTGCGGGGCGCGTCAGCCGGTGTTGCGCAGACCGGCGGCGACTCCGTTGACGGTGAGCAGCAGGGCCCGGGCGAGGAGCGGGTCGGCTTCCTCGCCGCGCTCGGCCGCGGCGCGCTGGCGGGCGAGCAGCGAGACCTGGAGGTAGGAGATCGGGTCCAGGTAGGCGTCGCGGACGGCGAAGGTCTGCTGGAGCACCGGGTGGGAGTCCAGCAGCTCGGTGCCGCCGGTGATGCGCAGGACCTCGCGGACGGTCAGCTCGTGTTCGGCCTCGATGCGGGCGAAGACGTGCTTCAACTCGTCGGGGACGAGGGTGTCCACGTAGTGCCGGGCGATCCGCAGGTCGGTCTTGGCCAGGGTCATCTCGACGTTGGACAGGAAGTTGCGGAAGAAGTGCCACCGCTCTCCCATCTCGCTGAGGACCATGTCCTGGCCGGCCTCGCGGAGGGCCTTGAGACCCGAGCCGACGCCGTACCAGCCGGGCACGATCTGGCGGGACTGGGTCCAGCCGAACACCCACGGGATGGCGCGCAGGCCGTCGAGGCCGGCTCCGGAGTCGGGGCGGCGGGAGGGCCGGGACCCGAGGTGGAGGTCGGCGAGCTGGTCGACGGGGGTCGCGGCGAAGAAGTACGCCGGCAGGTCGGGGTCCTCGACGAGCGCGCGGTAGGCGCCGTGCGCGGCGTCGGAGACGGTGTCCATGGCCGCGTCCCAGCGGGCGAGGTCGTCGTCGGACTGGCGCGGGGCGGTGTGCAGGGCGGAGGCCTGCAGGGTGGCCGCGACGGTCAGTTCGAGGTTCTCGCGGGCCAGCGACGGCACGAGGTACTTGTCGGAGATGACCTCGCCCTGCTCGGTGACCTTGATCTCGCCTTCGAGGGTGCCCCAGGGCTGGGCGAGGATCGCGTCGTGGGAGGGGCCGCCGCCGCGGCCGACGGTGCCGCCGCGGCCGTGGAACAGGCGCAGCCGGACCCCGTAGCGGTGGGCGACGTCGCGCAGCCGGCGCTGGGCGCGGTGGATCTCCCACTGGCTGGTGGTGATGCCGCCGAACTTGCTGGAGTCGGAGTAGCCCAGCATGACCTCCTGGACGTCGCCGCGCAGGGAGACGAGGCGCCGGTAGGAGGGGTCGGCGAGCATGGCGTCGAGGATGACGTCGGCGGCCTTGAGCTCGTCGGTGGTCTCCAGGAGCGGCACGATGCCGATCTTGGCCCAGCCGGCGTGGAGGTCGATGAGGCCCGCCTCGCGGGCGAGGACGGCGGCGGCGAAGACGTCGTCGGCGCCCTGGCACATCGAGATGATGTACGACTCGATGACCTCGGGGCCGAACTTCTCGAAGGCGTCCTTGATGGCGCCGAAGACGCCGAGGGTCTTCTGCCCGGCGGCGTCGAGGGGCGCCGGCGTGGGCGCGAGGGGCCGGCGGGAGCGGAGCTCCTTCGCGAGGAGCTTGCCGCGGTAGTCGCGGGGCATGTCGGCGTAGCGCCAGGACTCCTCGCCGAGCCGGTCGAAGAGCTGGCCGAGCGCGTGGTGGTGCGCGTCGGCGTGCTCGCGCACGTCCATCGTCGCGAGCTGGAGCCCGAAGGCGGCCAGGGTGCGGATGGTGCGGTCCATGCGGCCGTCGGCGAAGAGCGCGCCGCGGTGCTCGCGCAGGGACGTCTGGATGAGGGTGAGGTCCGTGAGGAGCTCGGCGGTGCCGAGGTAGTCGCGTCCCTCTTCGTGGCCGGTGCCCTTGGCGAGGCGCTCGCGGGTGTTGACGAGCTTCTGCCGGATGCAGGTGGCCTTGAGGCGGTAGGGCTCCTCGGCGTTCAGCCGCTTGTAGCGGGGGCTGATCTCGGGGAGCCGTTCCAGGTCCGCCTGGAGGGATGCGAGGAGTTCCTCGGTGGCCCCGGTGTAGCGGATGGAGTTGGACAGGAGCCCGCGCAGGAAGTCGACGAGTTCGAGGGCGTCGGTGATGCCGTGCTCGTGCTGGAGGATCAGCACGTCTCGGGTGACGTCGGGGGTGACGTTCGGGTTGCCGTCGCGGTCGCCGCCGATCCAGGTGCCGAAGGTGAGCGGGCGGGTGCCGGCCGGGATCTCGACGCCGACGCGCTGGAGTTCGGCGGCGAGGTCCTCGAGGACGTCACCGACGGCGCCGGCGTGCAGCTCGTCGAGGTAGTAGATGGCGTTGCGGGCCTCGTCGGCGGGCTCGGGACGCACGACGCGCAGCTCGTCGGTCTGCCAGACGAGGTCGATGTTCTCGGCGAGGCGCAGGTCGTGGCGGCGGCGGTCGCCCGCGCCGGTCACGGGCTCCTCCAGGAGGGCGGCGATGCGGCGCAGCTTGTTGAGGACGCTGCGGCGGGCCGCCTCGGTGGGGTGCGCGGTGAAGACCGGACGCACGTTGAGGTTCTTGACCGTCTCGCGCAGGTGCTCGGGGTCCGCGTCCTTGAGCATGTCGGCGGTGCGGGCGAGGAGCCCGCCCTCGGCGGCGCGGTGGGCGCGCAGTTCCTTGCCGCGGTGCACCTGCTCGGTGACGTTGGCGAGGTGGAAGTACGTGGAGAAGGCGCGCACCAGCTTGGCGGCGGTCTCCAGGTCGGTGTCCCCGAGCAGCTCGGCGGCGGCTTCGCCGTCGGTGCGGGTGAGCGCGCGGACGCGTTCGACGAGGTCGAGGAGGTCTTGGCCCTCTTGGCGTACGAGGGTCTCCCCGAGGAGGTCTCCGAGGCGGCGGATGTCCGCGCGCAGCTCGGCGTTCGCGGTTTCGGCCCGGTCGGTGTCGGCCTGGGTGACGGGGGCCTGGGGGGCCTGGTCAGCACTGCTCACAGGTGCGGCTCCTTGCAGTGTTCGAGCGCTACTGGGCGGTGGGCTCCCGGCCGTGCGCCGCGGCGCCTCCCCGGATCTCGTCCGGGGGTGTCCCCGCTGGTGCGCAGCTCGGGCTGCCCGTGCGGACCGCGCTGTCCGACGTGACCAGGATAGGTGTCCCGTGCCGGTGCACCGGCAGAGCCGTGCGTACCGGGCGGTAGCGGCGGTTCGTCCGACTCGGCCGACGGCCGTGGTCCGCTTGCCCCGCACGGGGGTCCGACCGGGCCGGCGGCCCGTGGCCCCCTTGCCCCGCACGGGACCTTTGCCATACTTACGATGCCGTAACTTACGGGTCCGTAGGGTGCCCCGTAAGGGCACCTGCCGTCTCCCTCACCCCCCAGGGGATCACTGTGACCATCAGTCCCGATCTGATCGAGGACGCGTCCGCGCCCTCCGATACGCCCGAACCGTCGGCGACGCTCGGCGGCGAGAACAAGCGGTCCGTCGAGCAGATCGCCCTGCTGCTGTTCATCACCGTCCCCTTCGTGGCCCTCCTGGCGGCGATCCCGCTGGCCTGGGGCTGGGGGGTGAGCTGGCTGGACGTGGGCCTGATGGTGTTCATGTACTTCCTGGCCTGCCACGGCATCACCATCGGGTTCCACCGCTACTTCACGCACGGTTCCTTCAAGGCGAAGCGGCCGCTGCGGATCGCGCTGGCGATCATGGGCTCGATGGCGGTGGAGGGTCCGCTGGTGCGCTGGGTGGCCGACCACCGCAAGCACCACAAGTTCTCCGACCACGAGGGCGACCCGCATTCGCCGTGGCGGTTCGGGGAGACGCTGCCGGCGCTGATGAAGGGCCTGTGGTGGGCGCACATCGGCTGGCTCTTCGACGAGGAGCAGACCGACCAGCAGAAGTACGCACCCGACCTGATCAAGGACCCGGCGATCCGGCGGATCTCGCGCGACTTCATCTTCTGGACCATGTTCTCGCTGGCGGTGCCGCCGCTGGTCGGTGGTCTGGTGACGATGTCCTGGTGGGGCGCGTTCACGGCGTTCTTCTGGGGCTCGCTGGTGCGCGTGGCGCTGCTGCACCACGTGACGTGGTCGATCAACTCGATCTGTCACGCGGTGGGCAAGCGTCCGTTCAAGTCGCGGGACCGCAGTGGCAACGTGTGGTGGCTGGCGGTGCTCTCGTGCGGCGAGTCCTGGCACAACCTGCACCACGCCGATCCGACCTCGGCCCGGCACGGTGTGCTGCGCGGGCAGGTGGACTCCAGCGCCCGGTTGATCCGCTGGTTCGAGCAGTTGGGCTGGGCCTCTGACGTGCGGTGGCCGTCCGAGGCGCGCATCGACGCCCGGCGCAAGGAAAAGTCCTCGAACGCGGCATGATGGGGGACGTGGCGATCGACGGCAGCAGTTCCAGCAGCGACAAGCCCCGGCGCGGCCGCCGGGTCCGGATGACGGGCGCCGAACGGCGTCAGCAACTGCTGGACATCGGCCGCGCCCTCTTCGCCGAGAAGGGCTTCGAGGGCACTTCGGTGGAGGAGATCGCGGCGAAGGCCGGGGTGTCCAAGCCGGTGGTGTACGAGCACTTCGGGGGCAAGGAGGGCCTGTACGCGGTCGTCGTGGACCGGGAGATGCGTCAGTTGCTGGACGGGGTGACGGGCGCGTTGACCGCCGGGCATCCGCGGGAGCTGCTGGAGCAGGCGGCGTTCGCGCTGCTGGACTACATCGAGAACTACACGGACGGTTTCCGGATCCTGGTCCGGGACTCGCCGGTGGCGCAGTCGACGGGCACGTTCGCGTCGCTGATCAGTGACATCGCCACGCAGGTGGAGGACATCCTCGGGTTGGAGTTCAAGGCCCGGGGCTTCGATCCGAAGCTGGCGCCGCTGTACGCGCAGGCCCTGGTGGGCATGGTGGCGCTGACGGGGCAGTGGTGGCTGGAGACGCGGCAGCCGAAGAAGGCCGAGGTCGCCGCGCACCTGGTGAACCTGTCCTGGCACGGACTGGAGAACCTGGAGGCGAAGCCCCGGCTGGTGGGTCACCGCAAGAGCTGATTCGACCGCCGGAAACGTGTCGGTGCCCGGCCCGCGGGCCCGGGCGCCGACATGTTCTGAACGTGATCAAAACGATCCCGTAAACCACTACTGCCCCGCGCCCCCCGGCTGTACCGTTCGATTAATTCCCGGGGGGGTAATGGCAGCCTCACACGCGACGTGCCGCGCTTCAGCGCGCCTCGCGCAGGCGCCTTCAACCCGGTTTCACCTGATGTCCTACAGGGAGACCTCCTTGTCTTTCATGCGCCTCAAGCGCTCCGGCCGCCTCGCGGCCTGCACCGCCACCGCCCTCACCGCGGGCATGTTGCTGGCGGGCCCCGCCTCGGCCGCCGGTCTGCCGAAGCCCGCCGCCGAAATGCCGCGGACCAGCGTCGACGAGCGCGTCGGCGGGCACCTGCCGGCGGGCACCCCGTCCGCGGGCTCCCCGAAGCAGAAGCAGCAGCGCCTCGCCGCCGAGGGCGCGGCCGCCGCCGGTGCGAAGCAGAACCTGTTCGACGTGAACGGCGACGGCGCCGACGACCTCCTCTACCGGGGGCTCAGCGGCGTCTCCTACCTGAAGCTGTCGGGGTCCACCACCGAGGACGTGACCTTCTCGATCCCGAAGTCGGACTCCGCCGAGGACTTCAAGGACGTCGTCCCGGTCGGCGACCTCAACCACAACGGGCAGCCCGAACTGCTGCGCCTCTCGGTCACCGGCCGCATCTCGCTCACCGAGGCCACCTCCGCCCAGGGCGCCGCCGACGCGCAGTGGACCCGCACCGGCTGGGGCATCTACAACAAGCTGATCGGCGCGGGCGACCTGACGGGCGACGGCAACGCCGACCTGCTCGCCCGGACCCCCGCCGGCCAGATGTACCTGTACCCGGGCACCGGCAGGACCGGGGCCTCCGAGCCGTTCGGCGCCCGTGTGTCCATCGGCACCGGCTGGGACATGTTCTCCCAGGTCATCGGCGGCGGGGACTTCGACCTCGACGGCAAGGCCGACGTCCTGGCCACCACGCCGGCCGGCGTCATGTACCTGTACAAGGGCACCGGCACCACCGCGCGCCCCTTCGCCGCCGGCGCGCAGACCGGCAGCGGCTGGGCGATGTACAACCAGATCGCCACGGTCAACGACAGCAACGGCGTGCCGCTGGTGCTGGCCCGTGACCGGAGCGGCCAGACCTACCTCTACCCGGCCCGGGCCGGCGGCGTCCTCGGCGCCCGCTTCGCCTTCAGCTCGGGCTGGCAGTACACCGACCTGATCTCCGGTCAGGGCGGCGTCCCCGCACACGGCAAGGCCACGCTCCTGGGTCGCACCGCCACCGGCACGCTCTATCACTACGGCAGCTACCAGAACGGCACGTTCGCCGTACGCGACAAGTTCTCCGACGACAACGGCTTCCCCGCGTCCAAGGTCGCGATGGCGGCGACCTCGTCGCTGTCCACCACCACGGCGGCGAACTTCCTGTGGCGCTACGACGGCGGCCTGTACGACGACAACACCTACATCGGCGGCGGCTGGAACATCTACGACACCTTCGTCGGGGTGGGTGACCTCAACGGCGACGGCTACGGCGATCTCCTCGCCCGGGACAAGTCCAACGTCCTGTGGTTCTACGCGGGCAAGGGCGGCAACGGGCGGGGCTTCCAGGCCCGCGTGTCCGTCGGCGGCGGCTGGGGCATCTACAACAAGCTGATCGGCGCCGGCGACGTGACCGGCGACGGCCGCGCGGACCTGCTCTCCCGCGACACCGACGGCACCCTGTGGGTGCACCCGGGCACCGGTTCCGCCTCGGCCCTCTTCGGCGGCCGCGTGAAGATCGGTTCCGGCTGGAACGGTCTCAACAAGCTCGCCGCGGTCGGCGACATCACCGGCGACGGCCGCACGGACGTGGTGGGCGTCGACTCCTCCGGGACCGCCTACCTGTACGCGGCGACCGGCGAGAAGGGCCTGAGCACCTTCAAGGGCCGCTCGACCCTCGGCAGCGGCTGGAACACGTACCAGGACATCTTCTAGGAGTCTCCGTACGCGACGGCGCCCCGCCACCGGATTCCGGTGGCGGGGCGCCGTCGTGCCGGGTCAGCCCGCGGCTTCCAGGCAGGGCTCCGGGTGGTGCGGTTCCAGGAATTCGAGCCGGTTGCCGACGGGGTCGTTCGAGAAGAAGCGGCGGTATCCGGGCAGGTCCTCGTCCCAGACGACCTCGGCCCCGTGCTCGCGCAGGCGGCGCGCGTACGCCTCGATGTCGGTGACCCGCAGTCCCGGGTGGGCCTTGCGCGCGGGCCGGAAGTCCTCCTCGACACCCAGGTGCAGTTGTACGGCGCCGGCGGCGAACCAGCAGCCGCCCCGGCCGGCGAGGACGGGCGGTTTGGGCAGCTCGGACATGCCGAGGGCCTCGGTGTAGTACGCCCGGAGCAGGTCCTCGGCCCCGGGTGGTGCGGCGAGTTGGACGTGGTCGACGGCGGTGAGCACGGTCAGGCCTCCTTGCGGGCGACGGCGAAGATGCGGCGGAACGGGAAGACGGTGCCGCGCGGGCCGGGCGGATAGGCCTCGCGCAGTGCCTCGCGGTACTCGTCGAGGAACAGGTCCACGGCGGCCCGGTCGTCGCCGAGCCGGGTGAGCACCGGGCGCAGGGCGGTGCCCTTGACCCAGTCGAGCACCGGATCGGTCCCGGTCAGCAGCTGATGGTAGGTGGTCTCCCAGACGTCGACGGAGCAGCCGAGTTCGATCAATCGGGCGAGATATTCGGCGGGCTCCAGCACGTGGACGTAGCGCGCGCCGTGGCCGGCGAGGCGGTCGCGCCAGCGCGGGGCGTCGCAGAGTTCGGCGAGGAGGCGGTGGCTGGGGGCCGTGAAGTTGCCGGGGACCTGGAAGGCGAGGGTGCCACCGGGCCGCAGTCCGTTGATCCAGGGGGCGAAGGAGCCCGGGTGGCCGGGCACCCACTGGAGGGCGGCGTTGGAGACGATCAGGTCGTACGTCTCCTCGGGGAGCCAGTGCGCGAGGTCGGCGTGGCGGAAGTCGAGCACGCCACCACCGGCGGTGGGGCCGGCGTACTCCTCGCCGGCGCGGCGGAGCATCTCCGGGGAGAGGTCGAAGCCGGTGATCCGGGCTTCGGGCCAGCGCTCGGCGAGCAGTGCGGTGACGTTGCCGGGGCCGCAGCCCAGGTCGGCGATCCGGGCAGGTCGGGCGGGGAGTTCGGGTATGCGGTTCAGCAGGTCCAGGAAGGGCCGGGCGCGGTGCCCGGCGTGGCGCAGGTACTGCCGGGGGTCCCAGGTCGGTTCTGAGGAGGAGCCGGGGGCGGTGGTCCGGGCCGGCGCGGTGTCGGAATGCATGGGCGAGCCTCCTTGCTGGTGGGGCGTGCGGAAGCGGAAGCGGTTCGGCCCCTCCCTTCCCATCGTCACCCCATTTATATCTTGACGTCAAGAGACATGATCGCAAGATATCCAGCGTTGAGATTCTTGAACTGAAGAGACTTCACGTCGACAGACCCCTTACACTGATCGACATGGAGGACGAGGTCGATCGACTGGTCGCGGCATGGCGGCGGGAGCGCCCTGACCTCGACGTGGAACCGCTCGAGGTCCTGAGTCGCGTGAGCAGGCTCGCGCGTCACCTCGACCGCGCCCGCAGGCTCGCCTTCTCCGAGCACGGCCTGGAGCCGTGGGAGTTCGACGTACTGACCTCGTTGCGGCGCGCCGGCGCGCCCTACCAGCTCTCCCCCGGCCAGCTCCTGACGCAGACCCTCGTCACCTCGGGCACCATGACCAACCGCATCGACCGGCTCGCCAAGAAGGGCCTCGTCGAGCGACTGCCCGACCCCAACGACCGGCGCGGCGTCCTGGTCCGGCTCACCGCCGAGGGACGTGACCGCGCGGACCAGTCGCTCGCCGGACTGCTGGCCCAGGAGCGGGCGATCCTCGCCCAGCTCTCCCAGGGCCAGCGCGGTGACCTCGCCGGGCTGCTACGCCGGCTGACCGCTCCGTTCGACAACATCCCCGGCTAGTTCGGCCGGTCGCACGCCGGCCCGCCGGGCCAGGGCCACCGCCGCCAGCGTGGAGTGCACCCCCAGCTTGCCCAGCACGTTCTGCATGTGGGTGCGGACGGTGTGCGGGGACAGGAACAGCCGCGCGGCCACGTCCTTGCGGCCCAGCCCCGCGACCATGCAGCGCAGCACCTCGTGCTCGCGCGGTGTGAGGGACTCCACCAGGCGTTCGCTGTCGGTGCGGTGCTTGCGCGCCGCCGTCAGCTCACGGAGCACTCCGGTGAGCAGCGCCGGCGGCAGGTGCGTCTCCTCGCGGAGCACCCCTCGGATCACGGCCAGCAGCCGTGACAGCGAGCAGTCCTTCGCCACCCAGCCGGAGGCTCCGGCCTGGAGCGCCAGAGCGGCCCGGCGGGGGTCGTCGCGCTCGGCGAGGACCACCGTGCGCACCCCCGGATGGGCCACCCGGACGTTCGCGACCAGCGCGATGCCGTCCGCGCCGGGCCCGGGCGCGGGCGGGCCGGAGCCCGGTTCGCGCTGCGTGGGCACGGCTCCGACGGCGGCGCCGAGGTCGGCGTCCACCAGCAGGACGTCGAAGCGACGGCCCTCGGCCGCCGCGCGTTCGAGGCAGCGCGCGGCGGCCGGACCGCTGCCCGCCGCGGACACGTCCACGTCGGGCTCGGCCGCGAGCGCGGCTGCGAGAGATTCGGCGAAGATGCGGTGATCGTCGACCACGAGAACCCGGATACGAACCACAAAACCCCCAAGGGTCGGGGAACGGACGACGGCGGGTACGGCGCCCGGACCGGGTGATCCGCAGTCGCCGCGGCCGCCGCCGAGACATCTCTGCACTACCCAGACCGGACGTCGTACCCGACTTGTCTCGACCCCTGAATCAACACCGGCCCCCACCGGCGTCACGCTTCAGCGTAGAGCCGGCACGGTCTCGCGGTTGGCCGAATAGCAGAAGTTTTTGGAGCGATATTCCGGCGGGGTCGTCCAGAACAGCTCCTGCCGTGGCTTGTTTTCGACCATCGGGTCGGTTCGGAATCGGCTTTCCACACGGGCTCGTGCCACGGGCAGTTGCACGGGGTGCGTTTCACTCGGCTCGCGCACGCCGTGCGCCCGCGCGGAGCACCCGTACACGGCGCCCGCCCGCACACGCGCGCGCCCCCCGCGCCGGTGAGGCGCGAGGGGCGTGGACCACGCGGACGGGCGGGAGCGGTGCCGGTCGTCGGTCGGTGGTCGGTGGTCGGTGGTCGGTGGTCAGGACCGCCGCTCGCGGGCGAAGTTCCAGGCGTCCGTGACGATGTTGGTGAGGTCCGAACGGGTCGGGGTCCACCCCAGCCGCTCGCGGGCGGTGCGCGCCGAGGCCACCAGGACCGCCGGGTCCCCCGGGCGGCGCGGGGCGACGACCGCGGGGATCTCGCGGCCGGTGACCCGGCGGACGGTGTCGACGACCTCGCGGACGGAGAACCCGCTGCCGTTGCCGAGGTTGCAGATCAGGTGCTCGCCCTCGGTGGCGACGCGCAGCGCGGCGAGGTGGGCCTCGGCCAGGTCCGCGACGTGGATGTAGTCGCGTACGCAGGTGCCGTCGGGGGTCGGGTAGTCCTCGCCGTACACCGCGATCGACTCGCGTTCGCCGAGGGCGACCTGGAGGACCAGCGGGATCAGGTGGGTCTCGGGGTCGTGGCGCTCGCCGAACCCCCGGTAGGCGCCCGCCACGTTGAAGTAGCGCAATGACACCGCGGCCAGGCCGTGGGCGACGCACTCCCCCGCGATCATGTGGTCGACGGCCAGCTTCGAGGCGCCGTACGGATTGCTCGGAGCCGTCACCGAGGTTTCCGTCAGCGGGCCGTCGACGGGCTCCCCGTAGGTGGCGGCGGTGGAGGAGAAGACCAGCCTGCGCACGCCGGCGTCGCGCATCGCGGTCATCAGGGCGAGGGTGCCGCCCACGTTGTTGTCCCAGTACTTGCCGGGGTCGGCGACGGACTCCCCGACCTGCGAGGAGGCCGCGAAGTGCAGGACGGCGTCGAAGGACGGGTCCAGGTGCTCGGCGGCGTCCTGGATCCGCCCGTTGATCAGGGTGGCGCCCGCCGGAACGCCCTCCCCGAAGCCGGTGGACAGGTTGTCGAGGATCGTCACCTCGTGGCCCGCCTCCAGCAGGTGGGCGGCCACGACACTGCCCACGTATCCGGCTCCGCCCGTGACCAGGTACTTGCTCACTCGTCTACCGCCTCGTGTCGGGGACGCACGCGGGGTACGCGTGCTGCCCCTGGCTTACCCGATGCGCGCGTACCGGGGAAATCGGCGACGCGCGCCTCAACCGGGTTCGGAGAAGGGGGAGATGGACCGCACCGGTGGGATCGCCCGGTCCAGCAGGCCGGTACGGGCGGCCAGCGCGGCGGCCTCCAACCGGGAGCCCACGCCCAGTTTCATCAGCACCCGCTGCACGTGCGTGCGGGCGGTGCTCGGCGCGATGGCCATGCCCGCCGCGATGAGCCGGGTGTCCTCGCCCTCCGCGACCCGGACGAGCACCTCGATCTCGCGGGGGGTGAGCAGGCGCAGCAACCGGCTTCCCTCGTCGTCGGGTTGGGCGGCGGGGTTGAGCAACTCCCCGAACGCGCCCTGGAGCAACTGCGGGGAGATCGCGACCTCCCCCGCCCGCGCCTTGGCGAGGGCCCGTTCCACGCCCTCGATGCGCTCGTCGTGGCGTACGTACCCGCAGGCGCCGGCGGCGAAGGCGGCGGCGATCCCGCGCGGACTCGGCACCGGTCCGAGGACCACCACGGCGATCTGGGGGCGCTCCCGCTTGATGCGGACGACGGGCTCGAAGACCCCGGGCTCGGCGGGGGTCGCGGTGCCGAAGAGACAGACCTCCGGGGACCGGTTGATGACCAGTTCGGCCGCGCCGACGGCCGGCGCGGCCGCGGCGAGCACCCGGTGGCCGCGCAGTTTCAGGGCCGAGGCGAGCGCCTCGGCCAGCAGGCGGTGCTCGTCGACCACCATGACCCGTACGCCCATGAGGGCACCCTCCCCCGCTCCTTCTGCCCCGGCAAGCTACACGCTTGTTCGACGGGGCGTCCTCGTTACCGCGCAGAAGCCCCCGGAAGGGCGGACCTTCCGGGGGCTTCGGGGTGGTGCGGTGGCGGGATCAGCTCGCGCTGAAGGACACGAACAGGTAGTCCGGGTCGCCGCCGGAGCGCGGCTTGCTCACCGATCGGCGCGAGATGAAGAGCTTCCCGTCGCGGTAGCGGTACTCGGAGAACTCCGGCGAGAAGTCACCGGTCTCGGCGCGCTGGGTCTCCTTGTCCGCCGGGTTCTCCATCAGGAGGGTTTCCTTCATCGTCTTGCCGTCGATGCTGACGATCTGGCCGCCCTTGTCGTAGGGGGGCTCCTTGTAGGCGATGATGTTCGACCCGTCCATGCGCAGCGGGTACAGCTGGTACTTCTCGCCGGCGTCGGCGCGGTCGCTGGTCTGCTTGCCGGTCTCCAGGTCGAAGGAGAGCAGCTCGTTGGTACGGCCGTAGGACGACTGGCCCTGGTGCTCGTAGGAGGGCAGGTAGATCTTGCCGTTGCCGACGAGCATGCCGGTGCACTTCTCGACCTCGGTGCTACCGCACTTGCCGGCGAAGTTGCCGGAGTTGAGCGCGATGCGGGCCTTCAGCTCGCCCTTGGGGTCGACGACGAAGAGGTCGCTGACGCCCGTGGCGTTCTTGGCGGTCTTGCCGACGTCGGCGCCGATGATCAGGGGCTTCGTGGACACGATGGAGGCCCACTCGATGCCCTCGGAGAGCTTGTACGAGGAGGTGGGCGCGCCGGTGGTCGGGTCGAGGGTCTGGGCGATCAGGTTCCGTTCGCCGCTGCGGCCGCACTTGCGGATGACGGCGAGGGCCTCGCCGCCCGCGTAGCCGTAGTCGTAGCAGCCTTCGGCGTCGACCTTGGGGGTCCACAGGGACTTGCCGTCGGCGAGGTTCCAGGCCGCGCCGCCGTTGGTTCCGCCGGCGGCGACGGTCTGGCCGCTGAGGGTGACCTCGTCGAAGGAGGCGGGCTTGTCGCCGGAGGTGGCGCCCTTGGCGTTGCCGGACCACAGGAGCTTGCCCGCGTTCAGGTCGATGACGCCGACCTGGGTGCAGGGCGGGTACTTGCTCTCCGCCGTCGGCTGGGTGGGCCGGAAGAGGATGGCCGACTTGTTGTCGCTGACGTGGTGGGTGGCGGCGCAGATCTCGCCGGGAAGGGGCACCTCCCACTTCTTGCCGCCGTCGACGAGGTTGTAGCCGACGATCTTGCCGATGTCCGACTTGACGTACGTGCTGTCGGTGAGCCAGGAACCCGGGACCTGGACGGTGTCGGCCGGCTTCGGGCTCGGCAGGTTCAGCAGCACCTTCGACTTGGGGTTGCCGGGCGCCTTCTCCTTGCCGCCGGGGCCGACCGCCGCCTTGTCGTCGCCCGGGCTCGCGGTCGGGTCGCCCTTCGCGGTGGGCGTGGAGCCGCCGTCGTCGCCGGAGACGTACCAGAAGCCGCCGCCGATGATGAGGACGATGGCGAGCAGGGCGGCACCGACGATCATCAGCTGGTTGCGCTTGTCACGGTTGCCGCCGGGGGCGCCGCCGGTCGGGGCCGAGGCCGCGTACATGGGGGCGGTGGGGTGTCCGAAGGCGGGCGGCGGGGTGCCGGCGCCGGGCTGCTGCGGGTAGCCGTACGAGGGCGCGCCGGGCGGCTGCTGCGGGTAGCCGTACGAAGGCGCGCCGGCCGGCTGCTGCGGGACCGACGGCGGTGCGGACGGCAGCGGCGGGGTGGAGAACCCGCCGGGCGGGGGGTCCTGCGGGGCGCCGAAGCCGCCGGACGGGGGCTGGCTGGGGGGCGGCGGGGTACTCATGGGGTGCCATTGCCTCTCGGTGGGCGGCTCGGTGGGCGGCTCGGTGGGCTCGTTCACTTGCCGAAGACCATCAGGAGCTTCTCGTCCTTGCCCTTGGCGAGCAGGTGGGTCACGGAGATGTACAGCCGTCCGTCGACGTAGTCGATCCTCGGCCTGTAGAAGGAGCTCTCCACGTCGGACGCGGGCCCGGACGGGTTGCGCAGGGTCGCGGTGGGTTCGCCGCCGCCGGCGGGATAGGTGAGGATCTCGCCGCCCTTGTCCTGCTCCGCGGCGCGGTAGGCGACCAGTTGTCCGTTCACGGCCTTGACGGGGGTGAGGGTCCGCTTCTCGCCGGCCGGGACGCGCCACTTGACCTTGCCGGTGCCGAGGTCGAAGGCGACGATCTCGTTGCCCGTGCCGGCGGCCGGGGTGGTCGGCAGGTAGAGGGTGCCGGAGTCGACGACGGCGCCGCGGCACACCTGCATGGACCCGAAGAGGCTGCCCCCGCACTTGTTGGCGAAGCTGCCCTCGCCGGAGACGCTTGCGCGCTGTTTCCCGTCGGGTCCGACGACCACGATGCCGCGTTCCTTCTTGTCCTTGTCACTGATGTCGAGGACGAGCGGGTCCAGCGAGTAGACGCTGGTCACGTCGTGGTTCTTGGCAAGTCGGTAGTTCCAGGTCGACTTGCCGGTGACCGGGTCGACGTCGTGGACCTCGACGGTGTGGTCGTCGTCGTAACAGGTCGCGATGGCGATCATCTTGTTGTTGCCGGCGATGTAGCTGCCGGGCTTGCATCCCTCGGCCTGGGCGCTGCCGAAGAGCTTGTCGCCGGTGCTGACCTTGAAGGCACTCGCGGTGGTGGAGCGGCTGACGGCGACGGTGTCCCCGGTGATGGACAGGGTGGGGCTGGTCATGATGTCGAAGAGGCCCTCCTTGGGCACCTCTTTCGTCCAGCCCGCCTTGCCCGTCTTGAGGTCGACCAGTCGCATCTGGTTGCAGGTGGAGCTGTCCGACTCGCCGTCCTTGAACATGACGACGGTCTTGCCGTCGGTGGTGGTGTCGGGGGTGACACCGCACAGTTCGGTGGGGAAGGAAAGCGTCCACTTCTCCTTGCCGTCGGCGACGGCAAAGGCCGTGAGGGACTTCCACACGCTCTTGACGACGGTGTCCCCGACGATCCACTGGCCTTCGCTGTCGACGCCGGCGCCGGGCCCGTCCACCTTGCTGTTCTTGAGCCAGAGGACCTTGTCCTCGCCCTGCTTGCGGCCGGCGTTGAGGTCTTCCTGGTCACCGCTGCCGTTGCCGCTGCCGTCGCCCTTGTCCACGGAGGCCGAGGCGGAGGGCTTGGCGTCGGCGGGCGTCGAGGCCTGCGCGACGGGTTTCCCGGCCTCGTCGTCGCCCTTGCCGAAGGCGAACCAGGCGCCGGTGCCGAGGATGAGCACGCCCGCGACGGACGCGGCGATGACGATCAGCAGCTTCTGCCGGCGCTGCCCGTCGGGCCCCGCGGGGCCGCCCGGCGGCGGGCCGGGCGGCATGGGCGGCGGGTATCCGTAGCCGGGGTGCATCTGTTGCTGCGGGACGGTCGGCGGCTGTTGGGCGTACGGGTTCGCGCCTTGGGGCGGGAAGCCGTAGCCGGGCTGCGGCGGGCCGGGGAGGTGTCCGTAACCGGAAGGTGTGGGTGGCTGGTTCGGCGGCTGGGGCGGCTCGGTCATCAGCGCATACCTTCGGCATCAGGAGGTCAGGGAGGGTGGAGGATGCCCTTTCTATCACTGACACCGTTCTTATGCCGGGCCGGTCCGGCCCCTGTTCCCAAGGGCGGACCGGCCTGTGACTCGGCCGTTATCGGGCCGGGCGGCGTGGCTGGAAGACGATGATCACGCGTCTTCGGCGAGCTCCAACCAGCGCATCTCCAAATCGTCCCGCTCGGAGATGAGTTCGCGCAGCTCGGCGTCGAGCTTGGCGACCTTGTCGTAGTCGGTGGAGTTCTCGGCGATCTGCGCGTGCAGGTTCGACTCCCGGTCCGACATCTTGTTGAGCTGTCGCTCGATCTTCTGGAGTTCCTTCTTGGCCGCGCGGGAATCGCCGGAGGCCGTCGACTTCGCGGCGGCCGGGGCGGGCGCCGGGGCGGCGGCGTCGATCATCCGCTGTCGGCGCTCCAGGTACTCGTCGAGGCCGCGCGGCAGCATGCGCAGGCTCGCGTCCCCGAGCAGGGCCATCACCGTGTCGGTGGTGCGCTCGATGAAGAACCGGTCGTGGGAGATCACGATCATCGAGCCGGGCCAGCCGTCGAGGAGGTCCTCCAACTGCGTCAGGGTCTCGATGTCGAGGTCGTTGGTGGGCTCGTCGAGGAAGAGGACGTTGGGCTCGTCCATCAGCAGGCGCAGGATCTGCAGCCGGCGCCGCTCACCGCCGGACAGGTCGCCGACGGGCGTCCACTGCTTCTCCTTGGTGAAGCCGAACTGCTCGCAGAGCTGTCCCGCCGTCATCTCGCGGCCCTTGCCGAGGTCGACGCGGTCGCGGACCCGCTGGACCGCCTCCAGGACGCGCAGCGACGGGTCGAGTTCGCCGACCTCCTGGGAGAGGTAGGCGAGCCTGACGGTCTTGCCGACGGTGACGGTGCCGGCGGCGGGCTGGGTCTCGCCCTGGGTGCGGGCGGCCTCGGCGAGGGCGCGCAGCAGGGAGGTCTTGCCGGCGCCGTTGACGCCGACCAGGCCGACGCGGTCGCCGGGGCCGAGGTGCCAGGTCAGGTGCTTGAGCAGCGTCTTGGGCCCGGCCTGGACGGTGACGTCCTCCAGGTCGAACACGGTCTTGCCGAGGCGGGCGTTGGCGAACTTCATCAGCTCGGAGGTGTCGCGCGGCGGCGGCACGTCGGCGATGAGCTCGTTGGCGGCCTCGATGCGGTAGCGGGGCTTGGAGGTGCGGGCGGGGGCGCCGCGGCGCAGCCAGGCCAGCTCCTTGCGCATCAGGTTCTGCCGCTTGGACTCCTCGGTGGCGGCGATGCGGTCGCGCTCCGCGCGGGCGAAGACGTAGTCGCTGTAGCCGCCCTCGTACTCGTGGACGTCGCCGCGCTGCACGTCCCACATGCGGGTGCAGACCTGGTCGAGGAACCACCGGTCGTGGGTGACGCAGACGAGCGCGGAGCGGCGTTCCTGGAGGTGGCGGGCCAGCCAGGAGATGCCCTCGACGTCGAGGTGGTTGGTGGGCTCGTCGAGGACGAGGAGGTCCTGGTCCGCGATCAGCAGTTGGGCGAGGGCAATGCGCCGGCGCTCGCCGCCGGAGAGCGGGCCGATGACGGTGTCCAGGCCCTGGCCGAAGCCGGGCAGGTCCAGGCCGCCGAAGAGGCCGGTCAGCACGTCGCGGATCTTCGCGTTGCCGGCCCACTCGTGGTCGGCCATGTCCCCGATGATCTCGTGCCGGACGGTGGCCGCCGGGTCCAGCGAGTCGTGCTGGGTGAGGACGCCCATGCGCAGTCCGCCGTTCTGGGTGACCCGACCGGTGTCGGGTTCCTCCAGCTTGGCGAGCATCCGGATGAGGGTGGTCTTGCCGTCGCCGTTGCGGCCGACGACACCGATCCGGTCCCCCTCGGACACGCCGAGGGAGATGCCGTCGAGCAGGGTACGGGTTCCGTACACCTTGCTGACTGCCTCGACATTGACCAGATTGACGGCCATCAGACGCGCTCCAGGGAAGGGGTGTGGATCAGCCCCTCAGCCTAACCCTCCGGGGGGAGGCGGACCGTTCCACCAGGAGCCACCCGCCGAGCGCCATCGCGATGGCGGCGGGCGCGGTGACCGGCAGGGCGATCAGGGTGGCGCTGTGGCCCTCCAGCAGACCCCCGAGGCCGGTCGTCGACAGACCGAGGATCCCGAGGAGACAGAGGGTGATGCCGAGGGTGGCGCGGGGCCCGGATCCGGGGCCGGCGGCGCCGCGCGCGGGCGCCTCGAAGTGGCGGAAGGCGGCCACGAGTACGCCGGTCAGCGCGGCGGCGAGGAGAAGTCGGACGGGGACCTGCGCCCACCAGGCGGCGCCGGCGGGCTCGGGGAGCGGGAGGCCGAGGCCGATCTGGGCGGCGTACACGGCCAGCATGGCGGTGAGGTGCCAGAGGAAGGCGGTCATGGCGATCCCGTTGGCGGCGACGACGCCCCGCCAGACGCGGGGCCGGGCCACCCAGGCGGCGGCGGGCCGGGCGAGGAGCTGCACGGCGCCGACCAGCCACATGCCGTGGCAGAGCAGGGCGAGGGTGGGCGGGGCCATGTTGGACACCTTCTCGCCGGGCATCCCGACCATGGAGAGCGGGTACGGCCCGTACGCGACGAGGAGCGCGGCGCCCGCGAGGCCGGTGGCGGCGAGGACGGCGGGGCGGGTGAGTCGCCCGTCGGCCCGCAGGAAGCCGAGCTGGTGGACGGCGAGCCAGACGAAGGCGAAGTTCAGGAACTCGACGTAGGGGACGCCGAGCGCGAAGCGCAGCACGTCGGTGAGGGCGGCGGCCCCGGCGAGGCCGGCGAAGGCGGCCCAGCCGCGACGCTCGTGCAGCTTCAGGAGCGGCGGGGTGAAGGCGACCATGGCCAGGTAGATCCCGATGAACCACAGCGGTTGCGTCACCAGGCGCAGCGCGGCGCCGGCGAGCGGCCCCCGGTCGGCGCCGGCGAGCTGTACGACGAGGGCGCAGGCGGTCCACACCCCGACGAAGACGAGGGTGGGGCGCAGCAGCCGTTGGAGGCGGGCGCGCAGGAAGGCGGCGTAGACGGGGCCGTCCGTCGTGCGGGTGAGGGAACGGTAGGACAGGGCGTGCGAGAAGCCGCCGACGAAGAAGAACACCGGCATCACCTGGAACGCCCAGGTGAGGGGCTGGAGGTCGGGCACGATCCCGAGCAGGTTCCCCATGCCGTCGGGGCCGACGGCGGCCATCAGCCAGTGCCCGAGGACCACGGTCGCGAGCGAGGCGACCCTCAACAGGTCGACGTACCGGTCCCGAGTGGCGGGCGTGGCCGCGGCCATTTCGCTTGCGGTGGCTGTCATGGGGCCACGGTCGCCCGCCGCGCGGGGGCTCCGACAGAGTGCGGGTACTCATGTTCGGTCTGGGTACCGGCCCCGCCGGCGGGCCGGGTTCACGGCCGCGCCGGCGGGTGGGACCGGTCAGAGCAGGGTCGCGCCGGGGGCCGGGGAGGCGGCCACGCGGGTGGCGCGGCAGAGCCCGGAGGCGTCGAGGACGGTGGCGACCTCGGCCGCCGCCTCGGGGTCGCGGACCAGGAACGCCGTCGTGGGTCCGGAGCCCGAGACCAGCGCGGCGAGCGCCCCGGCCCCGGTGCCCGCGGCCAGGACGGACGCGAGCTGCGGGCGCAGGGACAGGGCGGCGGGCTGGAGGTCGTTGACCAGGGTGGGGGCGAGTGCGTCGGGGTCGCCGGAGGCCAGGGCCGCCAGCAGGGCCGCAGACGCCTGGGGGGCGGGGATGTCGCGGCCGGCGGCGAGCCGGTCGAACTCCCGGAAGACGGCCGGGGTGGAGAGTCCGCCGTCCGCGACGGCGAAGACCCAGTGGAAGGTGCCGGCGGGGACGGGGGTGAGGATCTCGCCCCGTCCGGTGCCCAGCGCGGCGCCGCCGATCAGGCTGAACGGCACGTCGCTGCCGAGTTCCGCGCAGATGTCGAGGAGTTCCGTCATCGGGGTGTTCAGGCCCCAGAGGGCGTCGCAGGCCACCAGGGCGGCGGCCCCGTCGGCGCTGCCGCCGGCCATGCCGCCCGCGACGGGGATGTTCTTCGCGATGTGCAGGTGCACGTCCGGGGAGAGCCCGGCCCGCCCGGCCAGGATCTCGGCGGCGCGCGCCGCGAGGTTGGTGCGGTCCAGGGGGACCTGGTCGGCGTCGGGTCCCTCGCAGGTCACCTTGGTCCCGGCGGCCGGGGTCGCGGTGACCTCGTCGTACAGGGACACGGCGAGGAAGACGTTGGCGAGGTCGTGGAAGCCGTCGGGTCGGGCGGCGCCGACCGCCAGTTGGACGTTGACCTTCGCGGGGACCCGTACGGTGACGGATCCGGCCGCGGAGTCGGCCGCCCGCCCGGTCGGGTACTCGGTCGCGTGCTCGCTCACAGTGCGGGCCTCTCCGCGGCGGGCTTGTTCTCGGCGATGGCCGCGAACTCCTCGACCGTCAGGGACTCCCCGCGGGCCTGCGGTGAGACGCCGGCGGCGACCAGGGCGGCCTCGGCGCCCGCCGCCGAACCGGCCCAGCCGGCCAGCGCGGCGCGCAGGGTCTTGCGGCGCTGCGCGAAGGCGGCGTCCACGACGGCGAAGACCTCGGCCTTGGTGGCGGTCGTCTTGATCGGCTCGGCGCGGCGGACCAGTGAGACGAGTCCGGAGTCGACGTTCGGCGCGGGCCAGAAGACCTTGCGGCCGATGGAGCCCGCGCGCTTGACGTGGGCGTACCAGTTGGCCTTGACGGAGGGCACTCCGTACACCTTGTTGCCGGGCTCGGCGGCGAGCCGGTCGGCGACCTCCGCCTGCACCATGACGAGGGTCCGCTCGATGGTCGGGAACCGGTCGAGCATGGTCAGCAGCACCGGGACGGCCACGTTGTAGGGCAGGTTCGCGACGAGCGCGGTCGGCGCCGGGCCGGGCAGCTCGGTGACGAGCATCGCGTCGGAGTGCACGAGGGAGAAGCGGTCCTTGCGGGCCGGCATCCGTGCCTCGATGGTGGCGGGCAGGGCGGCGGCCAGGATGTCGTCGATCTCGACGGCGACGACCCGGTCGGCGGCCTCCAGCAGCGCGAGCGTCAGCGAGCCCAGGCCCGGGCCGACCTCGACGACCACGTCGTCGGGCCGCACCTCGGCGGTGCGGACGATCCGACGGACCGTGTTGGCGTCGATGACGAAGTTCTGGCCCTTCTGCTTCGTCGGCCGGACGCCGAGTACGGCGGCCAGCTCCCGGATGTCGGCGGGGCCGAGGAGTGCGTCGGGGGTCGTGCTCTCAGGCTGCTGCTCTGCGGTGCTCACCGGTAAAGCCTACGGCCGCAGTGCGGCCACGGAGCCGCCCCCCGCTGCACGTAGAGCTTCTTGGCCCGGTACGTCTGCTCCGTCCCCGGCGCGTCCTGCGGGCGTCCGCTGCCGCCGAGGGCCTGCCAGGTCCGTACGTCGAACTGGTACAGCCCGCCGTAAGTCCCCGACGGGTCGGTGGCGGACGGACGGCCGCCGGACTCGCAGCGGGCCAGCGCCCCCCAGTCGAGGCCGTCGGCGCCGGCGACCGAGTCGGGCAGCGTCTTTGTGCCGATCTTCACGAGCCGGTTGACGGGTGCGCGGACGATCTCGTCGGCGAGCCGGCGGGGCTTCTGGCGGACCCCGTTGACGGTGCGCAGGCCGTAGGTGACCCGGCGCATCCCGGGCCGGCCGATCCGTTCGACGACCTCGGTGCCGGCGAACAGACTGTCGTCCCTGACCCGCTCGATCTCGTACGGGATGCGCTCCTCGCGGACCTCGCGGGTACCGGTGATGCGCAGGACGGTGACGATCTGGCCGTCGCGCGGGAAGGCGGTCGGCGGGACGGAGGTGCTGTCCTGGCCGTGCAGGCTGATGCCGGCCTGGTCGAGGGCCTCCTGGATGGTGGCGGCGTTGGTGCGGACGGTGGTCTCGCGGCCGTCGGCCAGGAAGGTGACCCCGCGTTCCGTGCGGACGTCGAGGGTGAGGCCGCTGCGCGGGACGGGGGTGGTGCGGGGGGCGGAGAGGTCGGCGCCCTCGGCGCGGATGCCGAGCTGGCGCAGCGCGCCCTCGACGGTGCGGGAGGTGGTCCACACCTGGCGGCGTTCCCCGTCGAGGGTGAGGCGCAGGGGTCGCCCGTAGCGGACCACGACGTCCTCGCCGTCGTCGAGGGCGCTGCCGCGGGCCGGGGCGACGAGGTCGTGGGGGCCGACGCCGAGGCCTTCCGCGGCGAGGAGTTCGTCGACCCCGTCGGCGAAGGTGTGCAGGGACCTCGGGACTCCGTCGACGGTGAGCCGAACCGATTTGTCTGCGGCGACGAACGCGGTGGTACCGCCGGCGAGGAAGGCGACGACGAGCGCCTGCGGGACGATCCGCCGCCAGGTGTCGGCGGCGGTGCCGGTGGAGCGGCGGGACCGGGACCGGGTGGAGGCGGGCTCCACGAGGGTGGGGGTCGGGCCCACCACCACAGTCCCCGCGCGGTCCGTTCCCGCGCCCACAGTCCCTGCGCGGTCCGTCCCCACGCCGGCCGTTCCCGTGCGGTCCGTTCCCGCGCCCGCCATCCCCGCGCCCGCCGTTCCCGCGCCGGCCGGGACCTCGGTGGGGAGCGCACGTCGGCGGCGGCCGGCGGGTGGCTCCTCCGGCGCCTCGGGGGCGGCGACCGCTCCCCGGCGCCGTCCCGAGCCGGGGAGCACCGGGTTTCCCCGGGTGTCCGGGGCTCCGGTGAACACCGTCGGGGTGGGCGCGGGTCCGGTGTCGGGGCGGCGTCGACGACCCGGACCGGCGGGTTCCTCGACGGTCGGGTCGTGGGGTGACGGGAGCGTGTCGGCGCGCGGGTCGTGCCCCCGGGACCAGCCGGGCTCGGGGGGCTTGCGGCGGCGCGCGGACCTCGGCGCGGGCACCGCGGGAAGGGTGGCGGCGGCCGCGCGGGCCACCGCGTCGGCGGGGCCGGGATCCACGTCGGGCGCGGGTCGCACCGGCTCGGGCCACACCGGTTCGGGTCGCACCGGCACGGGCCACACGGGCGCGGGTCGCACCGGTTCGGGCCACACGGGCGCGGGTCGCGCCGGTTCGGGCCACACCGGTTCGGGATCTCGTTCCGCGACGCGCCCTGCCCCGGGCGGCCCCGGCGGCCTCGGATCCCAGGACTCCGGCGCCGCCTCGGCCAGGATCGGCGGCGCCGGGTACGCCTCCGGGACGGGACCGACGGGACCGCCACGGCGGTGACTGCCCTGGGTATCGCTCACGACGCTCGCTCCACTGGTCCGGCCCCGCTGGTTCGGGCAGGGCACCCTAACGGGAACGACCGTCACACATCAAAGTCGTTCGGTTACACAGCGTGTCAGGCGAACGGGTGTGTCAGAGCGCGGCGCCGGGGGTCGGTGGGACGTAGTCGAAGGCGCGCGCCGTGTTGGCGGCCAGGGCGGTCGCCATGGCGTCCTCGTCGAGGCCCCGGACGGCCGCCATGGCCCGCACGGTGAGCGGGATCAGGTACGGGGCGTTGGGCCGGCCGCGGTAGGGCGCCGGGGTGAGGTACGGGGCGTCGGTCTCCACGAGCACCAGTTCCAGCGGGGCCACGGCGAGGGCCTCGCGCAGCGGGGCGGCGTTCTTGAAGGTGACGGTCCCGGCGAACGACATGTAGTAGCCGGCGGCGGCGCACTCGCGGGCCATCTCGGCGTCCCCCGAGTAGCAGTGGAAGACGGTGCGTTCGGGCGCGCCCTCCTCGCGCAGGATGCGCAGCACGTCGGCGTGGGCCTCGCGGTCGTGGATGACCAGGGCCTTGCCCCTGCGCTTGGCGATCTCGATGTGGGCGCGGAAGGAACGCTCCTGCGCCGCCATGCCCTCGGGGCCGGTGCGGAAGAAGTCGAGGCCGGTCTCGCCGACCGCCTTCACGTGGTCGAGCGCCGCGAGGGCCTCGATCTCGGCGAGGGCCTCGTCGAGGGCGCCGTCGCCGCCGCCAGCCCGGGCTCCCTGCCGGGACCGGCCTCCCCCAGCCCCAGGGGGCTGGGAGGTGCCCCCTGGATCGCCGTGGACGATGCGGGGGGCCTCGTTCGGGTGGAGGGCGACGGCCGCGTGGACGTTCTCGTACGCGGCGGCGGTCTCGGCGGCCCAGCGCGAGCCCTTCACGTCGCAGCCCACCTGCACGACGGTGGTCACGCCCACCGAGGCGGCCTTGGCGAGGCCCTCCTCGACGGTGCCCGACTGCATGTCCAGGTGGGTGTGGGAATCGGCGACCGCCACCCGCAGCGGTTCGGGCGGCGGGGGCGGTGCGTCGTTGGCGGTACGGCTCATACGGCCGATCCTATGACCGGGGCTCCGGGACGCCTCCCCGCGTCCCGTGCGGGGCGGGCTCAGGACCGACGGAACCTGCGCGTCAACCGGGCCAGCAGTCCCCGGCGCCCGTCCCCGTCGGTCGCGGCCACCGGCCCCGGGGCGGCGTGCGCCGGGGGCGACTTGCGGGGCTTGGGGGTGCGCGGGGTGTTCGCCCCGGCCGGGACGGGTCCGGCGACGCCGGGGGCGACGGGGGGGTGGTAGAGGCGATCGAGCGTACCGAGCACCGACTTGACCTGGCCCTCGCGCATGATGCGGACCACATGGCCGCCGCAGTTCACGCACGTCGGGTTCGAGAGCGGGGACGGGACCCGTTCACCCTGGGCCGTGTAGACGATGGAGGGCCGGCCCTCGGCGTCGACGTGGTGTTCTATCTCGTAGGCCTGCTCCCAGCCGTACCCGCACTTCATGCAGGCGAACGAGTACGCCTCGTGCACGGTCGGGACGTTGCGCGTCGAGGGCGGCGGGACGACGGGGGCCTGGGCGGTGGTGGCGACGGGTCCGGGTACCGGGGTGTCTGCGATCTCTGTCATGCCAGCTCCTCTTTTCCACTGGTGCACAGCCAGTGGACGCCTGTTCAGGCGGGAGCGCATCAGGTCCTGTCGACTGTTGGACGGCCTTTGAACGAGTCATGCCCAAAGGGCCCGGTGCGCGGTCTGAGCTTTGCTTTTCAGGTCGACTCCTTGCCGATTCCCGGCACCTTTTGTGCCGCGTTCTTTGCCGCGACGACCGCGTCGAAAACGTCCCGTTTGGGTACGCCCGCCTCGGCGGCGACGGCGGCGATGGCCTCCTTGCGGCGCTCCCCCGCCTCCTCGCGCACCCGCACCCTGCGCACCAGCTCCTCGTCGTCCACGTCGCCGGGCCCGGCGGCCGGGGCGCCCTCGACGACGACCGTGATCTCCCCGCGCACGCCCTCCGCGGCCCACGACGCCAACTCGCCGAGCCCGCCGCGCTTGACCTCCTCGTACGTCTTGGTCAGCTCGCGGCAGACGGCGGCCCGCCGGTCGGCGCCGAAGACCTCCGCCATGGCGGCCAGGGTGTCGTCGAGCCGGTGGGGCGCCTCGAAGTAGACGAGGGTGCGGCGCTCCGACTCGACCTCGCGCAGCCGGCCGAGGCGCTCGCCGGCCTTGCGCGGCAGGAAGCCCTCGAAGCAGAACCGGTCCACGGGCAGCCCGGACAGGGCGAGCGCGGTCAGCACGGCGGAGGGCCCCGGCACGGCGGTGACCTTGATGTCCTTCTCCACGGCGGCGGCCACCAGCCGGTAGCCGGGGTCGGACACCGAGGGCATGCCGGCGTCGGTGACCAGCAGCACCCGCTTGCCGGCTTCCAGGGCCTCGACCAGCTCGGGGGTGCGGGCGGACTCGTTGCCCTCGAAGTACGACAGGACGCGCCCGGTGGTGTGCACACCGAGCCCCTGGGTGAGCCTGCGCAACCGCCGGGTGTCCTCGGCGGCGATCACGTCGGCCCGCTCCAGCTCGGCCCCGAGCCGGGGCGGGGCGTCGGCGAGATCGCCGATCGGGGTGCCGGCGAGCACGAGCACACCGGTGGAAGGGGAGGTCTCGGCGCCGCGGGGCTGGTCAGTCGTCACCCGCCCATCCTCTCAGGAGCCCCACCCGGCACGCCCCGGGCCGCCCCGGCGCTGGGGTTCCCGCGGACGCGTTCCCTACGATGACCCGGTGACCAGTACCGCGACGCCGCCGCCCAGCCCCGCGGGGGCCCCGCCCGCCCCCTCGGGCGGACGCGACTCCGAGCCCGAGCCGTCCGTCTGGCTCCGCCGTCTGCGGGGCTTCGGCTACGCGCCGCGGACCCCGGACGCGGACGTCCGTACCCGCCTCGTGCCCCCGTACGCCCGCCCCTCCGCACAGTTGTGGACGGCGCTCGGAGTGCCGGCCGCGGCGGCGGTCACCTGGCAGCGGGTCCTGGCGTGGGCCGGGCCGCTGCTGGTGGCCCTGGTCGCCGGGGTGCTGCGGTTCGTGCACCTGGGCAACCCCAAGGCGGTGATATTCGACGAGACGTACTACGCCAAGGACGCCTGGGCCACGATCCGGCAGGGCTACGAGGCGAGTTGGCCCAAGGACATCGACAAGTCGATCCTGGCCGACCCGGACGGGGTGGCGCTGCCGCTGGACCCGGGCTACGTCGTGCACCCGCCGGTCGGCAAATGGGTGATCGGCATCGGCGAGTGGATGTTCGGCTTCGATCCGTTCGGCTGGCGGTTCATGACCGCCGTGCTCGGCACCCTGTCCGTGCTGATGCTCTGCCGGATCGGCCGCCGGCTCTTCCGCTCCACCTTCCTCGGCTGCCTGGCGGGCGCGCTGCTGGCGGTGGACGGCCTGCACCTGGTGATGAGCCGCACGGCCCTCCTCGACCTGGTGCTGATGTTCTTCGTCCTGGCCGCCTTCGGGGCGCTGGTCGTCGACCGGGACAAGGCCCGGGCGAAACTCGCGGCGGCGCTCCCCGTGGACGGGGACGGGCGCACCCGCCCGGACCTCGCCGTCGCGGAGACGCTGCGGCTGGGCCTGCGCCCGTACCGGATCCTGGCGGGCGTCTGCCTGGGCCTGGCGTTCGGCACCAAGTGGAACGGCCTGGTGGTCCTGGCCTTCTTCGGGATCCTGACCGTGCTGTGGGACGCGGCCGCGCGCCGCACGGCCGGCGCGGGCGCCCCGTACGCGGCGATGCTGCGCAAGGACGCGCTGCCCGGCTTCCTCTCCACGGTGCCGGTGGCGATCGGCGTGTACCTGGCGTCGTGGACGGGCTGGATCCTCAGCCCGGACAACGGCAAGGGCGGCTACTTCCGCGACTGGGCCGCCAAGAACGACCAGCACAGCTCGCTCTCCTTCCTGCCCGAATGGCTGCGGAGCCTTTGGCACTACGAGACCGAGGTCTACAAGTTCCACGTGGGCCTGACCTCGGGCCACACCTACGAGTCGAACCCGTGGAGCTGGCTCGTGCTCGGCCGGCCCGTCTCGTACTTCTACGAGTCCCCCGCGCCCGGCACGGACGGCTGCCCGGCCACGGAGACCGCCAAGTGCGCCCGCGAGGTACTGGCCCTGGGCACGCCGCTGCTGTGGTGGGCGGGCTGCTTCGCGCTGCTGTACGTGCTGTGGCGGTGGCTGTTCCGGCGCGACTGGCGGGCCGGCGCCATCGCGTGCGCGCTGGCCGCCGGCCTGCTGCCCTGGTTCAACTACCAGGAGCGGACCATCTTCTTCTTCTACGCGGTGGTCTTCGTCCCGTACCTGTGTCTGGCGGTGGCGATGATGATCGGCGCGATGCTCGGCCCGGCGGGCTCCTCGGAACGCCGCCGCGCGCTCGGCGCGATCGGCGCGGGCGTGCTCGTCCTGCTGATCGTCTGGAACTTCATCTACTTCTGGCCCATCTACACGGGCCAGTCCCTCCCGATGGACTCCTGGCGCGGCCGCATGTGGCTGGACACCTGGGTCTAGCAGCACGAACGACGGGCCCGGCACCTGATGGTGCCGGGCCCGTCGTGGTTGTTGCCGGTGGTCGCCGGCCGTTGTCGGCCACCCCTTGACGGCCCACAGACGGCCCGGCAGGGGGTCGAGGGCCGGCCGGCCTCCGTGGCCCCGCCCGTGGTCCATTCCGCTTCCGCTTCCCCCGACGTGTACGACACCCGCGGACGGTCGTTCGCGGCGATCCGGCGCGGGGCAGGGGAAGGGCACCACCTCAAGCGGCGGGGCCTGCGGATTGCTGCCTGTTGAGCACGCCGGCAGAAGCCACGGGGCTCGGACGCGTGAGAGCTTGTCAGACCGATCGCGTGACACAACTTCCCCTTGCCCTCACCTGGGCCTTTGGCCTTCGCGCCCGCTCGTTGTCCGTCACGCTGGCCCGAGGCCGGCCAGAGCCATGATCATTCGGCATACCCGTCGCCACGCCTGGGTTGCCCCAACACGCTTTCCAACTGTCTGCGTAGCCGTTCACGGGGGTTCGCGGCCGTCTGCGCAACAGCCAGACACCGCGCCTGCACGGCGGTGAACCCAGGCGGCCGTCCGCGCACTGGACAAAGACCAGGACAACGGACCAGGCGACGACGGGCCCGCGTTGCCGTCCCCGCAGGTGCGGGGAGCAGGTAGGGCAGGCCGGCACGGAGGGCGGCTTCGAGGGTTCATCCCCGCGGGTGCGGGGAGCAGTACGTGGCGACCGGCGCGCACGCCGTGATCCCGGGTTCATCCCCGCGGGTGCGGGGAGCAGGGTACGGCGGCGGCGGACAACCCGTGGAACGTGGGTTCATCCCCGCGGGTGCGGGGAGCAGTTCCTCGATGCGTGGGGCCGACCCAACGGCCAGGGTTCATCCCCGCGGGTGCGGGGAGCAGTCCGCTTCGGTCCGTCCGCAGCGAGCAGGGTGAGGTTCATCCCCGCGGGTGCGGGGAGCAGGGCGTCCTGGCTGAGGAGGGCTGGTTCGGGCTGGGTTCATCCCCGCGGGTGCGGGGAGCAGCCGTCACGGCCGTGGAAGACGACTTGTTCACCGGGTTCATCCCCGCGGGTGCGGGGAGCAGGCTTCCTGAGCTGGGACGATATCCGGCTCGACTGTCATTTTGCAGCACTTCCAAAGAGTCCGGCATTCATGAACAAAGTAGATATCGAGTACGGAAACTGGTCGTGCATCCCCATATTCGTTGCGCTCCGCCCCCGCGGAGCAGGGGCAGAGCGCAAGTGGCAGATGGCTGCCACGACGTTTTCGCCCCTCACCCGCTCAGGAGCCGGTTCGCACCTGCGCCCTTCGGCAGCGGCTTCCGGCAGTGGCCGCACCGTCGCTCCTTGCCGCTCACGCTGCCGGCGCCCTCGTCCCCAGCGCCGGGGGAAGCCGGCAACCGGGACAGCCATCCCCCTGGGGGATTCCCCTCGCGCGGTGCACCGAGGGTCGACGGGAGCCGCTCGCATTCGACCGCAACGGCGAGAACTCAATCCCGCTGCCGCGACGAAACGACGAAGTCGATCATGCTCAACCTTTCCTCAAATTCGTTCCCCTGCGATGTGACCGATGAGTAGGCTCTTCTTGATCGAAGACGCCGGGCCTGACCAGCTCGACATTGAAAGGTCAATTGAATCGGGGAAGCTCAATAACGAACAACACGCTTCCGGCGTTCTGTCGGTGGCCCTTGTCGGCGGTTTCGTCCTGACGGGCGGGGCCGGCGCGGGGCACGCCGATTCGGGCCCGCACCCCTCGGCCCAGCCGGTGCAGGTGAACCCGCTCGAAGAGGCTCGCTCGCTCGCTCGCCGCGCATCACGCCCAAGAGCAAGCGGGACCACGAGTACCTGATGACTCACGCCGAGATGCACGACATGGCGAAGAGTTGCCTGATCAAGGGCGCCGTCGATGGAGCCGGTGCGCTGATCGTCGGTCACTTCGCCAGTAGGAACGTGGCGAAGGACATAGTTCCCGAGACCGTGGTCGCCGGTGCCACCGGCCGCCTCGCGGCACTCACCCAAGGCAGGGAGAATCATGGCCAAGATCGTATTCACTGTTCTCTGGGTCGCTGTACTCGTCCTCGCCAACCGGAGCCTCCACGACACCGCCTGGGCGCAATACCTGGCGACGTTCCTTCTGGGGGGTCTCTATGCCCTGGCCGTCGGCAAGGTGGGGATGCTCCGCACGGGGTCGCGGTCGGAAGGCTCGAAGTGACCGGCTTTCTCGGCCTTCCAGTGCGATTCGATAAACGCCTCGATTGTTCGGACTGAGGCAATCAGTCCCGTCGCCACTGCCTCGACATCTCCGCACCTGCGTCGACATCGCCGGCGGCTGCGGTCTGCGACGGGGCGAAGTGGGTTGAGGTCATCCCCGCGCGTGCGGGGAGCAGGCATCCTCGTACGGGCCCGCTCGTACGGGCCCGCTCGTGCGGGGAGCAGGTAGCGGCGGATCGCGAGCGCCGTGCGGCCCGGGGGTCATCCCCGCGCGTGCGGGGAGCAGCGACCGGTTGATTGTCCAGCCGCCCGCGCTCACGGGGTCATCCCCGCGTGTGCGGGGAGCAGACCGCCTTCAGCGGCACCGCCCACGCGCTCTGGGGGTCATCCCCGCGTGTGCGGGGAGCAGTGCGGCCGGCCCGGGTCCTTGAGCCACGCGTAGGGGTCATCCCCGCGCGTGCGGGGAGCAGCGACTGTCCGTTGACGTAGAGCGAGACCTGCCGCGCCGTCGTGGGGTCATCCCCGCGCGTGCGGGGAGCAGTTCACCCTAAATGGTGCAGGTGCGGACAATCAGGGGTCATCCCCGCGCGTGCGGGGAGCAGGGTCGGGCCTGCACCTCTGGTACCGGGGCGCGGGGGTCATCCCCGCGCGTGCGGGGAGCAGTGCCGTTCGGCTTGATGAAGATGGGGACAGGGGGGTCATCCCCGCGTGTGCGGGGAGCAGCGCTTCGACTCGCTGGCCGTGGGCCTCGACGAGGGGTCATCCCCGCGCGTGCGGGGAGCAGACGAGCCCGTACGCGGCGGTGATCTTGTTCCTGGGGTCATCCCCGCGCGTGCGGGGAGCAGAAGCTCGTGCGCGGATTCAACTTTGATGACCAGGGGTCATCCCCGCGCGTGCGGGGAGCAGCTGCCGGAATCCGGCATGCGCGTGCTGGCCCCGGGGTCATCCCCGCGCGTGCGGGGAGCAGGCTTGCTGAGCTGGGACGGTATCCGGCTCGACTGTCGCTTTGCAGCACTTTCATTGATTCCGGCATAGCGGGAGAAGGCCGCAGAACCCCCGGACCGACCTCTGGTGCAGCTCGACCCCATCACATGACGAGACATGGCAGGCGAGCGGCCCGGCGGCCCGCCCGTTCCGCCACCGCCACCGCCACCGCCACCCAAGCCCTCTGGGTCGCGTCCACCGTCAACGCTCCGGCCCGGGCGCCGCGTTCGGCGTGTGACGGGCGGCACGTTCCGGTCCGGTAACAACGCGCGCAACACCCGCTCGCTCAGCGTAATGTCCATGCCAGGGGTTCTTGAACATGTTCAGAGGACCGTGGTTCCTGGGGAGGGGACGCAAGTGAACGGGGCGGCGAAGGGTGCCATCATCGGCGGGGTGTTCCTCGCGATGGTCGGCGGTGCCGGGTACGGCATGTACTCACTGGTCGGCGACACCGGCGACACCGGCGGGGCCAAGGACGACAAGGTCGCCGGCAAGACGGCGGCCGGCGCGTCGAGGGGCGAGGGGCCGGTCACCGAGAAGGAGACATCCGAGGCCGCGAGGGGCTTCCTGGCGGCGTGGGCGACCGGGGACGAGCGGACGGCGGCCGACTGGACGAACAACGCGTCCGAGGCGCTGTCGGCGGTCGCCGAGTTCAAGACCAGGGCCTACGTGTCCAAGGCGGTGATCACCCCCGGCACCCCGAACGGCACGACCGTGCCCTTCAAGGTCGAGGCCGAGGTCACCTACGAGGGCACGACCAAGTCCCTCGCGTACGAGTCCCGGCTCACCGTGGTCCGCGGACTCAGCACCGGCAAGGCCCTGGTCGACTGGCAGGCCTCGGTGATCCATCCGGACCTCAAGCGCGGCGAGCGGCTGCGCGCGGGCACGCCTGCCAGTCCGCCGGTCAAGCTGGTGGACCGCAACGACCAGGAACTGACGCCGGAGAAGTACCCGTCGCTGCGGCCGGTACTGGCTCAACTGCGCGAGGTCTACGGCGGCAAGGCCGGCGGCAAGGCCGGCACGGAGCTGTGGATCGAACCGGCCGCCGCCACCGCCAACTCCACCGCACAGGACGGCGCCACCGGCCAGGACGCCGGCGGCAGACGCACGCTGTTGACCCTGGTGGCGGGCGAACCGAGCACGCTCAAGACGTACCTGGACGCGAAGGTGCAGGCTGCGGCGGAGCAGGCGGTGGCCAAGTACCCGGAGTCCTCGGTGGTGGCCGTCAAGCCCAGCAACGGCCACATCCTGGCGATCGCCAACAACCGCAAGGACGGCTACAACGCGGCGATGACGGGCACGCGCGCACCCGGCTCGACGATGAAGATCGTCACGGCGGCGATGCTGCTCGACCGGGGGAAGGTGGCTGCCGACAAGCCCGCCCCGTGCGACAAGACGGTTTCCTGGGGCGGCCGTTCCTTCCACAACCAGGCGAACTTCCAACTGCCGGCGGGCACGAACTTCTCGACGAGCTTCGCCCGGTCCTGCAACACCGCCTTCATCAAGCAGATCGACGAGGTCGACGAGGACGCGGCGCTGTCGAAGGAGGCCACGGAGGTCTTCGGCATCGGCCTGGACTGGAAGACGGGCATCAAGTCCTTCGACGGCAAGGTCCCGGTGACGACCGGCGCGGAGTCGGCGGCCGAGTACATCGGGCAGGGGCAGATCACCATGAACCCGCTGAACATCGCGTCCATCACGGCGACGGCGCGCAGCGGTCGGTTCCACCAGCCCCTGCTGGTCTCCCCCGAGCTCGACGGCCGGCCGACCGCGACGGCGGCGCGCACGATGAAGGCGTCGGTGCGCGGCCAACTGGTCTCCATGATGCGGCTGACGGCGACGAGCGGTACCGGTGCCGAGGCGATGGCCTCGGTCGGCGGCGACAAGGGCGCGAAGACCGGCTCGGCGGAGGTGGACGGCTCGGCGAGCCCGGACAGTTGGTTCACGGGCTTCAGCGACGACGTGGCCGCGGCGGCCATGGTGGAAGGCGGCGGCCACGGCGCGGACGCGGCGGGCCCGATCGTGGCGTCGGTCCTGCGTTCCTGACCCGCCGTACGGACGTGCGTACGGCGCCCGCCGTACGCACCCGCCGTACGCGCGGATCCCCGCGGCCCCGACCCGCCGTACGAACGGAGCCCCGCGGCCCCGAGCCGCCTACGCACGGAGCCCCGCGGCCCCGAGCCGCCGTACGCGCGGATCCCCGCGGCCCCGACCCGCCGTACGAACGGAGCCCCGCGGCCCCGAGCCGCCTACGCACGGAACCCCGCGGCCCCGAGCCGCGCCGCACGGAGCCCCGCGGCCGAGCCCCACGCCCCGATCCCCGACCCCGACCCTCGCCCCCGCCCCCGCCAAGGCCCCCGCTCAGAGCGACGCGCGTACCGCCCGGACCAGGGCCTGCGCGCGGGGGTCCGCGGTGACCGACTTGGCCAGGGAGTTGGTGACGTACCCGAAGCCGATGCCCGCCTCCGCGTCGGCGAAGGCCAGCGAGCCGCCGCGCCCCGGGTGCCCGAAGGAGGCCGGGGACAGCAGCGGGGAGGCCGGGCCGTGCAGCATGTAGCCGGGGCCGAAGCGGGTGTTGACGACGAGTACCCGGTCCGGGCCCGAGGACAGTTCCGAGGACGCCAGGGCCGCGGTCTCGGGGGTGAAGAGCCGGGTGCCGTCCTCGGTGTCGCCCAGCAGCGCGGCGTAGAAGCCGGCCAGGGCCCGGGCGGTGCCGATGCCGGCCGAGGCGGGCAGTTCGGCGGCCCGGTATGCGGGGTCGTTCTCGTCGGGCAGGGGGTCGATGGCCGCGAAGGCGCGTCGGGTCGGCGAGTGCGGGTCGGCGTAGGCCTCCGAAACGTTTCTGCGCGGCCGGGTGCGCAGCGCTCCCGCCGATGCCGGCGGCTCCACCGGTCCGACCCTGCCGACCCGTCCCGCCTCGGCGTCGGGCAGCCCGATCCAGAAGTCCAGGCCCAGCGGGCCCGTGACCTCCCGCGCGAGCCACTGCCCCACCGACATCCCGGTCACCCGGAGCACCAGTTCCGACAGCAGCCAGCTGTACGTCTGCGCGTGGTAGCCGTGGTCCGTGCCGGGCTGCCAGAAGGCGGTCTGTTCGGCGACGGCCCGCGGTCCGCTCTCGCCGTCCGCCGCCTGGGCCGGCGTCAACGGTCGGTCCAGCGCCGGGACGCCCGCACGGTGTGCCAGCAGGTCGCGGACCCGCGCCCGCTCCTTGCCGCCCGCCTTGAACTCCGGCCAGTGGGCTCCGACCGGCGCGTCCAGGTCCAGCAGCCCCCGCTGGTGGAGAAGCAGCGGGACGGCCGCGGCGACGCCCTTGGTGGCCGAGCGCACGACCTGCGCCGTGTCCGCGGTCCAGGGCGCGGCGCCGCCCGAGCCATCGGTCCCGGCGCCTTCCGGGCCGTGGACCGCGGCCACGCCGTCCGGGCTCCGGGTGTCGGCGCCGTCCACGTCCTTCGTACCGGCCCACAGGTCCACGACCTTGCGGCCGTCGCGGTACACGGCCACGGCCGCACCCCGGTCCCCGAGCACCTCGAAGTTGCGTACGAACGCGTCCCGGACGGCCTCGAAGCCCTCCGTCACCTCACCCTGGATCTCCACGACGGTTCCAACAACCGACCGCGGGCGCTTATGCCGCCGGGGCCGGGGTCCCGGTGCCCGGCGCGGCGGGCGCCGGTGTCACCGCCGGGGTCGGCGTCGGCGGTGTCACCGAGCGCGGGTCGAAACCGAAGGGGAGTTCCAGCCGGTGGGCGCCCATCAGCTCCTCGTCGCACAGCAGGTCCTGCGTCCGCCCGTCGGCGGTGATGACCCCGTCGCTGAGGATCACCGCGCGCGGGCACAGTTCCAGCGCGTACGGCAGGTCGTGCGTGACCATGAGCACCGTCACGTCCAGCGAGCGCAGGATGTCGGCCAGCTCGCGCCGCGAGGCGGGGTCGAGGTTGGAGGAGGGCTCGTCGAGGACGAGGATCTCGGGCCGCATCGCCAGCACGGTGGCCACCGCCACCCGTCGGCGTTGACCGAAGGAGAGGTGGTGCGGCGGCCGGTCCGCGAAGGCGGCCATGCCGACCTGTTCGAGCGCCTCCCGGACCCGCTGCTCCAGCTCGGCGCCCCGCATGCCGGCGGCGGCCGGGCCGAAGGCGACGTCCTCGCGCACGGTGGGCATGAACAACTGGTCGTCGGGGTCCTGGAAGACGATGCCGACCCGGCGCCGGATCTCGGCGAAGTTCCGCTTCTCCACCGGCAGCCCGGCCACCGTCACGGTGCCGACCCCGCCGGCGAGGATGCCGTTGAGGTGTAGGACGAGCGTGGTCTTGCCCGCGCCGTTGGGGCCGAGGAGGGCGACGCGTTCCCCCTGCCCGACGGTCAGGTTCACGCCGAAGAGGGCCTGGTGTCCGTCCGGGTAGGCGTAGGCGAGGCCGGAGACGTCCAGCGAGGGCGGTACGGGGGTCGAGGGGGTCGAGGGGGTCGAGGGCGCGTTCACGGCGTCCATCCCATCACGCGCACAACGTCCGTCCCACCCGACACATACACAGCGTCCGTCCCACCCGGCACGTGCACAACGTCCGTCCCACCCATCACGTTCACAGCGTCCATCCCATCAGACACACGGCGAGCGCCGCCAGCGGAAGCACGGCCGCGTACGCCCACTGGGCGCGCGTGGCCGCGATGTCGTCGATCACCGGCATGGAACCGGAGTAGCCGCGGCTGACCATCGCGAGGTAGACCCGCTCGCCGCGCTCGTAGGAACGGATGAAGAGCGCTCCGGCCGTCTTGGCCAGCACCCCCCAGTGCCGGATCCCGCGCGCCTCGAACCCGCGCGAGCGGCGGGCGATCGACATCCGGCGGAGTTCGCCGCCGATCACGTCGCCGTACCGGATCATGAAGGAGGCGATCTGGACCAGCAGCGGCGGCAGTTTCAGCCGCTGGAGGCCGAGGAGCAGCGCCCGCAGTTCGGTCGTCGAGGCGAGCAGGACGGAGGCGGCGACCCCGAGGGTGCCCTTGGCGAGCACGTTCCAGGCGCCCCACAGGCCGGAGACGCTCAACGACATGCCGAGCACCTCGACCCGCTCGCCCTCCGCCACGAAGGGCATGAGCACGGCGAACGCGACGAACGGCACCTCGATCAGCAGCCGGCGCAGCACGAAGGCGGCCGGAATCCGGGCGACGGCCATGACCGCCGCGAGCAGGAGGGCGTACAGGCCGAAGGCCCACATCGCCTCCCGCGGTGTGGACACGACGACCAGCACGAACGCGAAGGTCGCGGCGAGCTTGCAGTGCGGCGGCAGGGCGTGGATGGGCGAGTGCCCGTGCCGGTAGAGCTTGTGGGTGTGGCCGGCCCCCATGTCAGGCGGTGGGCACGGCGGTGGAGGTGGCGGTGAGGTCCTCGGCGCGACGGCGGCGGACCGCCCAGAAGATGCCGGTGCCGACGACGACGGTCACGCCGACGCCGATGATCCCGGCGAGGCCGCCGGACAGTCGGGCGTCGCCGACGCCCTTGACGCTGTAGTCGGCGACGGGGGAGTTCGCGGAGGCGTGCTCCTCGACGTGGGCGTCGATGCCCTTGTCGGCGGCGACCTTCTCCAGCCCGTCGGGGCTGGCGGAGGCGTAGTAGGAGACGACACCGGCCAGCACCAGGGCGGTGACCAGGCCGGTGATCCACACGGGCTTCGTGGACCGGGCGGTGGCGACGGGCACCGGGGCGACGGTCGGGGCGTCGACCAGTTCGCCGTCGACGCGCAGCTTCAGCGGCGTGGCGAGTCCGCGCGCGCCGTGGACCAGGTCGGGCCGGACAGCCAGGACGGCGCCCACGGTCGCGGCCGTGATGACGGCCTCGCCGATGCCGATGAGGACGTGCACGCCGACCATGGCGGTGAACACCTTGGCCACCGGGATGTCGGTCGTCCCTCCGACGGCGTAGATCGCGGTGAAGGCGGCGGCCGCGCCGGGCACCGAGAGCAGGGCTCCGACGAAGGCGGCGGTGGTGATCGAGGCCCGGCCGGTCGGCAGCACCTTGACCAGGCCGCGGAAGATCGCGTAGGCGATCACCACGGTGACGACGCCCATGACGGTGATGTTCACGCCGAGGGCCGTCAGACCGCCGTCGGCGAAGAGGATGCCCTGCATGAGCAGGACCACGGACACGCAGAGCACGCCCGTGTAGGGGCCGACGAGGATCGCGGCGAGGGCCCCTCCCAGCAGGTGGCCGCTGGTGCCGGCGGCCACCGGGAAGTTGAGCATCTGCACGGCGAAGATGAAGGCGGCGACCAGGCCGGCGAGCGGTGCGGTGCGCTCGTCGAGCTCGCGGCGGGCACCACGGAGGCTGACCGCCACCGCGCCCGCGGCCGCGACGCCCGCGGCTATGGAGACGGGGGCGTCGATGAAGCCGTCGGGGACATGCATGTGTCTGCTCCGCTTCCTGCGGTAAGGCTCACGGCGGTGAGGCGCGTGGCAGTGGGGCGCGTGGGGGTTCGGGCCGGTGTTGCGCTGACAAAATCTTTAACCGTTCAAGAATAGTGCCCACCTGCAAACCGTTGGCAAGAGCGTACGCGCCCCAAAAAGCGCCGCGCGGATTCGTGGGAATGTGCGAGGCTGGGGGTAAATACGGACGCATATGTTCCGATTTATAGGAGCCGTGTCGATGTCAGCGACCGCCGAGAATCCCCACGTGACCGAGGTGACCACCGCCGTGGAGGAGCGCGTCCGCGCCCGTGTGATCACGGACGATCCGCTCTACCGGGCGATTCCGGTCCTCCTGCGGTTCACCCCCGCCGAGCCGCTGGCCGTACGGATCGTCTTCCCGGCCGACCTGTCCCCCGAGGGCACGGACAACGAGTGGGTCTTCCCCCGCGCCCTCCTGGAGGCGGGCCTGACCGCCCCGACCGGGACCGGTGACGTGCGGGTCTGGCCGTGCGGCCGGGTGCAGGCGATCGTCGAGTTCCACTCCCCCGAGGGCGTCGCCGTGGTGCAGTTCGACCTCTCGGCGCTGCGCCGTTTCCTGCGCCGTACGTACGCCCCCGCCGCGGCGCCCGCCGTCGAGTCCGCCACCGACCCCGTCAACGAGCCCGCCACCCGTTAGGCCCAACGCCGCCGCACCCGCCCGACCGGCGGGCGCGAACGGGTCCGGCCCCGCACCCGGTGTTCGGGTGCGGGGCCGGACTCTCGTACGCGACCGCGCCGGTCAGGCGCCGTCGGTCAGGCACTGACGGTCAGACGCCGTCGGTCAGGTACTGACGGTCAGACGCCGACAGTCAGGCGTTGACCAGCTCGCGGTCCTTGTCCGGTCCCTCCGAGGAGTCGCCGGAGTCGCCGAGGTGCTTGCGCAGGCTCTCGCCCTCCACGTCCACGTTCGGCAGGAGCCGGTCGAGCCACTTCGGCAGCCACCAGGCCTTGTGGCCGAGCAGCGCCAGTACCGCCGGGACGATGGCCATGCGGACCACGAAGGCGTCGAAGAAGACGGCGACGGCCAGACCGAAGCCGATCATCTTGACCATCTGCTCACTGGCTCCGATGAAGCCCGAGAACACGGCGATCATGATGACGGCGGCGGCCACGACCACCCGCGCGCTGTACTGGAAGCCGGTCACGACGGCTTGGCCCGGGCGCTCGCCGTGGACGTACGCCTCCCGCATGCGGGTGACCAGGAAGACCTCGTAGTCCATGGCCAGGCCGAAGACCACGCCCACCATGAAGATCGGCATCATCGACATGATCGGACCGGTCTGCTCCACCCCGAAGAGCGAGCCGAGCCAGCCCCACTGGAAGACCGCGACGACCGCGCCGAGGGCCGCGACGACCGACAGCAGGAAGCCGAGGGCCGCCTTCAGCGGGACCAGGATCGAGCGGAACACCAGCATCAGCAGCAGGAAGGCGAGGCCGACCACGAGCGCCAGGTAGGGCAGCAGCGCGTCGTTCATCTTCTGCGAGAAGTCGATGTTCATCGCGGTGGCGCCGGTGACGAGGACGTCGTCGCCGCTGCCGTCGCGGATCTCGTGGACCAGGTTCTCGGTCTCGACCGAGGAGGGCCGGTCCTTCGGGATCACGTTGATGATCGCCGCGTCGCCGTCCTTGTTCGGCATCGGCGGGGTGACCGCCACGACGCCGTCCAGACCCTTGATCCGGTCGACGGTGGAGTCGGCGAGCGCCTTGTCGCCGTCGACGACGATCATCAGCGGGCCGTTGAAGCCCGGGCCGAAGCCGTCGGACAGCAGGTCGTACGCCTTGCGCTGGGTGGTGGAGACCGGCTGGGCGCCGTCGTCCGGCAGGCCCATCTCCAGCTTGCTCGCCGGAATGGCGATCACGCCGAGGCCGATCACACCGACCAGCAGCACCATGATCGGGCGGCGCAGGACGAAGCGGGCCCAGCGGGTGCCGCCGTTGGCCTTGGGCTCGGCGCCCTCGACCTTCGGCTTGCCCTTGCCGAACAGCTTGCTCTTGGCGCCGGCCGGCAGGACCTTCTTGCCGGCGAAGCCCAGGATGGCCGGGACCAGGGTCAGGGCCACGAGGACCGCGATGACCACCGTGCCGGCGGCCGCGACGCCCATCTTGGTCAGCATCGGGATGTTGACGACGGCCAGGCCCACCAGGGCGATGACCACGGTCAGACCGGCGAAGACGACGGCGGAACCGGCGGTGCCGGCGGCCCGCCCGGCGGCCTCGTCGCGCTCGCGGCCCTCGGCGAGCTCCGCGCGGTAGCGGGAGACGATGAAGAGGGCGTAGTCGATGCCGACGGCGAGGCCGATCATCATCGCGAGCGTGGAGGTGGTGGAGCCGAGGTCCATCACGTTGGCGAGAGCCGTGATGCTGGAGACACCGATGCCCACGCCGATCAGCGCGGTCAGCAGCGGCAGTCCGGCCGCGATCAGCGAGCCGAAGGTGATAACCAGGACGATCGCCGCGATGGCGATGCCGATGATCTCGCCGGAGCCCGTCTCGGGCGCGGCCATCAGCGCGTCGCCGCCGATCTCGACGGTGAGCCCGGCGTCCTGGGCGGCCTTGCCGGACACCTTCAGGGCGTCGCGGGCGTCGTCCTTCAGCTCCATGCCGCTGACGTCGTACTTGACGCTGACGTAGGCGGTGGAACCGTCCTGGCTGACGGCCTTCACCTGGTAGGGGTCGTCGATCTTGGCGATCTGCTCGGCACCGGGGCCGTTCTGCAGACCGGAGATGATCTTCTCGACCTCGGTCTTGGTGCCCGGGTCGGTGACCTTGGCACCGGCCGGCGCCTTGACGACGATACGGGCGGTGGCGCCGTCGGCGGCCATGCCCGGGAAGCGCTGCTCCAGCAGGTCGAAGGCCTTCTGGGCCTCCGTGCCGGGTATCGAGAAGGAGCCTGAGGTGGGTGCGGACGCCGAGGCCGCGCCGAAGCCGGCGACGAACAGCAGCGCCACCCAGACGAGGGCGACGAGGCGCCGGCGCCGGAAGGCGCCCTTGCCGAGGCGGTAGAGGAAGGTGGCCACGTCGGTGGTTCTCCCGTTCGGGTCGTGGGATGGGACAGGGCGTGGTGAGCCGGCCCGACGACGAGAGCGGCGTGTCAGGAGCAGCGATACGGGTCGTGCGTGGAGCTCAGACGCCGAGGGCGGGGAAGACCACGGCGTCCAGGAACTGGCCGAGGAACGCCCGGTCGACCGACCGGTCCTCGATCAGCGGGAGCGCTATGCACGCCCCGATGAGCATGTGCGGTACGAAGTCGAGCGCCGGACAGTCCGGGGCGATCTCGCCCCGGTCCACCCCGCGCTGCAACATCATCTGGAGCCCGTTGATCTCGGGATCGACCAGCAGGTCGCGCAGCGCCTTGTGGAGTTCCGGGCTCTCGTGGACGGCATGGGTCAGACCCCGCATCAGCGCGGTGTCCTTGGCCATCTGCGCGTCGTCGGAGTGCGCGACCATCAGGGCGAAGTCCCCGCGCACGCTGCCCGTGTCGATCTCCCGGAGGGAGACCGGCTGGGTGCATCGCAGGGCCTTGGCCACCAGTTCGGGCTTGCTCCCCCACTGGCGGTAGAGCGTGGCCTTGCTGGACTTGGTGCGGGCGGCGACCGCGTCCATGGTCAGCGCCTCGTACCCGACCTCGCGGAGGAGGTCGAGGACCGCCCCGTGGAGTTCGGCTTCCCGCTCGGGGGTGATCCGGCTGCGCCGCGACGCGACTTCTTCGGGCATACCCGGCCCTCCCATCCGAACGAAACGGTTTCGTACTCCTGCGAGAGTACCTCCCCGACGAACGAAACGAAACCGTTCCGTTTCGCTTCGGGGGGTGTCATGGATCACCTGTACGAGTTGCCAGGGGCCCCCTGCGCGGAAAGCATTGGGGGGTGAGTCACGACGTCGCGTACCTCCGGTTCCCGCACCTGCACGACGACCTGCTGTGTTTCGCCACCGAGGACGACCTCTGGGTGGCGCCCCTGGCTCCACCCGACGGCCCGGCCGGCCGGGCCTGGCGGATCACCGTCGACCGCACCCGGGTCGGCCACCCGCGGTTCTCCCCCGACGGCCGGCACATCGCCTTCACCACCTGGCGCAGCCTCGACCCCGAGATCCACCTCGCGCCCGTGGACGGCGGCCCGGCCCGCCGGCTCAGCCACTGGGGCTCCACCGACACCCGCGTCTGCGGCTGGACCCCGCCCGACAAGGACGGCCGCAGCGACATCCTGGCCGTCTCCTCGCACGCCCAGCCCTTCTCGTACTACTCCTGGGCCTACACCCTGCCCACCGACGGCAGCCCCGGCGGCAAACTCCCCTGGGGCCCGGTGTCCGACATCGCCGTTCGCGAGGAACCGAACGGCGAGCGCCGGACCCTGCTGCTCACGGGCAAGCCCCCGCACGAGCCCGCCGCCTGGAAGCGGTACCGCGGCGGCGCCACCGGCCGGCTCTGGCTGCACGGCCGACGGCTGCTGGAGGACGTCGAAGGGCACCTCGACTCGCCGATGTTCGTCGCCGGCCGGATCGCCTTCCTCTCCGACCACGAGGGCATCGGCAACCTCTACTCCTGCCTCCCCGACGGCACCGACCTGCGGCGCCACACCGACCACGCGGAGTTCTACGCCCGGCACGCCTCCAGCGACGGCTCTCGGATCGTCTACCAGTGCGCGGGCGACCTCTGGCTCGTGGACTCCCTCGCCCCGGACGCCGTCCCGCGCAAGCTGCAGATCCGTCTCGGCGGCCCCCGCGCCGGCCGGCGCAGCTATCAGATCCCGGCCGCCAACCACGTCGACTCCCTCTCCGTCGACGCGACCGGCCGGGCCAGCGCCGTCGTCGTGCGCGGCAGCCTGTACTGGCTCACCCACCGCGACGGCCCGGCCCGCACCATCGCCGACACCCCGGGCGTACGGGCCCGGCTGCCCGAGATGCTCGGCAGCGGCGGCCAGGTGGCGTACGTGACCGACGCGGAGGGCGAGGACGCGATCGAGATCGCCTACCTGCCCCGCGCCTCCGGCGACCGCGAACCCCGCCGGCTGGCCTCGGGCCGGCTGGGCCGCGTACTGGAACTGCTCTCCGACCCGGACGGGGAACGGCTCGCCGTCGCCTCCAACGACGGCCGGCTGCTGCTGATCGACGCCACCGAGGAGTCCGACGGGGAGGTCACCGAACTCATCCGGTCCATCAACGGGCCCGTCACCGACATCGCGTTCTCCCCCGACGGCTGCTGGCTGACCTGGTCGCACCCCGGCATCGGACGCTCGCTGCGCCAGATCAAGATGGCCCGCATCGCCGGCCCCGGCACCCGCACGGTCGTGGACGTCACCAACGGCCGCTTCGACGACGAGAACCCGGTGTTCACCCGGGACGGCCGCTTCCTCGCCTTCCTGTCCTGGCGCGGCTTCGACCCGGTCTACGACGTCCACACCGGCGACCTGTCGTTCCCGCTGGGCTGTCGCCCGTACCTGGTGCCGCTGTCCTCCGCAACCCCCTCGCCCTTCGCGTTCTCCCCCGACGGCCGCCCGGCGGCGGGCGGACTCGACCCGGTGGAGGGCGAGTCCGGCGACGGGGACGGCTCGGTGACCGTGGAGGTGGAGGGGCTGGAGAGCCGGGTCACGCCCTTCCCCGTCACGGCGTCGAAGTACTCGGCCCTGTACCCGGTGAACGGCGGCGGCCTGGTGTGGCTGCGCTGGCCGATCTCGGGGGCGCTCGGCGAGACCTTCGCCAACCCCTCCGACACCAGCGGCAAACCGACGCTGGAGCACTACGACATCTCCAAGGCCCGCAAGAGCGAACTCGCCTCCGGACTGGACTGGTTCGCGGTCAGCGGCGACGGCACCCGGCTGGTGATCAACGACGACGGGGACCTGCGGGCCGTCCCCTCGACCGAGTCGGGCGACGGCGACTCCACCGTCTACCTGGACCTGCGGCGCATCCTGCACGAGGTGGATCCGGCGGCCGAATGGCGCCAGGCGTACGAGGAGGCCGGCCGGCTGATCCGCGCCTACTTCTGGGAGCCCGACATGTGCGGCATCGACTGGGACGCGGTGCTGCGCCAGTACCGCTCCCTGGTCGAACGGGTCGCCTCCCCCGACGAGTTCGCCGACCTGCTGCGCGAGGTCCTCGGCGAACTGGGCACCTCGCACGCGTACGTCTCCCCCGCCCGCCGCAACGAGGGCCCGCCCCACTACCAGCGGGCCATCGGCCTGCTCGGCGCCAACCTGGTGTGCCGGGACGGCGCCTGGATGATCAAACGGATCCTGCCCGGCGAGTCCTCGGACTCCAAGGCCCGCTCCCCGCTGGCCGGCACCGGCATCCGCGAGGGCGCCGTGCTCACGCACATCGACGGCCGCCCGGTGGACCCGGTGAGCGGCCCGTACCCGCTGCTGGACGCGGCGGGCGGCACCACCGTCGAGTTGACCTTCGAGCAGGACGGCGAGGGCCGGGCCCGCCGCGTCGCGGTCGTCCCGCTGATCGACGAACGACCGCTGCGCTACCAGGACTGGGTCTCCAAACGCCGGGCGGTGGTCCGCGAACTCAGCGGTGGCCGGTGCGGCTACCTCCACATCCCCGACATGGGCGGCTCGGGCTGGGCTCAGTTCAACCGGGACCTGCGGATGGAGATGTCCCGGCCCGCGCTGATCGTGGACGTGCGCGGCAACGCCGGCGGTCACATCAGCGAGTTGGTCGTGGAGAAGCTGACCCGCTCGATCCTCGGCTGGGACCTGACGCGCAACGCCCAGCCGGTCTCGTACGCCTCGAACGCGCCCCGGGGGCCGATCGTGGCCCTGGCCGACGAGGCGACCTCCTCAGACGGGGACATGATCACGGCGGCGTTCAAGCTGCTGGGGCTGGGTCCCGTGGTCGGCCAGCGCACCTGGGGCGGGGTGGTCGGAATGACCGGCCGGCACGTCCTGGGCGACGGCACGGTGATCACGGTGCCGATGAACGCGGCCTGGTTCCCGGAGTACGGCTGGTCGGTGGAGAACAACGGCGTCGAGCCCGACCTGGCGATCCTGCGCACGCCGCTCGACTGGGCGGAGGGCCGGCACGCGGTACTCGACGACGCCGTCCACCTGGCGCTGGAACTGCTGGAGCAGGACCCGGCGGCGGTGCCCCCGGGCTACGCGGACGTCCCGGACCTGCGACGCCCGAAGTTGCCGCCGCGCCGAGCCGGTTCGTAGCGGCACCGCGGGAACGTCGAAGGGGCGGGACCGCGGTCGCGGTCCCGCCCCTCGTCACACGGTTCTCGTCCCACCGGTCCCGACCCGCCCCTCGACCTACTCCTCGAAGGGCCGGTCGACCGTGTCACGGGGTCTGACGGCCTGGTCCCGTACCGCCGCCGGCATCGGGTCGCCCGGCGCGTCCTTCGCCTCGTCCCTCGCTTCCCGGGCCTTCGCGGCCCTGCGTTCGAGTTCTCTCGCCTTGACCTGGAACTGCTCCCTGATAGACATGCGCCCAGACTTCCACGCGACCGTTAAGTGCGCATTTCGGACACTTAACGGTCGGGGTCCGGTCGAGGTCCGGTCGGGGTTCGGTCGGGGTTCGGTCGAGGTCCGGTCGGGGTTCGGTCCGTATCGGCCCCTTCGTGGCCATCGGAACGCTCAGCGGGACGTGCCGCGTTCCTGTTCGTCCGCGGCCCCGCCGGCGCCCACGAGCCCCTTGGAGACGCCGCCGAGCCTCGGTTCGAAACGCGCCATCTCGCGCTGCCCGACGGTCGCGATGATCCCCGGCAGGTAGCCGCGCATGCCCTGCATGCCCCGCAGCCACCACTGCGCGTACACGTGCGGCGAGCGCCGCTCGATGCCGGCCACGATCCGGTCGACGGCCGGCCCCAGGGGGTACGTGCGGTTCGAGGGCCACGGCAGCCGTTGCCTCAGCTCCCGCATGACCTCGTCCCGGTCGGCGCCGCGCACCATGTCGGTGTCGGTCCAGGAGAGATAGCCGACGCCGACCTTGACGCCCTTGTACCCGACCTCGGCGCGCAGGCAGTGCGCGAAGGCCTCGACACCGGACTTGGAGGCGCAGTACGCCGTCATCATCGGCGCCGGTGTGATCGCGGCGAGCGAGGCGATCTGGAGGAAGTAGCCGCGGCTCTCCATCAGCACGGGCAGGAAGGCCCGGGCGGTGACGGCCCCGCCGATCAGGTTGACCTCGATCACCCGGCGCCACGCGTCGGGGTCGGAGTCGACGAACGGCCCGCCGGCGGCGACGCCCGCGTTGGCGACGACGATGTCCACCTTGCCGAACCGCTGCTTGACCTCCTGCGCGACCCGGGCCATCGCCTCGTGGTCGGTGACATCGGCGTGCCAGTGGTCGCTCTCGGTGTGGAGCCGCTCGGAGACCTCCTTGAGGGCCTCCGGCTCCAGACCCACCAGGGCCACCTTCGCCCCGCGCGCGGACAGCTTGCGGGCGAGGAGTTCACCGACCCCGCGGGCGGCGCCGGTGACGACGGCGACCTGGCCTTCCAGACTCCTGCGAGCGCTCACGGCGTCTTCTCCTTCGGGGATGTCGGGGATGTCGGGGATGTCGGGGATGTCGAGGGTGCCGGCGATGCCGGGGGTGTCGGGGATGTGTCGTGGTCGTGCCGGTCGCCGGCGCTTCCCGCGTACAGGGCGGTCAGCTCGCGCACGGCCCGGGTGACGGCCTCGGGGGCCTCGATCGGGGTCATGTGTCCCATGCCGGTCAGCTCGGTGAGCCCGCGGCAGTCGGGCAGCGCGGCGGCCAGGCGGCGGGCGTGGGCGATGGGCGTCAGGCGGTCGCCGGTACCGGCGAGGACGGCTGTGGGCACGGTCAGCCGGGCCAGATTCCCGCCCAGGTCCAGGTCGGCCAGGACCTGGGACCAGGCGTACCGGACGGCCGCGGGGCAGCCGTGCACGATGCGGGCGACGGCCTCGACCCGGTCGGGCGCGGTACCGGGCCCCATGGTGGCGTACTTGAGCACCTTGCTCGCGACGGGCGTGACCGGCCCGAGCGGGGCGCGGGAGCCGAGCACCGCCCTGGTGATCCTGGTCCTTGCGCGTCCGGCGCGCACCGGCAGCACCAGCGCCTCGGCGACCAGCCCCCCGCTGCCGGTGCTGCACAGCAGGGTGGCCGCGACGTGTTCGGTGAACTCGGGCCGCCCGGCGGCGGCCATGATCGTCATGCCGCCCATCGAGTGCCCCGCGACGACGGCCCGTTCGCCGGGCGCGAGGGTGGCCTTCAGCACGGCCACCAGGTCGTCGGCGAGGGCGGTCGTGCTGTGTCGGAGCCCGACGGGGCTGCGGCCGTGGCCGCGCTGGTCGTAGGCGATGACCCGGTGGTCGCGGGCCAGGTCCCGTGTCTGGGCGGCCCAGAAGGCGGTGGAGCAGGTCCAGCCGTGGGCCAGCACCACCGCCGGGGCGCCCGCCTCACCGTGCACCTCCACGTGCAGCCGGGCCCCGTCGGCGGAGACGGCGGTGAGTTCCCGGCCGGCGACCGGGGGCGCGTAGGGCCCGGACGTGACGTGGGCGGGACGGCGGCTCACGCGGCGCTCCCGTCGGCCGTGACGGCCGTCGCCGGGGCGGCCCCGGGCACGGCGGCCCCGGGCGCGTCCACCCCGGCCTCGCGGGCCCGGGAGGTCGGGGCAATCGGGGCGGCCGGGGAGGCCGGGGCGGTCGGGGCGGCCGGGGCGCTCCCCGACACCGACCCCGCGGCGGCCCGCTCGGGTCGCGGTTCCCCGCCCTTGCGGACGACCTCGTACTCGGCGAGGTCGACGGTGCGGGTCTCGCGGCGGAACGCGCCGGTGGTGCCCGGCCAGACCGTCGTGTTCAGCCCGTTGGCGTCCAGGTACCAACTGGTGCAGCCGCCGGTGTTCCAGACGGTCCGTTCCATCCGCGACTGCACGCGCCGGTTCCACGTGTTCACCGCGGACGGCCTGGCCGCCAGCGCGGTCCGGCCCCCCAGCGTGTCCAACTGCCGCAGGTAGTCGGCCATGTAGTTCAGCGCCGACTCGATCATCAGGATCATCGAGCTGTTGCCGAGCCCGGTGTTGGGTCCGATGATCGTCATCCAGTTGGGGAAGCCGGCGGCCGTCGCGCCGCGCAGCGACTTCATCCCGTCCTTCCACGCGTCCGCGAGGGTCTGGCCGTCGGCGCCGACCACCCGGTCGGCGATCGGCATGTCCGTCACGTGGAACCCGGTGCCGAAGACGATCGCGTCGACCTCGGTCTCGGTCCCGTCGGCGGCGACCAGCACCGAGCCGCGGATCTCCTTGAGCCCGGAGGCGACCAGATCGACATTCGGTCGGGCCAGCGCCGGGTAGTACTCGCTGGACAGCAGGATGCGCTTGCAGCCGATGCGGTACGAGGGCGTCAGCTTGGCCCGCAGCACCGGGTCCTTGATCGAACGCGCCATGTTGGCCTTGGCCAGGGACTCGACCAGGCCGAGCTGGTTCGGCCGCTTGGTGAAGGCGCTGACCTGGAGTTCCCGGATCCCCCACAGCAGCCCGCGCCGGGCGGCCTGGGTGAAGGGCAGTTGGCGGTGCAGCCTGCGCTCGAAGGCGGAGATGGCCCGGTCGGTGCGCGGCATCACCCACGGCGGGGTGCGCTGGAACAGCGTGAGGCGGTCCACGTCGGGGGCGATGGCCGGGACGATCTGGATGGCCGAGGCGCCGGTGCCGATCATGGCGACGCGCTTGCCGCGCAGGTCGTAGTCGTGGTCCCAGCGGGCCGAGTGGAAGACCTTGCCGGGGAACTCGGCGAGCCCGGGGATCTCGGGCATCTTCGGGTCGGACAGCGGCCCGGTCGCGGAGACCACCACGTCGGCGGTGAGGTTCCCGGTCGAGGTCTCGATCTCCCACCTCAGCTCGTCGGCGTCCCAGCGCATCAGCCGGACCTCGGAGTTCAGTCGGATGTGCGGCCGCAGCCCGAAGGTGTCGGCGACCTGTTCCAGGTAGGCCCGGATGTGCGGCTGGCCCGAGAAGGTCCGGGGCCAGTCGGGGTTGGGCGCGAAGGAGAAGGAGTAGAGGTGCGAGGGCACGTCGCAGGCGCACCCCGGATAGTCGTTGTCGCGCCAGGTGCCGCCCACGGAGTCGGCGCGCTCCAGCACGACGAAGTCCGTGATCCCCTCGCGGCGCAGCCGTACGGCGGCCCCGAGCCCGCCGAACCCGGACCCGATCACCGCCACCCTCACGTGCTCGCGTCCGTCCACGCCGTCACCCTTGCCACCCATGCCCGCCGCCTCCGCTTCCGCAGTCCCAGCCCAGCCCAGCCCGGTCACAACCACCAGTGCAACACTGCCAGCAATCACTGGCACAATCGGGAGAGTAGAGCAGCCGCGTACCCATGGGTAGGGGTCGCGCCCGGAAAGTTACTGCGGGTACGGCCCGGGCGCCCCGAGCCCGGCCCCATCGGCGGGACAGCCCTTAGGCTGCGCACGTGGCCGACAACGAGACGGAAGCAAGGACGACGACCGTGGCGGGAGCCGTGCGCGAATACCGTACGGAGGAGCTGGCCGAGGCGGCCGGCATCCCGGTGCGCACCCTGCGCTTCTACCGCGAGCGCAAGCTGCTGCCGCCGCCCCGCCGCGAGGGCCGGATCGCCTGGTACGACGACCATCACCTGGCCCGCCTGCGCACCATCGCCGGTCTGCTGGAGCGCGGCCACACCCTCGGCGGCATCGCCGAGCTGACGGCCGCCTTCGAGAACGGGCGCGACGTCGGCCAGCTCGGGGAGCTGCTCGGCATCGGCTGGTCGGAGGAGACCCCGGTGCGTCTGTCTCCCGAGGCGCTGGCCGACTACTTCGAGGGCGAGGTCACCCCGGAGAACCTGGCGGCCTCACTGGACCTCGGCTACCTCGCCACCGACGGCGACGCCATCGTGCACGTCAGCCGCCGTCTGTTGGACGTCTCCTCGGCGCTGGTCCGCGAGGGCGTCCCGCTCGCGGCGGTGCTGGAGACGGGCCGCCGGGTCCGCGAGCACGCGGACGCCATGGCGGCCCTGTTCACCGAACTCATATCCACGCACATCGCGGACGACGCCGTCCCGCGCCTGCGCCCGCTGGCCAAGAGCGTGGTGGAGGCCGAGTTGACGATGGCGATGGACCGACTGCACCAGCAGCGGGAACAGCGCCCTCAGACCCCGAGCTCGTAGACGACGGTCACCGGCGCGTGGTCGGACCAGCGCTCGGGATGGGTCTCCGCGCGCTCCACGAAGGCCTTCACGGCCTTGCCGGCCAGTCCCGGGGTGGCGACCTGGAGGTCGATCCGCCAGCCGGCGTCGTTGTCGAAGGCCCGGCCCCGGTAGGACCACCACGAGTACGGACCCTCGGTGTCCGGGTGCAGCGCGCGCACGACGTCGACGTACCCGGCCTGCTCGTACACCTTCCCGAGCCACTCGCGCTCCTCGGGCAGGAAGCCCGCGTTCTTGCGGTTCGTCTTCCAGTTCTTGAGGTCGGCTTCCCGGTGGCAGATGTTCCAGTCCCCGCAGACGACGACCTCGCGCCCGTCGGCGGCGGCCCGCTCCTTGAGCCGGGCGAGGTGGTCGAGGAACTCGGCCATGAAGCGGTACTTCTCGTCCTGCTTCTCGGTTCCCGCCTCGCCGGAGGGCAGGTACAGGCTCGCCACGGTCACCCCGGGGAGGTCGACCTCCAGGTAGCGGCCGGCGGCGTCGAACTCGTCGCTCCCGAAGCCGACCCGCACCGCCTCGGGCGCCCTGCGCGTGTACAGCGCGACCCCGGCCCGCCCCTTGGCGGCGGCCGGCGCGAACGCGGTGTGCCAGCCCTCGGGCTCCCTGGCCTCGACCGGAATCTGTCCTTCCTCGGCCCGCACCTCCTGGAGACACACGACGTCGGCGTCGGATCCCGCCAGCCATTCCACGAAGCCCTTCTTCGCGGCGGCCCGGATCCCATTCACATTCACGGAGGTCACGGTGAGCATCCCAGCACCTTAGCGGGACCGTTCCGTACGATGTTCGGATGTCTCATGGGATAACCCTGCGCACCGTCGCCTACGACCACCCCGACGCGGCGAAACTCGACGCCCAGGTACAGATCGAATACCAGGAGCGCTACGACGGGGAGGGCGACGCCACCTTCCTCGACCCGGCGATGTTCGTCCCGCCGAACGGCCTCTACCTCCTCGCCTACGACGCCTCGGACAGCCCGGTGGCCAGCGGTGCCTGGCGCCGCCAGGACCGCGGCGAAGAGGGCTACTCGGACGGCGACGCCGAGATCAAGCGGATGTACGTGGTCCCCGGGGCCCGCGGTCTCGGTCTGGCCAGGCGCATCCTCGCCCTGCTGGAGGACGACGCCCGGGCGGCGGGTCGCACCCGCATGGTCCTCGAAACGGGCGACCAACAGCCTGAGGCCATCGCCCTCTACGGCTCGTCGGGCTACACGCTGTCGGAGAAGTTCGGCCACTACCGCTTCCACGACTCCAGCCGCTGCATGACGAAGCCCCTGCGCCCCTGACCACACCCCACGACGCGCCGCCCGCACCGGAGTCGAGGCCCCGAAGTGCGGGTGGCCGACGGGCCCCGGGCAAAAGAAAGATCCCGTCCGGTCTTCCGACCGGACGGGATCTCTTGTCTGTGGACCTGTGGGGATTTGAACCCCAGACCCCCTCGATGCGAACGAGGTGCGCTACCAGACTGCGCCACAGGCCCTTGCGACGTGTGAAACATTAGCATCCCCGCGCGGGTGCTCCAAAACCGGTTCCCCGAGGTGTCCGCGCAGGTCACCGATCACTCGTTGGCGGCACGCGGCCGGTCCTCGCCCTCGTACTGGTCGAAGAGCGGGGTGCGGCCCCGGTCCCGGCCGCGCGGGCGCGGGGTGACGGGGGTCTTCGGTTCCGACTTCGGCTCCGGCTCGGAGGCCGGCGCCGGGACGGCCGGCTGGGCGCGCAGTCGGGGCTCCGTCGGCTCTGCGGTGCTGGAGCGGGTGGAGCTCCAGCCGTCCGGGGATGCCGGTCCGGTGGCACGCGGGGCCACGGGGGCCGTCACGTAGGTCGGGAGCGGGACGGGGACGGGCTCCCAGCTGTCACCTCGGGCGGGGCCGCGTTCGCGCTCGCGCTGCTGGTCCACCCACTCGGCGTGGTCGGTCTGTTCGACCAGTGCGCGCCGGCCGGCCTCCTGCGGGGAGACCGGTGGAGAGGGGTCCGGTTCGGCGCCGGCGGTGGACTCCGCCTCGCGGCGGTGCGGGCGGTTCTCGCGGAGCCGGCGGGCGGCGGCCTCCGCGCGCCGCCGGTCCATCGTGAACTCGTAACGCCGCCGCTCCTGGACCCGCAGGTGCACGATGTAGGTGCTCAGCAGCAGGGCGGGAAGGGCGGGCGCCCACAGGTAGCGCAGTCCGCCGACCGCGGCGACGATCGCCCCGAGGGTGAAGATCAGGAAGAGGAGCGCGGTGGTGCGCCTGCGACGCGCGAGCACCTGGAGGCGCTGTTCCCGCCGGACCCGCTCCGCCCGTTCGGCGCCGGCCGATCGGGGCTCCGCCCTGGTCGGAGGCACGTCGAGGACCCGGGCGTCGGCGTCGACGGAATTCACCGTCTCCGTCGCCGCGTCCGGGTCCGCGTGGGGTTGGGGATCCACCTGTTCGGCACCGCGCTCGCGCAGCCCCTTGGCGTAACGGCGCTCCATTCCCGCCCGGCCGGAAAGCAGCCGGATGGCAGTGGAGAAGCGTTCCGTCGGACGGGCTTCGTTCAGCTCGTCCTGCCTCCGGAGCCACATGGGCACCAAGTAGGCGGCCCAGGCCCCCACAATGACTGCGTAGATGAGGCCGCTGCTGCTCACACCACACACCGTAGAGGGGCGCGGGCCGGCGGATCAGCCAATTGAGCCGGTGTGTCGCACGATCTCGCTGATATCACGGACTTTTTTGTGATTCTTCGGATCAGGTTATGGGCGAATCGGCAAGAATTCGAACGTACTTGCGATTCGACTATTTCGGCGGGGCCCCGCGGTGGCCGGCCGTCCGGTGCCAACGACTCAGCAGCCCCTCGGGGAGCTCCTCCACCGTGAGCGCGAAGACCAGGTGGTCGCGCCACGCCCCGTCGATGTGCAGGTAGCGCGGTCGCACGCCCTCCTCGCGGAATCCGAGCTTCTCGACGACCCGTCGACTGGGCCCGTTCTCCGGCCTGATGCACACCTCGACGCGGTGCAGCCCGACCTTCGCGAAGCAGTGGTCCACGGCGAGCGCGACGGCCGTCGGCATCACCCCGCGCCCCGCCACGTCGCGGTCCACCCAATAGCCGACGTGGCCCGCGCACATGGAACCCCAGGTGATTCCGGCGACCGTCAACTGGCCGACGAGACGCCCCTGGTACTCGATGACGAACGGCAGCATCCGCCCCGCGTTCGCCTCCGCCCGCAGGTGGCGCACCATTTGACGGTACGTCGGTCGGTGGATCACCGGCCCCCACGGCGCGGGCGGCGGGATCGTCGCCTCCCACGGCCGCAACCACTCGCGGTTGCGACGGTTGACCTCGCGCCAGGCGCGCTGGTCCCGCAGCTTTATCGGCCGCAGCGTGACGTCGCCGTCCGTCAGCACCACGGGCCAGGACGGGCCGTTCAGCTCGCGCTCCCCGACGGTCTCGGGTGGTCGCCACCCCGGATCTGGTCCACGGCGTGCGGCAGGATCCTGGACAGCACCGCGAGGCCGTCGCGGACACCGCCGGTGGAGCCGGGCAGGTTCACGATCAGCGTGTGGCCCGCGACTCCCGCGAGCCCCCGGGACAGCGCCGCGGTCGGCACCTTCGCCAGGCCCTCCGCGCGGATGGCCTGCGGGATCCCGGGGATCTCGTAGTCGAGGACCTTCGCGGTGGCGTCGGGGGTCCGGTCGGTCGGCGAGATGCCGGTGCCGCCGGTGGTCAGGATGACGTCGTACCCGGCGGCCACGCCCTCGCGCAGCGCCTGCTCGACGGGGTCCCCGTCCGGGACGACGCGCGGGCCGTCCACGGCGAAGCCGAGCGCGCCCAGCGCCTCGGCCAGCAGCGGGCCGCCCTTGTCGGCGTACACGCCCTGCGAGGCGCGGTTGGAGGCGGTGACCACCAGCGCGCGCGTCACGGGCGGCGCCTCGGGGGCGTCGGGCCGTGCCGCCCAGGCCTCGCCCGCCACCGGCGGTACGTGGCTCAGGTGACTGTGGACCTCGCCGCCGCGCGGGGCGTTCACGCGCGGGTCCAGTCGCCCGACTTGCCGCCGGTCTTCTCCTCCACCCGGACGTCCGTGATGACGGCGCCCTTGTCGACGGCCTTGACCATGTCGATCACGGTGAGTCCGGCGACCGCGACCGCGGTCAGCGCCTCCATCTCGACGCCCGTGCGGTCCGTGGTCTTCACGGTGGCGAGGATCTCGACGGCGTCGTCGGCGACCCTCAGGTCCACCTTCACGCCCGAGACGGCCAGCGGGTGGCAGAGCGGGATCAGGTCGGGGGTCTTCTTCGCCCCCATGATCCCGGCGATCCGCGCGGTGGCGAGGGCGTCGCCCTTCGGCACGCCCTCGCCCCGCAGCAGTTCGACGACCCGGGGGGAGACGAGGACCCGTCCGCTGGCTCGCGCCGTCCGGGTGGTGACGTCCTTCGCCGACACGTCCACCATCCGGGCCGCGCCGGCCTCGTCGATGTGCGTCAGCCTGCTCTGCGTGCTCATATCTGGTGCCGCTCCCGCTCCGGGCCCCGCAAGGGCCTGTGTGGTGCAACACGCTACCCGCACCCGCGGCACCTCAGCCGAGCAGGACCACTTCCAGTTCGGCCCCCGGCTCTACCGAGGTGACGTCCTCCGGTACGACGATCAGCGAGTCGGCGTGCGCCAGCGCGGCGATCAGGTGCGACCCCGATCCGCCGACCGGGCTGACCGTCGCGCTCCGCGGGTCGTACGCGCCGCGCAGGAACTGCCGGCGGCCGGCCGGGGAGCCGATGGCCTTGTCGGCCTTGAGCTCGGCCCGTACCACCGGACGGCTGACGGCGGACTCGGGCAGGCCCATCAGGGTGCGGATGGCGGGGCGCACGAACAGCTCGAAGGAGACGTAGGAGGAGACCGGGTTGCCGGGCAGCGCCAGCAGCGGGGTGTGGTCGGGGCCGATGGTGCCGAAGCCCTGGGGCTTGCCCGGCTGCATGGCGAGCCTGCGGAAGTCGATGCCGCCGCCGTCCACGTCGTCCTCGCCCGCGGCCACGGCGGTCAGGGCCTCCTTGACCACGTCGTACGCGCCGACGCTGACGCCGCCGGTGGTGACCAGCAGGTCGGCCCGGACCAGCTGGTCCTCGATGGTGGAGCGCAGGGTGTCCGCGTCGTCGGCGACCGCGCCGACCCGGTAGGCGATGGCCCCGGCGTCCCGCGCGGCGGCGGCCAGCGCGAAGCTGTTGGAGTCGTAGATGGCGCCCGCGGTCAGCGGTTCGCCCGGCTGGACCAGCTCGCTGCCGGTGGACAGGACGACCACGCGGGGCCGCGGCCGCACCCGCACCGTGCCCCGTCCGATGGCGGCGAGCAGGGCGATCTGCGGCGGGCCGAGCACCGTGCCGGCGGCCAGGGCGAGGTCCCCGGCCTGTACGTCGCTGCCGCGCGAGCGGACGTGCGCCCGGGCCTCGGCGGCGCGGTGGACCCGTACCTCGCCGCCCGCGCCCTCGGGCGCGGAGCTGGCCGGGGTCATGCCGACGGCGGCGCCGCCACCGGTCCCGCCGTCGGTCCACTCGACCGGTACGACGGCTTCCGCGCCGGGCGGCAGCGGGGCGCCGGTCATGATGCGGGCGGCCTGTCCGGGGCCGACGGTGGGCAGCTCACCGCTGCCCGCGGCGACGTCCCCGATGACCGTCAGCACCGCGGGGAACTCCTCGCTCGCGCCCTGGACGTCGGCCGTGCGGACGGCGTACCCGTCCATCGAGCTGTTGTCGAAGGGCGGGAGGGCGACGGGCACGGTGACGTCCTCGACCAGGACACAGCCCTGGGCGTCGAGCAGTTGGAGTTCGATGGGCTCCAGCGGCCGGACGGCGGCGAGGATGTCCGCGAGGTGCTCGTCCACCGACCACAGACGGTCGTGATCGGTGCCCTGCGGTGCGGAACTGGTCAAGGTGCTACATCTCCTCCGTGACGTAACGGTGAAGCCAGGTGCGGAACTCCGGGCCCAGGTCCTCACGCTCGCACGCGAGACGGACGATGGCCCGCAGGTAGTCCCCTCGGTCCCCGGTGTCGTAGCGGCGGCCGCGGAAGACCACGCCGTGCACCGGGCCGCCCACGCTCTCGTCGGCGGCCAGCTTCTGCAGGGCGTCGGTGAGCTGGATCTCCCCGCCGCGGCCCGGCTCGGTCTCCCGCAGTATGCCGAAGATCGCCGGGTTGAGGACATAGCGTCCGATGACCGCGTAATTGCTGGGTGCGTCCGCCGCGTCCGGCTTCTCCACGAGTCCGGTCACCCGTACGACGTCGGGGTCGTCGGTGGGCGCGACGGCGGCGCAGCCGTAGAGGTGGACGCTGGCGGGGTCGACCTCCATGAGGGCGACGACGGTGCCGCCGGTCTCGGCGTGGATGTCGACCATGCGGCGCAGCAGCGGGTCGCGGGGGTCGATGAGGTCGTCGCCGAGCAGGACGGCGAAGGGCTCGCGGCCCACGTGCGGCTCGGCGCAGAGCACGGCGTGCCCGAGTCCGCGCGGGTCGCCCTGGCGCACGTAGTGCATGGTCGCGAGGTCGCTGGACTCCTGGACCTTCTTGAGACGGTCGTCGTCACCCTTGGCGATGAGGGCCGATTCCAGCTCGTAGTTCCGGTCGAAATGGTCTTCGAGGGCGCGCTTGTTGCGTCCCGTGATCATGAGTACGTCGTCCAGGCCGGCGGAGACGGCCTCCTCGACGACGTACTGGATCGCCGGCTTGTCGACGACCGGAAGCATTTCCTTGGGGGTCGCCTTGGTCGCCGGAAGGAACCGAGTGCCGAGGCCCGCGGCCGGGATGACGGCCTTCTTGATGACGGGGTGCGACTGAGTCATGGGCAGAACGATAGTGGGTCCTACAGAACCACCAGGACAGATTCCGACAAATAAGACCGCTTATCGGATGGTTTGAAAGGATAGTTGAGTCAGCCGTGGTAGAGAAGCCGTCACAGCCCCACCGAAACCCGGCGACCCCGGTGGCCGAGAAGGCCACGCTGCGTCGGGAACTCCTCGCCGCCCGCCGTTCCCTGTCCCCCGAGGCCCGTCGCGCGGCGGCCCTCGCGCTCTCCCGCACCGCCCTCGAACTGCCCGAACTCGCCGACGCCCAAACGGTCGCCGCGTACGTCTCCGTCGGCGGCGAACCCGGCACGAGGGAACTGCTCGACGCGCTCCGGGCCGCCGGCAAGCGGGTCCTGCTGCCCCTGCTGCTCCCCGACAACGACCTCGACTGGGCCGTGTACGAGGGCCCCGACAGCCTTGCCGAGGCCGCGCACCCGGGAAAGATCCGACTGCTGGAGCCGGCCGGGCCGCCGCTCGGCCCCGACGCGGTCACCGGGGCCGACGCCGTCCTGCTGCCGGGGCTGGCCGTGGACCGGCGCGGCATGCGGCTCGGGCGCGGAGGAGGCTCGTACGACCGGGTCCTGGAGCGGTTGGAGCGGGCCGGGGCGCGTCCCGCGCTCGTCGTGCTCCTCCACGACGAAGAGGTGGTCGCGCGGGTCCCGGAGGAACCGCACGACCACCCCGTTCAGGCGGTGGCCACCCCGTCGGGGGTGATCCGTTTCCGAGCCGTGCCGCCTACGGCTTCAGCGTGAGCGTGTCGACCGTGGCCTTGTCGACGGCCGCCTTGCCGAAGGGCCACTCCAGCAGCTCGCCCTTGGCCCACATCGCCGTCTGGTCGGTGTAGTTGGAGTGGTACGCGTGCCCCGAGGCGCCGGTCAGGTTGATCCAGCGGGACTTGTCCAGGTCGTTGAGGTTCACGACCATCCGCATCGACGGCACCCAGGTCACCCCGTAGCCGCTGGAGGCGTTCCAACCGGTGGCGTTGACGGTGGCCTCGCCGCCGCCCAGGTTCCAGGGGCCCCGGTTCAGCAGCCACTGCAGGTAGCCCGGGCCCTCGGTGCCGATGGTCTGGTTCTTCAGCGTCAACTGGTGCATGCGGCCCCAGCTCCAGGTGGACTGGTCCTTGCCGAGCTTGGCGGTCAGCTCCCAGCGGGCGTCCTTCATGGCCCGCGCGAACAGCTCGTCGCGGGTCTTGGTGGCCGGCTTGTTGCGCGCCGCGGGCGCCTGCCACCAGGCCGACTTCTCGTCCTTGGCCAGGCGTCGGACCACCTCGAACCAGCGGTCGCCGCCGTCGGGCTGCGCCGAGTCGGGGCCGCGCGTACCGCACTCGCGGACCGTCTCGGCGAGGTCGTCGACGGGGCCGGTGCTCTCCGCCCGGACGTTCATGCAGCTGCCCTCGATCCGCAGCTCCTTCGGCATCTTGTCGCCGAAGGACAGCTTGAGGATGTTGCGCCAGACCGCGTTGAAGTACGCGGCCGCCGCGGAGTCGGGCTCCTGGGTGTAGTTCCAGCCGTCCAGCAGCTTCTGCGCGGAGCGCACGTCCGGGTCGGAGATCTGGATCTTGGCCAGCATCGGGGTCAGCAGCGCGGCGATCTCGCTGCTGTTGTCCATCTGCATGGTCCGCATGTCATCGGTGGAGATCTTGCCGTTGTCCTTGGTCTTCGCCTCGATGAGGTCGTTGATCCGCTGGCTGCGGGCGCCGTACCCCCAGTCGGTGGTGAGCAGGTGCGGGTACTTCCCCGCGCCGGTGCCGCTCTCGACGACCGCCTGGTTGGCGGTGACGATGTAGCCGCGGGCCGGGTTCAGGTCCCACGGCATCTCGTCCTGCGGGATGTAGCCCGCGTTGCCGTCCTTGCCGCCCTTCCAGGCGTACTTCGGGTCCCAGCCGGGAGCCGGCATGCGGCCGTCGCCCGTGGTGCGGATCGGGACGCGGCCGGGTGCCTGGTAGCCGATGTTGCCGTTGGGGCCCTTGTTGTCGGCGTAGATCAGGTTCTGCGAGGGGACCTCGAAGTCGCGCGCCGCGGCGCGGAAGCTGTTGAAGTCCTTGGCCCGGTTGATCTTGAAGACCGCGTCCATCGACTTGCCCGGGTCCAGCGCCGTCCAGCGCAGGGCGACGGCGTAGCCGTTGCCGCGGTCGGGGGCGGAGCTCGCCACCGGGGCGCGGGTGCCGACGCCGGCGAGGTCGTCGCTGCGGTCGGAGACGAGCGGCCCGTTGTTCGTGGTACGGACGGTGATCTTCTTCTCGCCGCCGCCGGCGATCTTGATCGTCTCCTCGCGGGTGACGAAGGGGACGATCTTGTCGCCGTAGAGGTAGCCCTCGGGCTTGACCTGCTCCAGGTAGAGGTCGGTGACGTCGGCCCCGAGGTTGGTCATGCCCCAGGCGATGTCGGCGTTGTGGCCGATGACCACGCCCGGCATGCCCGAGAAGGTGTATCCGGCGACGTCGTACTGGCACCGCGGCGAGGTCGCGCGGCAGTGCAGGCCCATCTGGTACCAGACCGAGGGCAGCTGCGGGGACAGGTGCGGGTCGTTCGCCAGCAGCGGCTTGCCGGTGGTCGTGTACTTGCCGGCGATGACCCAGGAGTTGGATCCGATGCCGCTGCCGTTGGGGCCGAGGATGGCCGGGATCTGGTCGAGGGTCTTGGCGAGGGAGGTCAGCCCGGTGCGCAGGCCGACGCTCGCGCCCTGGGCGGTGGCGTCGTCGGCGAGGCCGGTGGTGCTGCCCGAGTTCAGGGAGGCCTGCGAGCCGGTGCCCGCGCCGCTGCCGGTGCCCGCGCCGCTGCCGGAGCCGGAGCCGGAGCCGGATCCCGTACCGGAGCCATTGCCGCCACCGGACCCGTTGCCGGACCCGTTGCCGTTGCCGGAGCCGCTGCCGTTGCCGTTGCCCGAGCCCGCCTGGCCCTGCGGGGCGTACTTGCCGCCCGCGACGGCGCCGCCCTCGACGATCGGCTTGTTCCGGTCGAAGGGGTACGCCGGGTAGAGCTCGTTGATCTGCTGCGGCGAGAGCTTGCCCGACATCAGCGAGCGGTCGATCTCGTCCTGCATGTTGCCGCGCAGGTCCCAGGCCATCGCCTTGAGCCAGGCCACCGAGTCGACCGGGGTCCACTGCTCGGGCGCGTAGTCGTCGCTGAGCTTGAGGGCGGCGTGCTCGACGGACAGGCTCTTGCCGGACTTCCCCTTCAGGTACGCGTTGACACCGTCGGCGTAGGCCTGGAGGTACTTCTTCGTCTCCGGTGAGAGCTTGGTGTCGTACTCGGCCTGCGCGACCTGGCGCCAGCCGAGGGTGCGCAGGAAGGCGTCGGTCTCGACCTGGCCGGAGCCGAACATCTCGGAGAGCCGCCCGGACGTCATGTGACGGCGGACGTCCATCTCCCAGAAGCGGTCCTGCGCGTGGACGAATCCCTGGGCACGGAAGAGGTCCTCGTGACTGTCGGCGTAGAGCTGCGGGATCCCGTGCTCGTCACGCTTCACGTCGACGGTCCCGGTCAGGCCGGGGACCTTCAGGGAGCCGGTGGTCTGGGGGAAGGAGGCGCGCACGCTGTCGACGCTCCAGTAAGCCCCGTAGCCGAGGCCCGCCAAGAGCGCCAGGACCATGACGAGCACGATCAGACGTGCGCGTCGTCCCTTCTTCTTGACGGAAGGGCCGGTTTCGTTGGCGGGCATCGCTGTCCTTAGAGGGGCAGGGTGGTCCTGGGAGTGCTGGGAGCAACCATAGGCGCAGGACCGGGTCCGATGATCCGCCAGGGGTCGAGCTGCTGAGGACAGGGCCGTTATGGCGTTTCACAATGTGACTATCGCGTCAAGGAATCGTCAAAGATTAGGTAAGGTAACGAAGTACTTGCCGGACGCGCCCCGGGAGCAACGATCCGTCGATCCGCGGGCGCTCTGAGGAAAGGGCCGCCCGCTGACTGTCCACACGCTCAATGAGCTCCTGCTGGTCTGCTCGCTCGTGCTGCTCGTCGCCGTCGCGGCGGTACGCATCTCCTCACGCAGCGGCCTCCCCAGCCTGCTCATCTACCTCGGCATAGGCATCGCGATAGGCCAGGACGGGATCGGCAACGTCGTCTTCGACAACGCCGAACTGACCCAGGTCATCGGCTATGCCGCGCTCGTCGTGATCCTCGCCGAGGGTGGTCTGGGCACCAAGTGGAAAGAGATCAAACCGGCCCTGCCGGCAGCGATCTCACTGTCATTGGTGGGCGTCGCGATCAGCGTCGGCGTCACCGCGGCGGGGGCGCACTACCTCGTCGGGCTCGAATGGCGGCAGGCCCTCCTCATCGGCGCCGTCGTCTCCTCGACGGACGCCGCGGCCGTCTTCTCCGTACTGCGCAAGGTTCCGCTCCCCTCCCGGATCACGGGTGTGCTGGAGGCGGAGTCCGGCTTCAACGACGCCCCCGTGGTCATCCTGGTCGTCGCCTTCGCGACCGTCGGCCCCGTGGACCCCTGGTACCTGCTGATCGGGAAGATCGCCCTGGAGCTGGCGATCGGCGCCGCGATCGGACTGGCCGTCGGCTTCCTCGGCTCGTACGGATTGCGGCACGTGGCGCTCCCCGCCTCGGGCCTCTACCCGATCGCGGTGATGGCCATCGCCATCACCGCGTACGCGGCCGGCGCCATGGCGCACGGCTCCGGCTTCCTCGCGGTGTACCTCGCCGCCATGGTGCTCGGGAACGCGAAGCTGCCGCACTGGCCGGCCACCCGCGGGTTCGCCGACGGACTCGGCTGGATCGCGCAGATCGGCATGTTCGTGCTGCTCGGCCTGCTGGTCACCCCGCACGAACTGATCCACGACTTCTGGCCGGCGGTGATCATCGGGCTGGTGCTGACGATGGTCGCGCGCCCCCTGGAGGTGTTCGTCTCCCTCCTGCCGTTCCGCCTCCCCTGGCAGGAACAGGCCCTGATGTCCTGGGCGGGCCTGCGCGGCGCCGTGCCCATCATCCTGGCGACCATCCCGATGGTCTCCGGAATCGAGGGCAGCGACCGGGTCTTCAACATCGTCTTCGTGCTCGTCGTCGTCTACACACTGGTCCAGGGGCCCACCCTGCCCTGGCTCGCGCGCAAGCTGAAGCTCGGGGACACCGACGAGAGCCCCGCCGACCTGGGCATCGAGTCGGCGCCGCTGGAGAAGCTGCGCGGACACCTGTTGTCCTTCTCCATCCCGGCCGCCTCGCGGATGCACGGCGTGGAGGTCAGCGAACTGCGCCTGCCGGCGGGGGCCTCGGTGACGCTGGTGGTCCGGGACGCGAAGAGCTTCGTTCCGGCACCGTCCACCGTGCTGCGGCGCGGGGACGAGCTGCTGGTCGTGGCGACCGATCCGGTGCGGGACGCGGCGGAGGCGCGGCTGCGCGCGGTGGCGCGGGGCGGGAAGCTCGCGGGCTGGCTCGGAACGGGTGAGGGGCACGCGTGAGGTCGACACGAGAGCGCGCGAGGGTTCGTTCGAGCGGCTCCGAAGTGAACGATTCGCGTGCGGCCCGCGTTAGAGCGACGTTCTAATTCGGCCATTTTCGGGGGACTATGCCCCGCCATATCCCCATATTCAAGGGTTCTGGAATGCGAACTTCCAGTTAATCCCAGGTGAAGGCACCACCTGTCGTCGTAATCACAGGGCGTGATAGGGGATGTCCCTGTACGATGAAGGCACACCACATCGAACCAACTCTGCCTGACGCAGAGCTGGCGCGACCGCAAAGCGGCCGTGGCACCCTCCCGCAGTGGGCGCCCAGGTATCACTCGGTTCTGCGCAAGAGGACAGCTCTCGGGGCTCCCACATGTACGGGTGCGATCGCTCACAAGGTGATGCATCGTCCGCAGTCGGGGAGTTCTACCAGGCAGCGGAAAGGCCAGGCCGTGACATCCGCGGTCACGACCGACACGTCCGCCCGCCCCGGCTACGGACAGCTCCTGCGCACTCCCGGCGCCCTCGGCTTCCTTCTTCCGGGCTTCGCCGCCCGACTGCCGTTCGGCATGCTGACCATCAGCATCCTGCTGCTCGTCCAGCACACCACCGGCTCCTACGCCAACGCCGGCATCGTCGCCGCCGTCACCGGCATCTCCATGGCGCTGTGCGCCCCCGTGATGGGCAACCTCACCGACCGCCACGGCCAGAGCGCCGTCCTGCTGCCGGTCGTACTGATCCACTCCGCCGCCGTCACCGGCCTCGCCGCGCTGGCCCTGGCCGGCGCGCCGCTCTGGGCGCTCGCCGCCGCCGCGATCCCCGCCGGCGCCTCGGTGCCGCAGGTCGGCCCGATGGTCCGGGCCCGCTGGGCCGCGAAGCTGGAGGGCTCGCCGCTGCTGCCGACGGCCGCCGCGTTCGAGTCCGTCACCGACGAGTTCACCTTCGTCGTCGGCCCGGTCCTCGCGACCGCGCTGTGCACCGGCATCCACCCCGCCGCCGGGCTGATCACCGAGGCCGCCCTGAGCCTCCTCGGCGGGCTGCTGTTCGCCGCGCAGCGTCGGACCCAGCCCCCGGCTCACGTCCAGGTCACCGGTGAGGCCAAGCGCGTCTCGGCCCTGACCTCCCCCGGTCTGCGCGTCCTGATCGTCGCCTTCCTCGGGATCGGCGCCGTCTTCGGCGGCATGCAGGTCTCCCTGGCCGCCTTCTCCAACGAGATCGGCAACCCGGGCGCCAACGGCCTGCTGTACGGCATCTTCGCCGCCGGCAACATGATCGCCGGCATCGCCTGCGGTGCCATCGCCTGGAAGATCGGCCCGCGCCGCCGGCTGCTGTTCGGCTACATCGGCCTGACCGCCTTCGCGTCCCTGCTGTGGACCGCCGAGTCGACGGTCCTGCTGGCCGCGCTCGGCCTGTTCGTCGGACTGTGCATCGCCCCGGCCCTGATCACCGGTTACACCATGGTCGAGTCGCTGATCCCGGCGAACGCCCGCACCGAGGCCTTCACCTGGCTCACCGGCGCGGTCGCCTTCGGACAGGCCATCGCGGTGATCGTCGCCGGTCGACTGACCGACGCGCACGGCTCCTCGTACGGCTTCCTCGTGCCGCTGGCGGCCACCGCCCTGGCGCTGGTCACCCTGCTGGCCCTGCGGTCCAAGCTCGCGCCGCAGGCGCCGAGCCGGATCGTGAACGCCTCGTCCACCCACGAGAGCGCCGCGGACGCCGACTCGGACGCCGACTCGGGCGACGCCCCGGACAACGCCTCCGAGACCGCCGGGACCGCCCCGGAGACCGCTTCCGCGACCGACGAGGAGACCGTCACGGGCACCGCCGCCCGGCGGGGCCGGCAGCGTGATCTGACCACCGTCTGAGCGTGGCCTGGGTCACCGCGCGCCGAGGACGGTGGACTGATCGGCCGGAATACGTCACCATGGAGCGTCGTTAGCACTCATTGAGTCAGAGTGCCAGGAGGAAATTCGTGCCGACCTACCAGTACCAGTGCACCGAGTGCGGTGAGGGCCTTGAGGCCGTGCAGAAGTTCACCGATGACGCACTGACCGTGTGCCCGAACTGCGACGGACGCCTGAAGAAGGTGTTCTCCGCGGTCGGCATCGTCTTCAAGGGCTCCGGCTTCTACCGGAACGACAGCCGCGGCGCGTCGTCGAGCAGCACCCCTGCCTCGAAGCCGGCGTCCACGTCGTCCACGACCTCGACGGCCGCCGCCCCGGCCGCCTCGTCGTCCTCGACGTCCGGAACCGGCAGCTCCACCTCGGCTGCCTGATCCCGTCAGTCTTCCGTAAGGCCCCGCAGCCCTCTCAGGGCAGCGGGGCCTCACGCATGCCCGGTTAGGCTGACGGCATGGCGAATGCAGAGATCGGTGTCATCGGCGGCTCGGGCTTCTACTCCTTCCTGGAGGACGTCACGGAGGTGCGGGTCGAGACCCCGTACGGGCCTCCCAGCGACTCCCTTTACCTGGGCGAGCTGGCCGGCCGGTCGGTGGCCTTCCTGCCGCGCCACGGACGCAGCCACACCGTGCCCCCGCACAAGATCAATTACCGGGCCAACCTGTGGGCCCTGCGCTCGGTCGGCGTCCGCCAGGTGCTCGGCCCCTGCGCGGTGGGCGGCCTGCGGGCCGAGTACGGTCCGGGCACGCTGCTCGTCCCCGACCAGCTCGTCGACCGTACGAAGACCCGCGCCCAGACCTTCTTCGACGGGGAGCCGCTGCCCGACGGCAGCGTCCCGAACGTCGTGCACACCACCTTCGCCGACCCCTACTGCCCGGTCGGTCGCGACGTGGCCCTGGCCGCGGCCCGCGGCCGGGACTGGGAGCCCGTGGACGGCGGCACCATGGTCGTCGTCGAGGGGCCGCGGTTCTCGACGCGGGCCGAGTCGCGCTGGCACGCCGCGGCGGGCTGGTCCGTGGTCGGCATGACGGGCCACCCGGAGGCGGTCCTGGCCCGTGAGCTGGGGCTCTGCTACACCTCGATGGCGCTGGTGACCGACCTGGACGCCGGCGCGGAGACGGGCGAGGGGGTGTCCCACACCGAGGTCCTGAAGGTGTTCGGCGAGAACGTCGGGCGCCTGCGCGAGGTGCTCTTCGACGCGGTGGCGGCCCTGCCCCCGACGGAGTCCCGCGCCTGCCTGTGCACGCACGCGCACGACGGCTGGGACCTGGGCATCGAACTGCCGTAGCCGACGTGGCCTACGTGGCCACCGTGACGGACGTGACGGACGTGGCCACCGTGACGGATGTGACCGACGTGGCCGGGGGCGGGGCCGGCGGCTGGCGGCCAGGGCGGTCCCGGAGGCGGTCCGCGTGCCGGGGACTTCCGGGCGCGGACCGTGGGCGTTCGTGCGCCACGGTTCGGCGGGCGGGCGGGCGCTCGATGGGCCGGGGCGTTCCGATGGCGGGCGGGGCGTTTCGGTGGGCGCGGGTGGGGGCTCTCGGGAGGCGTGGTGTCACGTTCCGCGGGGCCGTCCGGTCAGAGCTGTGGAGGACCGGCCATCGGGGCCGTCCCGCACAGGAGGCGACCATGCCGCGCATCTCGCTCACCCCGCCCCGCACCCTCATCAACCGCCTCGGCGCCTGGTACGCGCGCCGCGCCTACGGCAAGGTGCTCGCGCCCGGCCTCGCGTACGGGCACAACGCGCGCGTCCTCCTCGCGTACGTCCGCCTGGAGCGGCAGGTGGCGAGGTGGCAGGCCCTCGACGGGCAGTTGAAGCACCTCGCGGTGATGGCGGCGGCGGCCCGCGTCAACTGCTCGTGGTGCGTGGACTTCGGTTACTGGGAGGGGCACGAGAAGGGACTGTCGCCGGAGAAGGCCCGGAACGTGCCGCGCTGGCGCGATGCCCGTGACGTCTTCACCGAGCCGGAACTGCTGGTCATGGAGTACGCCGAGGCCATGACGGAGACCGAGCCGACCGTCACCGACGCGCTGGCCACCGAGCTGATCGCCCGTCTCGGCGAGGCCGCGTTCGTGGAACTCACCGCGATGGTCGCGTTGGAGAACTGGCGCTTGCGCGTCAACAGCGCCTTCGGGCTGACCAGCCAGGGGTTCGCGGAGGCCTGCCGGAACCCGAACGCGGCCTGAACCGTGCGCGCCGGTCCCCCGCGGGGGTGGCGGAGTTGTCCACAACCTGGGGATCGTCCACAGGCCCGAGCGGGGACGGGCGGGGCGGCGGATCGTGAGGGGTGTCCGGGCGTCGGCCCGGGCATCGGCGCACGAGCGACTCGGTGGTGTTCATCATGTCCAGGACTGCTTCCCGGCTTCCCCTTTCCTCCGCGTGTCCCCCCGCGCGTCCCGTCCCCCTCTTTCCGCCGCTCCGCGTCGGGCGGGGCGGGGACCGGCTGCGGCGTGCCCTGCGGCGTCGGCGGCGGGCCGGCGCGGCCGGTCTGGCCGTCGTGGCGGCCCTGCTGACCGTGGGCGGGACGGAGGCGCGGGCCTCCCGGGGTGGTGCGCCGCCCGAGGCGAAGCCACCGCCCGCGGTGGTGCGGATGGTGTCGGCCCCCGTGCGCATCGCGGACGCGGCGACGGTGCGGCTGTTGCGCCCCGGAGACCGGGTGGACGTGGTGGCGGCGGAGCGGGCGGGACCGCCCCGGGTGGTGGCGGTGGCGGCCCGAGTTGCCGAAGTGCCCGAGCCCGAGCAGGGTGTCGGGGACGGCGGGGCGTTGGTGGTCCTGTCCGTGCCCCGGGAAACCGCGCGGGCCCTCGTGGGGGTGGGCAGTGTGTCACGCCTGGCGGTGACCCTGTGCTGAATCGCGCACGCGCCCGATCAAGTCATCACTGAGGTGAGGACCGATTGGACACGCCCGGCCCGTACTGCCGTAGCTTTCGGAACCGTTGGCTCCGTGTTTTGTGGATGTGAAGAGAGGCTCAGTGGTGAGCGAGAACAAGAAGGAGAGCGTCCTGGCAGGCTTCAAGGCCTTCCTGATGCGCGGCAACGTGGTCGACCTCGCGGTGGCCGTGGTCATCGGCGCGGCGTTCACGAACATCGTGAACTCCATCGTGAAGGGGATCATCAGCCCGTTGGTCGGTGCCGTCGGCACGAAGAACCTGGACGTCTACTCCTCGTGTCTGAAGGACACCTGTGGGGTCAACGCCAAGGGCGAGCCGACCGGCGTGAACATCATGTGGGGTTCCGTGCTGAACGCCACGCTGACCTTCCTGATCACCGCGGCCGTCGTCTACTTCCTGATGGTGCTGCCGATGGCGAAGTACCTCGCCAAGGTCGAGCAGCGCCGCAAGGCCAGGGAGGGCGTGCAGGAGACGATGGAGATCACCGAGCTGGTGGTCCTCAAGGAGATCCGGGACACCCTGGTGGCACAGCGCACGGCGTCCGTCTCCGGTGCGGTCGACGGCCACACGCCGGGTCAGGGTCAGGGTCCGGGTTACGGCCAGGCTCAGGGCTACGGGCAGGGCCCGGGCTACGCACAGGGTCAGGGCTATGCACAGGGTCCGGGCTACGGGCAGGGGCGCGACGGCTCGCGCTGAGCCGGCCCGCTCACACGTGGTGCGGGGGCTTTTCGTCGAGGAAGCGGGCCAGATCGGCCGCGCTGCCGCCGGCGGGGGTTCGCTCGCCCCAGCCCCGGTCGGTGTCGTCCGAGGACTGCCGGTCCAGCGGGTCGTCGAAGTCGAGCCTGGCCTTCGGCTTCGGCTTGGCCGCAGGGGTCGCAGAGGCCGCGGGATCGGGCGCGGACGCGGGCGTGTGGTGCGCGTCCTGCGGGTCGGAGGCGGGGGCGGTGCTCATGGCTCCAGGGTACGGCCGCCCCGGACCCCACCTCCGCCCCCGCCTCCGCCTCCGCTCGGCCGGGGAGACCCGGGGGCGTCGAGGCCCTGCTCCACGCGGCCCGGCGCATCGAAGCCCGGGCGTCGAACCCCGGGCGTCGAACCCCGGGGCGTCGAACCCCGGCACACGATGGCCCCCGACAAGTCCGCCCGGGGTACGCGGGCGCCACGGGCCGCGCGCCTCGACTGCCGACCCGCGCCCGGCTGCTGTGCTGGGCTGTATGACGTACGTACCGATGACCGCCCGGAGCCGGGACGAGAGCCACCGCGCCGCGACTCCGCTGGAGCTCTTCTTCGACCTGTGTTTCGTGGTCGGCGTGGCGCAGGCGGGCCGCCAACTCGTCCACGCCCTGGCGGAGGGGCACGTGGGCAGCGGCATCACCGGCTACCTCTTCGTGTTCTTCGGGGTGTGGTGGGCCTGGATGAACTTCACCTGGTTCGCCTCCGCCTACGACGTCGACGACATCCCGTACCGGATCGCGACCCTGGTGCAGATCTCCGGGGTGCTCGTGTACTCGGCCGGGATCCCGCGCGCCTTCAACGACAACGACTGGACCGTCGCGGTCATCGGCTATCTGGTGATGCGCATCGCGCTGACCTTCCAGTGGCTGCGCGCGGCCGCCGGGGAGCGCGGTCCGGCCCGCCGCTGCGCGATCACGTACGCGGTGGGGCTGTTGATCTGTCAGGCGGGGTGGACGGCGCTGCTCCTGGCTCCCGAGAGCGCCCGGCAGTGGCTGTTCCTCGTCATGGTGGTGGCGGAGCTGGCGGTGCCGGTCATCGCGGAGCACGGTCACCAGACGCCGTGGCATCCGCACCACATCGCCGAGCGGTACGGCCTGTTCACCATCATCGTGCTCGGCGAGACCATCGCCGCGAGCACGGTCGCCGTGCAGTCGGCGATCGACGAGCACGAGGCGCTGGGCGAGTTGCTGCCGATCGCGGCGGGCGGTCTGCTGTTGGTCTTCGCCGCCTGGTGGATCTACTTCGCTTTGCCGGTGCACGAGGGGCTGCGCACCAACCGCGATGCCATCCCGTGGGGTTACGGGCACTTCGTGATCCTGGCGTCGGCGGCGGCGATCGGCGCCGGCATCGAGGTGGCGATCGAGCAGGCGGTGGGCAAGGCGCACGTCTCCGACCTGGCGGCGAACCTCGCGGTGGCCGTCCCGGCCGCGCTGTTCCTGCTCTTCGTGTGGTTCCTGCACTCCCGTCACTTCAAGCGGGGCATGGCCCAGCAGTCGGTGCTCCCGATCTCGGCCCTGGCCGTTCTCGTGTGCGCCTGGACCGGCGAGCACGCGGTGCTGTGGATCGGTCTGGTGGCGGCGGGCACGGTGGCGGTGGGCGTGACCTTGGCCGAGCGGGCGCGTTCTGGTGCGTGAGGACGGTCGGGGGCGATTCGGCGTGCTGCCGACGAGAAGGAAGAAGGTACGTGCATGACAGTCCCGGCACAGCGGTACGAGGACCGGCCCGGGGCCGAGCTGGCCGATCCGGCCTTCTGGCAGTCGCCCCCGCAGGCCCGGCTGGCGGCCTTCGCCCGGCTGCGGGCGCTCGATTCCCCGGTGTACGTGCCCGAGGGCCGGGATCGGGGCCACTGGGCCCTGGTGCGGCACGCGGACGTGCAGGAGGCGAGCCGACTGCCCAAGGTGTTCGCGAGCGCGCCCGGGGTCACGACCCCGGAGCCGCCCCGTTGGGTGAGGGCGTTGTTCGGGGACTCGATGGTCAACCTGGACGGCCCCGACCACGCGCGGTTGCGCAAGGTCGTGCAGCGGGCCTTCACCCCGAGGCTGTTGGCCGCGGCGGAGGAGGACATCCACGCGGTGGCGGCCAGGATCGTGGACGACGTGCTGGACGAGCGGCCCGACGAGTTCGTCTCGGCGGTGGCTTCCCGGCTGCCGCTGGAGGTCATCTGCAACATGATGGGCATCCCGGAGGTCTACCGGGCCGAGATCGCGGACCGGGTCAACCACGCCTCCGAACACATCGGCGTGGAGCGGGGTCTCGCCGCCCGGCTGCGGATGCCGGGGCGCGGGTTGCGCGCGCTGGCCCGGATGCAGCGGATGGTCGCTGGCATCGGGCGGGAACGGCGCAGGAATCCGACCGACGACCTCATCTCGGCGCTGGTCTGCGCGAACGTGGACGGCCAGGCCCTGGGTGCCCGGCAGCTCGGGGCGTTCTTCTCGCTGTTGATGGTGGCCGGCGTGGAGACGACCCGGAACGCGATCACGCACGGTCTGACCCTGCTGACCGATTTCCCGGACCAACGCGATCTGCTGCTGTCGGACTTCGAGGCGTACGCGGACGGCGCGGTGGACGAGATGATCCGCCACTCGACGCCGATCATCCAGTTCCGTCGCACGGTGGTGGCCGAACACGACCTCGGCGGGCACCTGTTCACGCCCGGTGACAAGGTGGTGCTGTACTACGCCTCCGCCAACCGCGACGAGGCGGTCTTCCCCGACCCCGACGCCTTCGACATCACCCGCTCGCCCAATCCGCACCTGGGGTTCGGGGGCGGCGGTCCGCACTTCTGCCTGGGCGCGCATCTGGCCCGGGTGGAGATGAGGTCACTGTTCCGGGAGTTGCTGACCCGGCCCGTGGGGCTGCGCGCGGTGGGCCTGCCGGATCTGGCGGGATCGAACTTCGACAACCGGGTACGTTCGCTCCGTTTCGCCTTCGAGCAGCCGTGACGGCACCGGCCACCGGCACTGACCACCGGGACCGGTCACCGGCACTGACCACCGGCACCGGTCACCGGGACCGGCCACCGGGCGGGCTGGGAGCCCGGCGGCCGGAGCGTGGGCGGTGGCGGCGCCGTGTCAGGCGCGCAGGCTCTGCACCGTGAGCACGCAGTGTGCACTGCTGGTCAGCACTTCCTCGTCGCCCGCGAAGGCCTGGAGCACCTCCGCCGAGACGGGCTGCCCGGGAACGGCCTCGGGCCAGGCGCGGGTGGCGAACAGGAAGTAGGCCTGCCCGCTCTCGTGGGCGGCGGCGACCCACTCCGGCGGGGCGGTGCAGGTGGCGTTGAGCCCGGGCAGGGTCAGCGCGATCTGGTGGTCGGCCAGCAGGATCTTCACCGGGAAGGTGGCCGCCTTGAGGGTCCCGTCCATGACCACGTCCCCGATCGGCAGGCCGATCTCCTCCAGGAGACCTCGGGCGGCCGCCTCGCCGGCCTCCTTGCCGCCCGGGCCGTCGCCCAGGGTGTAGGCGAGGAGGTACGGGATGTCGTGACCCTCGGAGGGGTCACCGATCCAGGCGAGCACGGAAAGGGTGCCGAGCTGGGACCGGTCGATTTCGGCTTGGGTGGAAGTCATGCGCCGCACCTTAGTGGCCTCTCGCCCACCCCCTCGCGGCCTTTCACCCGAGCGGGCTATACGGCCCAGAATCCCCCTCCGGAATTCGCCCGCATGTTCGCGTCCTGGTACTGGAGCCGTACGACGCGCGCGCTTTCCGGGATTTCGAACACCACCCATCCTTCGACCCGCTCACCGACCTCCAGGGAATCGAAGACGAGGGGTTTGCCGGTTGTGAGTTCGCCGGTGGGCACCACCGGGTGGCGCTGCCCCGCGCCGTCGTACGCCCACATGCTCCCGAGAGCCCCGTACGAGGCTCCCCCCACGTTGACGAACGACATCGAGGCGGCCACCCAGCGCTTCCCTGCGGCCGGTGCGAAGTTCTTCTCGACGCTGACGGCCGGGTCCACGTACGCGTTGAGCACGGCCTGGAGGTGCTGCCCCACCTGGCGGCCCGCCACCCGTACGGAGTCGCCCACACGGGCGTCCTTCGCGGTCGCCCGCACCACCGCCGTGCCCGGTGCGGCCGGGTCGCCGTCGGCTCCCGGCACCCCGTCGTCCACCGGGACGGCGGGTACCGCGGCGGGGGCCACGGCGGCCCCTTCGGGCACGCTCTGGCAGGCGGTGGCGCCCATCAGCAGGAGGGGCAGGAGGGCGGCTGCGGCGAGGACGGAAGCGGGCTGACGCATGCGGGATCCCTTCGGGGATCTTCGGGGCGGGACGTATTCCGGTCAGTTTCACGCGCCCGAGCGGGCAATTGCACACACCGACACGAGCGTACGGAGCGAGTTGCCCGCCAACTGCCAGCAGAATGCTTCCGGCAGCATCCCGCCATCCGCTTCCCACTGGAGGAAAAAATGGTCATGTCCGGCCGCCGAATTGTTCTCGCGGCGCTCTCCGCGCTGGCCGCCGCCTCGGCATTCACCACTCCGGCGAACGCCACTGTTTTCAACCAGGAGATTTCCGTACGGCCTTACGCCCACATCACCGAGGACGGCTCCGTCACCCTTTCCGGGACCTACCTCTGCGAGGGCTCGTCACCCAGAGGGGCGGTTCAGGTCAAGGCGACCGTCGTCCAGGAGGGGCTCCGTCTCACCATCGCCGCCGGCGACGCCCGCTGCGACGGCGAGCGGCACCGCTGGGAGGCACGCGGCTCCGTGCGCTTCACGCCGGGCCTGCACGCCGGTCGCGCCGAGGCCGTGGCGCAGCTTCAGGAGGTCCACTTCTCCGGGCTGATGCCGCGTTCGATCGACACGCTCGCCGAGGACGACAGGAAGATCGAGGTGTTCGACCGCCGGTGATCCCGGCGCCGACGCCGACCGGTCCGGTAGCCGCCGCTACCGGATCCTCGCCGCCGGCGGCCGCCACCGGGCCCGCGACACCAACGGCCGCCACCGGGTCCTCGCCGTAGCCGGCCGGGGCCGGAGCCCGGTCGCCGGCCGCGACCGGATCCCCCGCGTCAACGGCACTCCGGCGCGACACCGGTCATCGACATGAACGCCACCGTCTGACACCCGGGGTCCGAGTGCGGGCGCCCCGTCGTCCAGTCCACTGCCTTCGGCACCCCGGCCGCCAACAGGAGCAGGGCCAGGATGCCCGTCACCGCGCCCCTGTTCAGGCGGCGCACAGCAGAATCCGTTTCATGGCGGCATCATCGCGCCACCTCCCGCAGGCCACAACTCGGGGTGATCGTTCGATCACTCCACGCCCGGTCGCACGCCCCCGGCGTCGAACTCGCACCAGACGGCCTTCCCGTCGCCCCGGGACTCCACCCCCCAGTGCGTGGCCAGCGCGTCCACCAGCAGCAGCCCGCGCCCCGTGGTGGCCGACTCCCCCGGAGTGCGCCGGCGGGGCCACACGCTGGAGCGGTCCTTGACCCACAGCCGGATCCGGCGCACCGGTTCCGGCAGCACCTCCATGGTCAGCACCGCTCCGCCGTCCGTGTGCAGCAGGGCGTTGACCAGCAGTTCTCCCGCCGCCAGCTCCACGTCGTCGGCGAGTTCCGCCATGCCCCAGTCGCGCAGGGCCTGCCGCAGGGCGTAACGGGCCTCCGAGAGGCCCTCGGGGTCGGCCTGGTGGATGTACTGGTGGATGCGGGGCGCCCGGTGCGTGCCCGGGTCGGGTGCCCGGCGCAGCACCAACAGTGCCACGTCGTCGCCGGAGCCCCACCGCTCCCAGAGCCGGTCGGAGAGGTGGTCGGCGAGCGCCCCGGCCTCCTGGGGGCCGCTGCGGACGGCGTGGGCCAGCGCCTCCATGCCCTGGGTGATGGCGGTCCCCGGCTCCTCCACGAGCCCGTCGGTGCACAGCACGAGGGTCTCGCCGGGCACCAGGTCCAGCCGGGTCTCGGGGAACTCCTCCCGCTCGAAGATCGAGGCGAGTCCCAGGGGCAGGCCGCCGCGCACGTTGGGCCAGCCCGTTCGGCCGTCCGTGTGCCGGATCAGCGGTCCGAGGTGGCCCGCGCGGACCGCCCGTACCCCTCCGGTCTCCAGGTCCACCTGCGCGTACATGCAGGTCGCGAAGCGTTCGGTGTCGAGTTCGGCGAGGAAGCGGGAGGCCCGGGCCAGCACGGTGGACGGCGGGTGTCCCTCCCCCGCGTAGGCGCGCAGGGCGATGCGCAGTTGGCCCATGATGGCGGCGGCGTGGGTGTCGTGGCCCTGTACGTCGCCCACGACGATGCCGACCCGGTCGCGGGGCAGCGCGATCACGTCGTACCAGTCGCCGCCGACCTCGCGCCCGCTCCAGGCGGCGTGGTAGCGGACCGCGATCTCGCCACCGGTGATCTCGGGGATCCGGCGCGGCAGCATCGACGCCTGGAGACCGGTGGCGAACTCCCTTTCCTGGTCGAAGAGCAGGGCCCGTTGGAGCGATTGGGCCACGATGCCGGCCAGGCCCAGGCAGAGGTTGCGTTCCTCGGGGCTGAACTCGCTGAGCCGCTTGTAGAAGAGGACCAGTCCGCCGATGGCCTTGGCCTGCGCGATCAGCGGCAGGTAGGCGGCCGCGTCGTAGTGGATCCGGTTCAGGTAGTCCGTGAACATCGGGAACTCGGCCGCCAGATCGGAGAGCGAGGTGACGAACCGCGCCTTGCGGCTGAGGACCGCCTGCGACAGCGGCAGCGAACCGTCCAGCCGGGTGAATCTGCGCTCGTTGAGGATGTCCAGGGACTCCCCGCTCAACGCGATGATCTTGATGGCGCCGTTCTCGACGAGGCCGAGGGCGAGCCCGTCCGCGCCGAGCCGTTCCAGGGCTCCCGTACCCGTCAGGGTGGCCGTCACGTCGTCCACGGTCACGGCCCGCGACAGGGCCTCGGTGGTCCGCTGCACGATGGTGGCCTGCTGGGCGCGGGCCGACTCCAGCTTCCGCAGCACCGTGAGGTGGGCCAGCTCGGCCGTCGCGTCCCGGACGATGCCGACGATCCGCAGGGGTCGGCCGTCGGGGGCGCGCAGCACCCGCCCCTGGATGTGGGTCCACTGGTCGCGGCCGTCGCGCCGGCGCACCGTGAAGTAGGAGCCGTACGTCGCCTCGCCGCTGTCCAGGACCCCGACCACGGTGTCCGCGAGCCGCGCGCTGTCATCGGCCGGAACCCGCAGCCCCAGGCCCTCGGGGGTGTGGTCGAACTCCTCCGGCTCCAGGTCGAACACCACCAGGCCGGCCTCGTCGAGCGACACGGTCCCCGCGCCGAGGTCCCAGTCGTAGCTGCCCATGCCGTTGAGCGCGAGCCGCTCCCCGGCTCCGATCACGGGCATGCCACCGTACGGCCCGTCCGGCGCGGGTCTGTCGGGTCGCTCCGCCGCTGCCACGCGTCACACCACCTAACGGCCGGGCCAGCACGGCTGGGAGATCAGCCGCTCCCACTCTTCGTCAGGATGCCCCGGAAGGGTGCGTCCGGCCTCCCGCCAGCGCTTCAGCAGGGAGAGGTAGATCGTGGACTGGTCACCGGGGCCGAAGGATCCTCCCTTGGGCCGGGCCGGCGGCTGTTCCGCACGGCTGGCGGGGATGCGTACCCAGCCACGGCCGCCCTGTGCTCGCTCCGCGCCCATCGCGACCCCTCTCACCTCTCACCGTGTACACGTCTCACCGCGGCTACCTCTCGGGGTGCCCGGCGGCGGCCCGGTCGAGCCGGTCGCCGGCGGCGGAACCCGGCAGTCGCCCCCGGGCGCCGAGCCTCCCCAGGACTCCCTTCACCAGTCTCCCCGCCGTGAAGCCCGCACCGTGCACGAATCGCATGGAAGGGCCGAATGAGGGAGCCGTCAGCAGCCCCGCGAAGAACAGCCCGGGCCACGACGACTCGAAGCCCGCGCTCAGTTCGGGCGTCCCGCCGCCGCCCACGGTGCGCAGCGCGGTCCGCAGCCCGACGTCCAGCAGTTCCAGTCGGCGCAGGTCGGGGGCGAATCCGGTCGCCGAGATGACGTGCGAGGTGTCCAGGACGACGGACTCCCCGGTCGCGGAGGTCAGCTGGAGTCGGGTGTGGTCGCCCGTCGCGACCGCCCGGTGCAGGTGGTGGCCGAGCAGCACCGGTACCCGCTGTTCGAAGCGGTCCCGCAGCCACCAGGCGCCGGCCGGCCCCAGCGCCGTGGCGGCGATCCGTTCCCTGGTCGCCGCGGGCAGCCGGCGCACCGCCCACGGCAGTTCCGACCACACCCAACTGCGCCATCCGGTGCCCAGCCCGCTGTGCGGGTCGCGCAGGGCTCGCAGCGGGGACCGTTCCAGGGGCTGCGGGACGGTGTTCCAGTTCAGTCGGGGCCGCCGGGCCACCAGCGTCGGCCGCGCCCCGGCCTCCGCCAGCAGGGCCGCGGTCTCCAGGGCCGCCTGCCCGGCCCCGAGCACCGCGACCTCCCGGCCGGCGAACCGGGTCAGGTCGCGGTGGCCGCTGCTGTGCGAGTAGTGGTCGGGCGGCAGGTCCCGCAGTACGGCGGGGAAGTTCACGAACGGCATCACCCCCACCGCCAGGGCGACGGTACGGGCGAACAGCGGCGGCCCCTGCGCGGTCCTGATCCGGAAGCCGCCCCCCTGCGGGGTCAGCTCCGTGACCGTCGCCTCCTCCACCTCGGGCCCGGCCCGACCGGCGAACCAGAGCCCGTACGCGCTGAAGGTGGCGATCGGCAGCGGTCCGCCGTGCTCGGCCCGCACGCCCTGGCCGGCGCAGTAGTCGGCGAGGGTGTGCCGTCCGCCGGGCGCGGACAGGTTGGATGACCAGGGCTCCGACTTCAGGTACATCCCCTCGGGCATGTGGTCCCGCCAGGACGCCATGGGCCGCCCCAGTACCCGTACGCGGAGTCCGGCCGCCGCGGCGTGCGCGGCGATCGACAGCCCGTACGGCCCCGCGCCGACCACGACGAGGTCGTCCATTCGTGTCATCGCTGTCCCTCCACTGTCATGGCCGACCGCCCCGGACGGGCCCGCCCGGGGCGAGGGTGCTCACCGGATGAGGCGTGTCACCGGCTCACCAGCTCGTCCGGTTCCGCCGCCTCCGGCGGGGCCGGGCGCGCGGCCGGTCCGCCGGCGCCCTCGGACGCCTGTTCCCGACCGCGTTGACGGGGGGCGCGCACCACGGCCCGGGCGGTACGGCGGCCCTGCTCGGGGAAGCCCCGCAGGACCCGGGCCCCCTTGCCGAAGCCCCGGCCCAGGAACGCGGTGACCATCGCGACGAACGGCATCACGTCGTCCGAGGCGAACCAGGCCGCCTCCACCTCCGCGCGCCGGTCCCTCGGCGCGGCCCGCGCAGGCCCGGCCGAGGCGGACGCCGCACCGGCGCCGTCACCCCGGCCCGGGGCTCCGCCGCCCCGGTCCACCCGGTGTTCCGCCGCCCGGCCGGGCCGGTCCGGTCGCGCCGGGTCCGGGATCACGACCCCGTCCCGGGAGCCGCCGGGGGCCGGGGCCGCGCCGGGCTCCGGAGCAGGGTTCCGGGCCGGGTGCGGACGAGGCGCCGTCCCCCGCCCCGGCCGCGGGGCGAGCGGCAGCCGGCGCCCTCGCACCGCCGCCAGCAGCGCGTAGTTCTCCGCGACGAACACCCGGCCCGGCCCGCCCGAGGGGGTCGGTACCCGTTGCCCCGTCAGGTCCAGGTACATCGCCTGGACCACGTCCAGTCCGCCCGTGTCCGTGAACAGCCGGAACTGGGCCCCGGGACGCGGGTTGAAGTCCACCAGCCGGAAGCAGCCCCGCTCGTCACGTCGGAAGTCGAGGTCCAGGATCCCCTGGTAGCCGAGGCGTTCGGCGAGCCGCAGCCCCGCCTCCTCCACCGCCGGATCGGGCAGCCACCGGCCGACGGCCGTCAGCCCCGTCCGCACCGGCCAGGACAGTTCCTTGCGCCCGGACCCCACGAGCAGCGGGTGTCCGCCCCGCGCGAAGGCCCCGTGGAAGAACCAGTCGGTGTCCTGACCGGCCGGCAGGAACCGCTGGAGCAGCAGCCGACTGCCCGCCCGCGCCGAACGTTCGTACAGGCGTCGCGCCTCGGCCGCGCTGTGCAGCAGGGTGGTGCTCCGCAACCCCTCGCCCGCCGGCAGCAGCCACGGCCGGCTCCACTTCGCCACCACCGGCAGCCCCAACCGCCAGGCGGCCTCGGACGCCTCGGCCCCGCTCGCCGGGAGCACCGTCTCGGGGTGCGGGATGTCCCAGCGCGCGCACAGCCGCGACAGTTCGGCCTTGTCGGCCACCCGAGCGGGCAGGCCGTCCGGTTGATGGGGAATCCGGTACCGCTCGTCGAGCGCCGGGGCGATCCGGGCGACCGCGATGGCGCTGAGGTCGTCCATCGCGACGAGCACCGCGGGGCGCCCGATCCGCTCGGACACGGTGAGCAGGCAGTCCAGCAGGGCTTGCGGGGTCTCGGGGTCGAGCCCGCCGACCGGCCCGGGATGCACGGCGCGCAGATACCGCGAACGCCTCACCGGACCGCCCCCGGCCTCGACGACGACATGGACCTCCACGCCCTTGCGCCCAAGGGATCTGACGGCGCCGAGGGTTCCGTGGTGGAACGGGTTGCGATCGAGTCGGAGCAGAACGGCGGGCACATGGTTGGCGAACGCGTGCATGAAAACGGTGTCTTTCACCTAGTCGGACCAAGCGGGGGTGGTGTGCGCCTGCGAATGGCCTATGCAGCGGTCACCGGACAGGCCATTCGTCGGATGTGATGCCTAACGTCGTTGACAAGCACACCGGTTCGGGAAGCTCGGGAGACGCCATGCCCACACCACGCCGCCGACTGGCGAGCACCTGCGTCGGCACGGTCACGGCCGGACTGCTGGCCACCGGCGCCGCGCTCGCGGCGCCCGACGAGGAAGCACCCAAGGGCTCCGACATCGCGATGGGCGCGTATCTCGACTACGGGCCGTCGGGGGTGGCCCGGATCCCTTACCTGTCGAACTGGCTGGGCGGCAAGGAGATCCGGGTCGGGCACACCTATCTGCCCGGCGACCGGTGGGCCGGCATCGAGGGCAACGTGGGTTTCCTCGCGGACTGGGCCGCGTGGCGCCAGGAGGACGACGACCGGATGTTCGTCCTCAACGTGCCCATGCAGGAGCGCAACGAGGAGCGGGTGTCCGACAGCCAGGTGGCCCGGCTGATCAGGGCGGGCGCGCGGGGCGAGCACGACCCGCACTTCAAGCGGCTGGCCGAACGGCTGGTGGGGCTGGGCGTCCCGGACACCGTCATCGTCCTGGGCTGGGAGATGAACGGCACCACGTACACCCACCGCTGCGGGCCCGACCCGGAGAACTGGAAGCGGTACTGGAAGCGCGCCGTCGCCGCGATGCGGTCCGTGCCCGGCCAGAAGTTCACGTTCGACTTCGCCCCGAACCGCGGTACCGACGCGATCGGCTGGACCAAGTGCTACCCGGGCGACGACGTGGTCGACATCGTCGGAATGGACTCGTACGACCAGGGCCCCGGCACGGACTTCGACGACCAGATCTCGCAGCCGTACGGCCTCCAGCAGCACGTGGACTTCGCGAAAGCACACGGCAAGGAGATCTCGTACCCGGAGTGGGGGCTGTTCCGGCGCGGGGACAATCCGGAGTACGTGCGGCGCATGCTCAAGTGGATCGAGCAGCACAAGCCGCTCTACCACACCATCACGGACTACTGCCCGCACGGCGTCTGGCAGTGCAAGCAGAACCCCCAGTCCTCGAAGGTGTTCAAGGAGGCCCTCACCCCGCAGAAGCCCGGCCCGGTCGTCCCGACGCCGGTCGTCCCGACGCCGGTGATCCCCACGCCGGTGATCCCCACTCCCGTGGTCCCGACCCCCGTCGTCCCCACCCCCCAGGTGCCGACCCCGCAGGTCCCCACCCCACAGATCCCGACCCCGCAGGTCCCGACGCCACAGGTGCCCACGCCCCAGGCGCCGTCGGTCCCGCCGGTCGTCCCGCCGGTCCTCCCACCCGTGGACGTTCCCGCCGAGCCGTCCGTGGAGCCCTCCGTCGAGGCGCCCGTGAGCCCGTCCCCGGAGGTCCCCGTCGTGAAGCCCTCCCCCGCGGTCCCCTCCCCCGCGACCCCCGGCCCGGTGGGCCCCTCCCCGGCGGCCCCCAGCCCGGCGGCGCCGAGCCCGTCCGTGCCCGCCGCCACGCCCGAGCCGGCCGAGCCGACGACGCCGAAGCCGCCCGTCAACAACACGCAGTGGTGCGTGCCGCTCAACTTCGGGGAGTGGCTGTCCAAGCTCGTCGGCAACCAGGCGGTCTGCGTCAAGCTCGACTGGCGCAAGGGCTGGCTCTGGCCCTTCTAGACGAACCGGCCCGTCCGGGCGAGGGCGCGTGACTCCCGTCATCGCACCCGCAGTTCGTTGAGCCGCGCCCGCCAGTCCCTGGCGGCCGGCATCGCCTCGCGCAGCGCGTCCACCGCCCGCTCGCGCCCCGACACCTGCGACTCGTGCAGTCGCAGCAGGGGCGCGAGCGCGTTGGTGGCCAGCAGGAACCGCTGGTTGACCACCGTTTCGGGCCGCCAGTGGTTCTTGTACGGTTCGTTGCCGCGCAGGAAGCTCACCACCGGCCGCCCCTCCTCGAGGGCCCGGCCGGCCTCGTGGCGCAGCAGCAGGGTGGCGATGTCCACCTTGCGGTCGCGCAGGTCCGGGTCTGCCCCGTACAGGTACCCGCCGCTCAGGGCCGACGAGAGCAGTGTGACGTTGGCCGCGACCACGTTCCCGTCCAGCCGGAACTCGGTGAGTCGGCCCTCCCCGACGCGCACCATCCGCCGGACGGCCCGGGTCAGGTGCTCGGCGAAGCGCGGCTTGAGGTGTTCGGGGGTCACCCCTCGCCCCCGCCACTGCTTCTCGTGCAGCCGCAGCAGCGTCCGCACGGCACGCGGCACCTCCTGCTCGGTGACGTCGTGCTCCTCGATCCCGGCCGCGTCGGTCTTGCGGAGCTTGGCCCGCACCCGCTGTGCGCCGGAGGAGGGCATGCGCCGGACGAGCTCGTCGAAGGGCAGCGCGGGCAGTTCCATGCAGGTGGAGTCGGTGAGCCTGGCCCGCGCCCCGGGCCATTCCCGGAACAGCGCCTCGGCGACCGCCCCGGGCCGCACCTCGCGGAGGTCGACGACCGCGCCCCGGGCGGCCCGGTGCAGCCCGCGGGCCAGCGCCGGAACGACCTGACGGGCGTGCTCGGGGGCCACGAGCACGTCGAAGTAGTCGGTGATCCCGCCGCCCAGCGGCACCAGCAGCGGCAGCGGCCGGTGGACGAGCATCAGCGCGGCGACGCCGACCAGTTCCTCGCCGCGGCGCACGAGGACGAGCCGGAGCCGGCCCTCCTTCCCGTACGACAGCCACCAGGAGTGCAGCCAGGCGTGGCTCTGGAAGGGGGTGGCGGTGGGGCAGCCGCGGACGAGCCTGTTCCACGGCTCTTCCAGCGCGGCGAACTGCCGGGAATCCCGACACAACGTCACCGACAGGCCCCCGGCGGAGCCCGAACTCATCGCACGGACTCCTTCTCCTTGGCCGTGGTGTGCTCGCCCTGCGCGGGCAGCGTCGCGAACTCGCCGGCCACGGGGCTCTCGGCCACCTCGGGGCTCTCGGCGACGACCTCGTCGGTGCGCCGGCGCCCGGGTCGGGCCAGCATCCACAGGCCGCCGACGAGCCCGCCGGCGCAAAGGCCGACGGCTCCGCTGAGCGGCGCGGAGGCCGAGGCCGGGTCGGTCGGTGCGACGGCCTGGTTGAACAGCAGCAGTTGCACACCGGTGTTCTTGGCGGCCTGGTTGCTGCTCAGCGACAGGGCGTCGGCGACCGCGTTGGCGATGTCGGCGGCCTCGGAGGGGCTCTTCGAGGTACCGGTGATGGCGATCATCGGAGACTCGGGGGAGGTCTCGGCGCGCACCTGGGTCCGCAGCCGGTGGGCGCTGATGCCGGCGCGGGGCTGGGCGTAGGCGAGGGTGGAGTTGCTGGTGGCGATGCGGGCGTAGGCCTGGGCGAAGCCGAGGGCGGTGGCCGGTTCGGTGGTGTCGTCCGGGACGGCGACGACATAGCTGGTGGCGGCGTACTCGGGCGCCTTGAGCACCCCGTACGCCCCGCCGGCGGCCAGTCCCAGCAGCGCGCAAACGGGCAACGGCCACCACGCGGGCCCCGACAACCGGGTCCGCGCCTTCTTCGCGGACCGGTGGTCGGACTTCCTCTGCTCGGCCTTCCTCTGCTCGGCCTTCGTCTGGTCGGACTTCTTCTGGTCGGCGGTGTCGGCCATGTGCGTGCTCGCTTCCTGAGTGGAGGGAACTTCCTTCGGCCCCGCTGCGGGGCCCCTGCGGTAGGACTGATCAGCCGTCGCCCCGGCCGGGCGTGCTCACGGCCCCCGGCCGGGCGGCGTCCCCCCGTGCGTCCGGCCCGCGCCCGGGAGCGGCCGGCACCCCGACCCCTTGCGAACCGGCCCCCCGCCGCGCATCCGCGTCCGGGGCGACGTCCGCGTCCGGGTCCGCGGCGGCGCCCCGGCCCCCCTCGCGCGGTGCGGCCAGTGCTTCGGCGTAGACCGACAGCAACCGCTCCGCGCTCCGCGCGATGTCGTACCGCCGCACCACGGGCGGCGCCGGCAACCGGCCTGCCCCCGCCTCCATGTGTCCGCGCAGCGCGGCGACCAGCTCCTCCGTCCCGGTGCCGATCCGCCGCGCCCCGGGCGCCTGTGTCGCGGGCAGGTCGTCGATGGCCGGGCAGGTGACGTGCAGGACGGGCAGTCCGGCGGCGAGCGCCTCGACGACCGCGAGCCCGAAGGCCTCTTCCCGCGACGGGGACACGAAGACGTCCATCGCGGCCAGCAGGGCGGGGATGCCGGGCGTTCGCCCGTCCGCGCTGTCGCCGAGCGGGTCCCGTTCCCCGAGCAGGTGGATGCGGCTCTGGGCGCCGAGGTCGGCGGCGAGCCGCCGCAGCGCGGCCCGTTCGGGGCCGTCGCCGGCCAGCAGCAGGTGGGCCCCCGGCAGCGCGGCAACGGCCCGGACGAGCACGTCGAACCGCTTGCCCGGCACGAGCCGGCCGACCCCGCCCACCACGAAGGCCCGTTCCGGGAGCCCGGTCCGAGCCCGTGTGGCCCTGCGCACGCCTTCGTCGAAGCGGAAGCGGACGGCCTCGATCCCGTTCGGTACGACGTGGATGCGCGCGGCCGACACCCCCCAGCCCTCCAGCCGCGTCGCCACGGTGTCGGAGACGGCCACCGTCGCCGCGCCGAGGCGTTCGCCGGTCAGGTACAGGGCGCGGACCCCGCGCGAGAGCCTGCGTCCCTCGATCTCGCCCTCGCCGAGGGAGTGTTCGGTGGCCACGGTCGTGCGCACGCCCGCGAGTCGGGCCGCGAGCCGCCCGTACAGGCAGGCCCGGTACAGGTGGGTGTGGACCAGGTCGTAGCGTTCGCGCCGGATGAAGCGCACCATCCTGGGCAGCGCGCCGAGATCCCGGTTGCCCTTCATCCCGAGGTGGACGACCCGCACACCGTCGGCCCGCAGCCCCTCGGCCACCCGGCCCGGGTTGGTCAGGGTCAGCACGTCGCACCGCATGGGCATGTGGCGCAGCAGCAGGCGCAGTTGCTGCTCGGCTCCACCGACGCCCAGGCCGGTGATCACGTGCAGCACCTTGAGCGACTTCATCCCGTCCGTCGCGTTCATCGCGCGGCCACCCCCCTGCGCAGCTCCCGCACCTGGTGCCGCAGCCGCTTGATCCGCAGCCGTGCCCCGCCGTCGGCCTGGCTGACGTGCGTACGGGGCAGGGCGTACGGGCCGGCGAGCCGCCCGGGGTCGATGGCGCACGCGTAGCCGTACCCGGCGGCCCGGGTGGCGTCCACGACCCGGGCGTCGAGGTGCCCGTACGGGTAGCAGAACCCCTCGGGCAGCGTCCCGGTCAGCTCCCGCAGCAGGTCGCGGCTGCCGCGCAGTTCCTGCCGGAGCACCTCGTCGGGGGTGACGGTGAGGTCCTGGTGGAGCAGCCCGTGCGAGCCGATCTCCTGCCCGGCGGCGGCGACCTCGCGGATGCCCTCGCCGGTGAGCAGGGATTTGCGGGGGCCCAGCGGGTCCCACACGTTGTCCACCCCGAGCCGCCCCGGCAGCACGAACAGCGTGGAGGTGAAGTCGAGCCGGTTCAGCAGGGGCAGCGCCCGGGTGAGGAAGTCGGTGTACCCGTCGTCGAAGGTGAGTCCGACGAGCCCTGCTCCACGGCCGGCCGCGCGGGCCCGGAGCAGTTCGCCGACGGACACCCCGCGCAGCCCCCGGGAGCGCAGCCACGACAGCTGGGCCTCCAGCGCGCGCGGGGTGACGGTGATCCCGTACGGGTCCTCGGCGGGGTCGGTGAACTCGGCGACCGAGTGGTACATGAGGACCCACGGCGATGCGGGCCGGCGGGCGGGGACCACCACGGCGGCGGCCTCCGTGTCGGTGTCAGCGGGCATTGCGGAACCTCTGGGTGAGCTGGGAGGTGAGCTGGGCGATCTGGGCGGGCAGCACGGTGACTTCCAGTGCCCGCATGGCCATCCCGGTGGCCCCGAACATGGCCGGGACCAGCAGGCAGCCGAGTGCGGCGCTGAGCAACGGGTCGGGGATCTTGGGGCCGGCGATCCAGCCGGTGGCGCAGGCCGCGACGGCGGCGACCGCGAGGCGGCCGATGCTGACGGCGACCCGGCGGACCTGGATGGCGACGATCCGGGAGCCGAGTCCGGTGAGGAGCAGGGCGGCGGTGGTGGAGATGCCGGCGGCGTTGGCGGCGGCGATCCCGTAGGTCCCCCACCAGCCGACGGCGAAGGCTCCGAAGACGATGTTGACGAGCAGCCCGGCGCCCATCGCGACCGCCGGGAACCAGGTGGGCCGGGCGGTCGAGAAGAAGGGCCGGGACAGCGCCCCGACGAGGCAGTGGCCGAGGAGTCCGAGGCCGTAGACCCGCATCACGGAGGCGGTGGCGACGGTGTCCCGGTGGGTGAAGGCGCCGCGTTCGAAGAGGACCTGGATGATCTGGGGCGCGTACCCGATGACGAGGGCGGTGCCCATGAGGACGGCGAGGGAGGCCAGGGCCAGGTCCCGTTCGACACGCCGCCGGGCCTTCTCGCGTTCGCCGCCGGCCATGGCCTGGGCGACGACCGGGAAGGTGACCGTGCAGATCATCAGGGACAGCACCATCGGCATCTGCGCGACCTTCTGCGCGTAGTTCAGGTGCGAGATGGCTCCGGACGGGAGGGAGGCGGCCAGGAATCGTTCGACGAGGACCTGGGACTGCCGGAAGACGGCGAAGAAGATGACGGGGGCGATCAGCCCGAAGGCGATCAGCGTCGGCCGGTCCCGGTCGCGCCGGCTGCGCGGTGCGCCCTTGGCCCGGGACGGTCCGAAGCCCACGTCCCGGATGAACGCCGGCAGTTGGACGAGCACCATCAGCGCCCCGCCGAGGGCGACCCCGGCCGCGGCGGCCCGCACTCCCCACAGGGCGTGGAGGGCGACCATGGCGCCGATGATCCCGACGTTGTAGGAGACGTAGATCGCGGCGGGCGGCAGGAAGGATCTGTGGGCCCGAAGCGCCGCGCTGAAGTATCCGGCGATCCCGAAGGTGATCACGGTGAGGGCGGTCAGCCGGGTGCACTGGACGGCCAGGTCGGGATCGGGCAGCCCGGGAGCGAGCACGCCCACGACGAGCGGCGCGGCGACGATCAGCAGGGAGGCCACGGCGGCCAGCAGCACCAGCAGCCGCGGCAGGGTCGCGGCCACGAGCAGCCGTACGGGGTCCTGCGCGCGGGCCTCCTTGCGGGTGAGGCCGGCGCGGTCGGCGGCCCGGCGGGCCAGGGCGTGGCTGAAGGCGGGCACCATCAACAGCGCCATGGCGTCCTCGATGAGCAGCGTCGAGGCCATCTCGGGGACGGTCCAGGCGATGAGGAACGCGTCGCTGTCGTGCCCGGCGCCGAAGAGGTGGGCGATGGTCTGGTCGCGTACGAGTCCGAACACCGCCCCCGCGGCGGTGAGGCCGGCGGTGACGGCGGCGGCCTTGGCGAGGTACCGACCCAGGGGGGCGGGTGCGCCGGGATCGCCGGATCCGGGTCCCCGCCCGGCCCGCGCACGGGCGGCGGCCTCGGGCTCGGCGGCCGGCGCCCCCGCGACGGTGGGGCCGCCGGAGGCGATCACGCGGCCCCGGTCCCCGTGGGCGCCGGCGCCTCGGGCGTCGCCCGGTTCCGCCGGCCGCGGCGGACGGCCCCCGGTCGCGGCGAGGTCCGTCGCCGCGGCCGCGGGCCGCCAGGGCGGGGTGCCCGTCACCGGCCGGCCGGCCACTCGGCGGCCGGTCGGCCCCGTCCGGTGCCGGTCGCGAACACGCCCTCCGGGTCGCCCGGGGAGGACAGCGCCCACCAGGCGGCGAGCCCGATGATCACCCCGGTCAGCACGGTGGACGGCCCGCCGATGTCCGCGTAGAGGAAATCGGTCAACTGCCACGCCAGGAGCCCGACGGCGATCAGCCCGCAGTCCCGGGCGCCTCGGCCGGAGGCGCACCGGCGGACGCCCGCGACCAGCAGCACCGCCCAGCCGCCGACGAGTGCGGTCAGTCCGATCAGACCCTGCTCGCTGAGCACGAGCAGGTACATGTTGTGCGGGGACAGCAGCGGTTGCTTGATGAACGCCTGACCCGCGCCCCCGGTGTCGCTGCCGGCGGACAGGGCCAGGCCGGAGTGGCCGTCGCGGTGGGCCGGGAAGCCCTTGAGGCCGACGCCGGCCGCGGGTCGCTCGCGCCACATCGACTCGGCGGCGGCCCACATGGTGTAGCGGTCGGTGACCGATTGGTCGGGGGCGTCGGAGACCTGGGTGATCGAGGTGAGTCGTTCCGCGACCATCTCGGAGCCGACCCCGAGCCCGCCGACGAGCACCACACCGAGCGCGACGAGCGCCACCAGTACCTTGAGCGCCCGCCGGATCCCGGCGATCGCCATGACGAGGACGGCGGCGCCGAGGGTGGCGATCCACGCGCCCCGGCTGAACGACAGCACCAGCGGCAGGATCAGGGCGAGCGCGCACCCGGCCGCGACCCTGCGGACGCGGCGCGGCAGTCCCGGGGACAGTGCGGCGGCGGTCGCGACGATCAGCCCGTACGCGACCACCGTGGCCATGCCCATGACGTCACCGGGGCCGAAGGTGCCCACGGCACGGATGTCCTCGCCCTGGTACGAGGCGCCGGTGTGGGTCGCGAACTGCGCGACTCCGACGGCTCCCTGGACCAGTGCCAGCACCACGAAGCAGGCGGCGGCCGACCGGAACTCGCGGGCGTCCCGCACCAGCAGCACGATCGCCGCCGGGACCAGCACGAAGACCTGGAGGTAGCGGACGAACCCGGGCAGGGCCGCGTACGGGTCCCCCGCGGTGACGGTGGCCACCGCGAGCCCCACGGCGGGCAGTCCGAGGACGGCCGCCCCCAACGGGGTCAGCGCCCGCACCCGGCCGCGCACCGCCTGTACGGCGCACACGAGGACGAGCAGCAGTGAGGCGGCGTCGGCGGGTCCGACCTTGCCCGAGGTGGTGGCATCGCCCGCCGGCAGCGGGGCGAGGAGGAACAGGACGGTCGCGGCGAGCGGCAGCAACGGCCAGTGCCGGCGCAGCAGCCCACCGACGTCCGGGCGGACCCGGGGGCTCGATACGGCAAGGCTCATGCTCAGCTGCCCCCCAGCCGGAAGCGGAAGAACCCGGCCGCGGTGCGGGCGAGGATCCACAGGTCCTGCCACAGCGACCAGGTGTCGATGTAGTGGTTGTCGAAGCGGGCCCGGTCCTCGATGGAGGTGTCCCCGCGCAGTCCGTTGATCTGCGCGAGTCCGGTGATCCCGACGGGCATCCGGTGGCGGGCCTCGTAACCGGGGTGCACGCTGCTGAACTTGGCGACGAAGAAGGGCCGCTCGGGGCGAGGACCGACCAGGCTCATGTCACCCCGTACGACGTTCCACAGTTGTGGCAGCTCGTCCAGCGAGGACTTGCGCAGGAAGGAGCCGACCGGACTCATCCGCCGGTCGCCGGCGACCGTCCACCGGGTGGCGGACTCGTGCGGATCGGCGCTCAGGGTGCGGAACTTCAGCAGGGTGAAGGGGCGCCCGTACAGCCCGACCCGCTCCTGCCGGAAGATCACACCGGGCCCGTCGACGAGCCGTACGGCCAGGGCGCAGGCGGCCATCACGGGCCCGGCGAACAGCAGGGCGAGCGCGGCGAGCGAGGAGTCGATGATCCGCTTCGCGTACCGCTCCAACGGCCGGGAGGGGCGGGGCAGCAGCGGCTGCACGGCGTACCCCCAGAGTTGGTCGGCCGGCTGTGCCACCCGCATGCCGGTGACCTTGGCGGTGCCGGCGGGGTCGGCGAGCCAGAGCCGGCAGCCGTGGTCGTGGAAGAGCCGGACCAGTGAGGCGGTGCGCTCGTCGGCCTCCGGCGGGCGGGTGAAGACGGCGTGCCGGACGGAGTTCTGGATGACCGCCCGCCGGATGTCCTCGTGGGTGGCGAGCACCGGCAGGGGGGCGTGCTCCCCGTCGCCGGCGCCGGTGTCGGCGATCCCGACGGGCCGCAGTCCGTACTCGGGTCGCCCGTGGAGGGCGGTGGCGACCGCCCCGGCGCCCGCGCCGGGACCGACGACGAGCGCGGAGGCGGGCGAGCGGAGCGCCGCGCGCCGGTGGAGCTGGTTCACGAGGCCCCGGCCGGCGCAGACCAGCAGGATCTGGAGGCAGACGGTGCCGAGCAGCTCGCTCCACCCCATGGCCTGTCGGGGGTGGAAGGCGGCCAGGACGGCGGCGGCCCCGCACCACAGGACCGCGGCCCGACCGGCGAGCGCGGGCAGTTCGAACAGCGCGGAGGGCGCGAGCCGCGGCCGGTACAGCCCGGCCTGCGCGTGCAGCGCGAGGAGCAGGACCGCGAGGGGCAGGGCGGCCTCTGTCGGAAGGCCCGGTCCGGGTACGGCCGAAACGGTGAGCACGGCGGCCAGCGCGTCGGAGGTCACCAGCGGGACGACCCGGTCGCGGGGGCGGACGCGCCGCGGCCGGACGGCGGTCCTGGCCGCTTCGACCTGGGGCCCGCGCGGGGGGTGGATGGCGGTCACGGAACGGCGGGCTGGGGTGGGGGGCGCGGGCGCGAAGGCGCTGCTCCCGGCGGGCCCCGTGCCGCCCTGCCCGGGGTGCCGGGCGGGTGCGCTGTCCATCGTCATCGGCTGATGCGCTCCTGGTTCAAGGGCCGGGGCCTGCCCAGCAGTTCGTGGTACAGGCCGGTGACCGCGTCCGTGGTCCGCCGTACGTCGAAGTCGGTCCGGGCGTGCTCCCTGGCCCGCTCCCCGAGTTCGGCGAGCAGCCGCGGCTCGGCCAGCAGCCCGCAGAGGGCCTTGGCCAGTGCCGTCGGGTCCTCCGGTGGCACCAGGCACAGCCGCCCCTGGCCGGGCGGCAGACTTTCCCGGGCACCGCTGACGTCGGAGACCAGGACCGGGCGACCGCAGGCCATGGCTTCGAGCGGGGCGAGCGCCATGCCTTCCCACCGCGACGGCAGTACAACGAGATCGGCGGCCCGAAGCCACGGTCGGATGTCGGAGGCGGCCCCCGCGAAGAGGACGCCCGGCGGGGCTCCCAGGCGCAGCCGTTCGGTGTCGGGGCCGTCCCCGACGAGGGCCAGTCGGGCGCCCGGGACCGTCGCCGACACCTGCGGCCAGGCCTTGAGCAGGAGGTCCTGGCCCTTCTGCGGGCAGAGCCGGCCGACACAGACGACGAGCGTCGCGTCGCCCCGGAACTCGGCGGGCAGCGGGAGTTCGGCGCGGGCCGCCGCCCGGTCGAGGTCGCGGTCGGCGGCGCCGGGCCGGAAGTGGTCGGTGTCCACGCCGTTGCGGATGACCGACCAGCGGGCGGTGATCCCCTCGGACTCGCCGGCCCGGCGTTCCGCCTCGCTGACGCAGAGCACCCGGTCGGCCCACCGGGCACCGAACCGTTCCCAGCGCAGCGCGAGCGCGGCGGTGGCGCCGCCCACGGCGTCGAAGGACCAGGCGTGCGGCTGGAACACGGTCGCCACGGTGCCGCGCGCGGCCAGCCGCCCGGCCAACCCGGCCTTGGCGCTGTGGGCGTGCAGCAGATCGGGGCGGACGCGGCGGATCAGCCGCGCGGCGCCGAGCACCTCGGCGGGCAGCCCGGGCCCGGGGGATCGCCCGGCGCGCCAGGTGAGGACCTCGGCGCCGGCGTCGTGGGCGTCGTCGGCGAGTCGGCCGCCGCGCGGGCAGCCGACGACGACGCGCAGTCCGGCGGCGGCTTGCGCCCGGACCAGGTCGGTGACGACCCGGGCGACCCCGCCGTCCACGGGTTGGACGAGATGGAGGACGGTACGGAGTACCGCCGGGGACGAATCTGCTGTCGAACGGTTGGTCGACACGTGGAGTGATCTCCTACGTTCAGCGGCGCGCGTCTGTCTGAACGAAGAGCACACCGAGGAATTGGCCCTGACTTTCGCCCGTGAACTTGAAACTCAGGCTGCGGGCACCACCGGACAGGGCGGGACTCAGATCGAACACGTCCGCGTCATATCCGAGGGTATTCATATGTTCGGGCTGTCGCACGAACGAGGGACGTCCGAATTCCGTGATCGTGGAATTCATAACATCATTAAAAGGATTTTCTGAATCACTGAGACTCACACGCCGGCCACTGTCCGCCGTCACCGTCAGTGAGTCCCCGAGGACCCCCCGGTCCCCGTCGTAGGCGACCACCCCGGCCTTGCCGACGGACCCGGCCGGCGCGTCCAGCCCGGCGACCTCCACCGTCCGACCGGCGGCCTCGCCCGCCCCCGGGACCAGCCCGTCGAACCCGTCGTGGACGGAGACCCGGCGCAGTGGTTCCTGCGGGTGCTCGTAGGCGACGACCAGCGTCCAGCCGCCCCAGGCCCCCACCACCGAGTGCCCCATCGCGATGTTGAGCTGGGCGACCGTCCACATCCCCGCGCCGCCCTTGCGGACCAGCGGGGTCACGTCCGCCGAGGCCTGGTAGGCGTCGCTGCCCGCGTCACTGCGGTGCCCGATCACGGTGTCCGCGAGGACTTCCTTGTACGCGCCGCCCGGCTCGGCGACCAGCACGCGGCCGTTGTCCTCCGGCGGCTTCTGCTCGCCGACCCGCAGGTTCCCGCCCCAGTACAGCCGGGCGTACTCGACCTTCGCGCCCTGCGGGACCTTGAGCTCGGCCCGGGTGGAGTTGTAGGTGTCGGGGTCCGTGTCGACCTCGCTGTAGAACATCTCGTAGTCGCCGTTGACCCCCGCGGCGCCGCGCTGGACGTCGGCGCACGGTTCGGCCTGAGGGTTCTCCTCCTTGCGACAGCTGATCCCGGAGTTCGAGGCCCGGACCAGCCCGCCGTTCAGCACGGCCTGGTAACGCTGCGTGAAGGGGATCCGGGCCTGCTCCTTGACGGTGACGTCGGAGACACGGGGACCGGCGAGGACCGCCGCACCGGCCGCCGGAACGTTCGCCGAAAGTGTGAGGCAGGACAGCAGACCGAGTGCGCCGAGGATTCTGCGGGAGGAACCCATGACCCTGTCTCCATTTTCGATCAAGGGGACAAAACAGGAGTGAACTTTGTCAGAAATCAGGCTGGAAATCACGCCGGACTCGCTCGTACGGCCTTTTGGGCGATAACACGCACCCTCAAAGTGGGCGGGTCGTTATGGGGGTTGCCCCACCGCTCGGAACCGAAAGGGAAAACGGGGTCCGGAAGGGGTCGGCGCGTCGGGGACGACGCTCCGGCGAACGGCCTCACCCACGACACCCGCCCCGCGTCCGGCGCCATCGGCGTCAACGCCCGACGTCAACCGCGGCGCCCGAAACTTCGGCATCCGAGTGAAGACACGCAACCCGAGCCGGGGCAGCGCCGTTGATCCGGGTGCTCCAGTACCGGGCAATCCTGCAAAAAAGGGACGACAATGATCAAGAAGTTTGTAGCCGGCGCAGCGGTTGCCGCCTCCGTCGTGGGTCTGGGTGCCGCGATGGCCCCGTCGGCCATGGCCATCGGCAACGACGGCGGCATCAACACCGCCAACGGCAACAACTCGGCGCAGATCTACGGCAACCAGGCCACGTACGGCAACATGAGCCCGCAGATGGCGCTCATCCAGGGCTCCTTCAACAAGCCCTGCATCGCCCTGCCGGCCAAGGCCAACGTCCAGTCCGTGCTGGCCCTCGTCAACGTCGGTGTCCAGGACATCCCGGTCCTGTCCAGCCCGCAGAACCAGCAGTGCACCGAGAACTCCACCCAGGCCAAGGGTGACGAGGCCCTGTCGCACATCCTCAGCAACATCCCGGTCCTCTCCGGCAACGCCTCCGCCGGCAGCTGACCGCCGCCCCGTACGTGGGCATTCCCCCGGCCGGGTCCGGGGAACGAGGCCGTCGCACCTTCGGGTCGCGGCGGCCTCGCCGCGTGTGAGGGCACTCGAATCGCGGGAACGGCCGGAAATCCGCCCCCACGAATTCCACACCCCGCGCGACTTTTAACGCGCGAGCATCGGAGTGAAATGCGGAACGGCCCCGGAAAATTCGCGGTTTCTTTTGCCGGACCCGCTCGTTGTTATTTGTGCAGTGGATACGCCTCTGCGGGAAGGATCGAAAACAAATGACGTACAAGAAGGCACTGGTGCTGGCCGCCGGCGTGCTGATGGCCGCCGGTGCAGCCTCCCCCGCCATGGCCGACTCGGCCGCCGAGGGCCAGGCCATCGGCTCCCCCGGCGTCGCCTCCGGGAACCTCGTCCAGGTTCCGGTGCACGTCCCGGTCAACGTCTGCGGAAACACCGTCAACGTGATCGCCCTGCTGAACCCCGCGTTCGGCAACACCTGCGTCAACGCCTGACGAAGCGTCTGCGCCCGCGAGGGCGAACCTCCTCGGGGTGGCCTCGGAGTGCACGGCGGTGCACTCCGAGGCCTCCTTCGATACAGCACCGGCCGCAGCGCCGGTAGACAGGGAAGGACCCATGCGACAGGTACTGAGCCGACAGGTGCTGGGCAAGGGGATGCTCACGGCGGCGGCCGCCTCCAGCCTGCTGTCGATCGCGACCGGCGCGGCCTACGCGCATCCCGGGGCGATGGCCGAGGCCTCGCACTCACCGGGGGTGCTGTCCGGCAACAGCGTCTCGGTACCGATCACCTTCGCGCCGAACGTGTGCGGCAACAGCGTGGACGGGGGTGCCGCGCTCAACCCCTCCATGGGCAACACCTGCGCCACCACCACCGGCTCCGACGCCGCTTACGACTACGAGCGGCACCTCGGCCCCGAACACGCCGCGATGTTCGAGCGCTACCTCGACGAGCGTCAGGGCGGCCGGCACGCGATGCCGCAACAGCGGGACGAAGAGCCCCGCAGGCAGGCACCCAAGCACGCGGCGCCCAAGCACGCGGCACCCCGGCACGCGGCGCCCCGCCACGACGAGGCCCGGCATGCGGACCCCCGTCACCAGGGCGGCCACGGGAGCGCGGAGGAGGAGTGCGACGACCACCCGCCGGTCGGCCCCCCGAACCCCGAGCCCCGCCCGCAGGCGGAGCACCCGGCCGCCCCGGTGCCCCACCCGGCGCCCCCGGCTCCGAGGCCGCTCCCCCGGCCGCACCCGCTGCCGGGTCCCGTCGCGGAGCACCCGGCCCCGAAGCCGCTGCCCGAGCCCGTTCCGATGCCCGAGGCGCCCGCCCCGGTCCAGGAGGCACCCGTACCGCTTCCGGCGCCCGAGCCCGAGTGGGAGCAGCCGAAGACGCTCCCGGCGCCCGCCCCCGGTCCGTCGTTCGAGGACGAGGTCACCGGGCCTCCGCGCGGCAGCATGCCCGTGACGCACCCCGCGCCGGAGGTCGTGCGCCCCGCGGACCAGCCGCCGGCCGCTCCCGCCGGCGACCTCCCCGTCCACCTGCCCCCGGTACCGGCGCCCGCCCCGGCTCCGGTCGCCGCTGCGGCCCCCGCCCTCCCGCCGATGGTGGCCGTCCCGGCCCCGGCCGCGGTACCGGAACTCGCGGCCACCGGAGCGGGTCAACAGGCCGCCGCGGCCGCCCTCGCCACGGCTCTGATCCTGGGCGGCGCCATTCTGTACCGAAGGTCCCGTATCGCCTGACCGGCAATACCGGTAATCAGAAGAAATGTCGGCCGGAGAATCCCTGGTGGATTCTCCGGCCGTTGCCGCGTTCGCTCGCGCGTTTCCGTATCGACGGGGAATCGTTAGCCAGGTCGAAAGCGGCGCGACGGTCGCCGCTGGAAAAGGATTTCGATAATGAAGTTCACGAAGGTCGCCGCTGTCGTCGCCGGCTCCGTGGCCCTCCTCGGCGCCGCGTCTCCCTCGTTCGCCGCCGGGACCCCGGCCGCGATGCCCCCCATGAGCCTGACCGGGGGACTGAGTGACGCGCTGACGGCCACCACCGGCGCCACCGAGAACCTTCCCAACGAGGCGCTGGCCGAGCAGGGCGACAGCCTGGGCAAGGTCGTCGGCACCGTGCAGACGCTCAACAAGGCCCGCAACGACCTGCCGGGCGAGACCCTGAAGCTCGCGAACGGTGCCACCCAGGCCTCCCCGCTGCTCGGCGGCGTGGACCTCAACGGCGGTCGCTGAATCCGACCGGACGCGACATGACCGTGGGCGCCACCGGCGAGGCCGGGGCGCCCACAGTCATGAGGTCGACTGACGTCAGTTGTTGACGCAGACGTTGCCGAACGCGGGGTTCAGCAGGCCGATGACGTCGACCGAGTTGCCGCAGACGTTGACCGGAATGTGGACCGGCACCTGGGCCAGGTTGCCCGAGAGGACACCGGGGGAACCCACGGCCGCGCCCTCGGCCGAGGAGTCGGCGGAAGCGGCGCCCGCGGCACCGGCCACAGCGAGACCAGCGGAGGCCAGGGCCACGGCGGCCTTCTTGGCAGCAGAGTTCATGGGAAGTGCACCTTCTCTTCGACGTCCTGCCCCGATCCCGGGGCTCACACCGAGCGAAACGGTTCTGGTTCCCAAACGACACGGGTGAGCACCGAATCAGACCTGTTCAGCCCAATGGTCTTGACCCCGGCGCCCTTCCGGGCCGTTCCCCGCCACCCTCTCGACGGCTACGGCACGTCGGGGATCTCCGGGATGTCGGGCACCAGGTTCACCGGCAGCGCGGGGACGGCGGGCACCGCGGGCAGGGCCGGGATGTCGGGCACCAGGTTCACCGGCAGCGCGGGGACGGCGGGCACCGCGGGCAGGGCCGGCAGCGCGGGTACTGCCGGGACGGCCGGGACCGCGGGCGCGGCCGGCACGGCGGGGATCTCCGGGAGCTTGGGGACCTCGACCGGCACCTGCGGGACGGTCGGGATCTCCGGCAGCGTGGGCAGTTGGATCGGCGGCAGCTTCACCCCGGCCGGCAACAGGCCCTCCAGGGACTTCAGCAGCCCCTCCAGCGTCGTGCGGAGCGTGGCGAGCAGATCGTCGATCGGCCCGGCGGCCGCGCGGGCCTCGATGCCCTCGATCTGTTCCTGCACGGCTTCCACGCGTCGCGTGAGGGCCGCGCCCGCGCCGCTGTCGGCGGCGCTCGCGGGGGCGACAGCGCCGGAAAGTACGGCGACCGCGAGGACAGCGGGGACGAGGACGCGGGCGCGGAACGTCTGCTTGCGGTGCATGAATCTTCCTTCTGCTGGTCGCACGAATGCGGACCCGAGCGATCCGCTTCCTGACCCACCGTGCGAACACCTCGTACGCTCCGCAACCGGAACGCGGGCGCCGGCACGTCCCACTGAGGGCTGCGTACGGCCTTCGCGCACGCGTCCGGGGCCGCCTCACCCTCGCTGGGGAAAAGCGCGCCCCAAGCGGGCCGTTTGAGTGAAGCAGCGGAACCAACCAGGCACCGGGCAGTTGATCAGGGCGCTCCACTAGCGGGCACTCGTGCGACAAAAGGACCAATGATGCTCAAGAAGATCATGACCGCCGCCGCGGTCTCCGCCGTTGCCGTCGGCGCGGGCGCTGCTGCTGCCGCCCCGGCCATGGCCATCGGCAACGACAACGGCGTCAACACCGTCAACGGCAACGGCGCCTCGCAGATCTACGGCAACCAGAAGACCAGCGGCGACCTGAGCCCGCAGCTCGGCCTGGTCCAGGGCACCCTGAACAAGCCCTGCATCGGCCTGCCGGCCAAGGTCAACGCCCAGTCGCTGGTCGCCCTGCTCAACATCGGTGTCCAGGACGTCAACGTCCTGTCCAACCCGCAGAACCAGCAGTGCACCGAGAACTCCACCCAGGCCAAGGGCGACGAGCCGCTCTCGCACATCCTGGACAACATCCCGGTCCTGTCCGGCAACGGCTCCCTCGGCAGCTGATCTCCGCTCCCCCTCACGTCCGGGCCGTGGATGCCCGTGGAGCGATGTGACGAGGGCCCCGGCAGCCACCGGCCGCCGGGGCCCTCGCATGTCGTCGGCCGTCAGCTCGTCCAGAACTCCCACCACCGGGTCAGGATCAGCATGCCGATCACGCCGAGGTGCAACGCGGGCGGAGCCCAGCCGAACTCGGCGAAGAACCCGCGTACCGGGCCGGGTGCGGGGAGGATGCCCGCGGCGACGGTGTGGGCGGTGACCGCCCAGAACATCAGCAGCGTCGCCACCCAGGCGAGACAGCACCACAGGCAGAGGGCGTTGATCTCGTAGAGGGACTGGACCATCAGCCAGCCGCAGAAGACGGTGCCGAAGAGGGTGCCCGCGTTCAGGCCGAGCCAGAACCAGCCCCGGTGGTGGGCGCCGGCCAGCAGGCCCACGCCCACGCAGACCACGACCGCGTACGCCGCCAAGCCCAGCATGGGATTGGGGAAACCGAAGGCGGCCGCCTGGTCGCTCTTCATCACGCTGCCGCAGGAGACCACGGGGTTGAGGCTGCAGGCGGGCTTGAAGTTCGGGTCCTCCAGCAGGAGGAACTTGTCGAGGGTGATGACCCAGGAGGCCAGCACTCCGGCGGCCCCCGTGAGCACCAGCAGCCACGCCAACCCCTTTCCGGGGGCGTCGGGTCGGTCCTCGCGTCGAGTGTCGGGGCGACCCTGCTGCCGCGGGACGCCCACTGTGTTCGTTGCCATGTGACCCATGGTCGCGCGCCATGCCCCAGACCGGGGCCAATCATGCCTATTCGTACGCAAGTTGACCTGAAGGGGTGGCGGGAACCCCCGATGCTTCCCGGACGTTTTACCGAACCCCGGACGTGATGTCAGAGCCAGGGGTTACGTTGAGCTTCTGTGAAGTGACAAGCTGCGACGGCCTGGAGACCCACCTTGAGCGATCCGTACGAGACAACCGAGGCGCACCTCGATCGACTCCTGGGCCGCGCCCTCAACTCCTTCGATCTGCCGGACCTCCTGGTCGAGCGCCTCGGGACGGCGCTCGCCCACAGCTCCTCGCTGTCCACCACGCACCACAGTCCCTCCGCGGGGCTGTGGCGGGAGACCCACTGGCACACGTACCTGTTGGCCGACGGGGGTTCGGAGGCGCTGTGGGAGTTGGCGTACCGGCAGGAGGGTGACCGGGCCGTCCGACACGAGGTGTTCGCGAGCAAGGCGGACCTCTGCACGGCCGTGACCCGGCTCTTCGGCGAGGTCCCCGCGCGGGTGGCGCGGGATCTGGCGGCGTCCCCGTCCGGGGGCGGGCCGGTCGAGGACGTGGCTCCGCTCGGCGCGCTGTTCGCGGCTCCGGGTCCGGCGCTGCGGCATCGGGAGTACACGGTGGAGCAGTCCGCCGACCACGCCCGGCGGGTGCTGCGGCGCGCGGAGAACGTGGACCGGCCGGGCGAGCGGTTGGCGGAGCGGCTGCGGTCCGCGTACGCGCACCAGATCACCCAGGCGTTCGGCGGGAGGCGGAGCCTGACGTCCGGGCGGGACGCGGGATTCAGCCTGTACGAGCACGCGTTCGTGCTCCTGGACGGCTCCGAGGTCAGCCTGTGGGAGGTCGAGCACACGGCGACGCCGGACGGGCGGCACATGTGCGAGGTCTACGAGAGCGAGACCACCGCACGCGGGGCGATGGAGCTCCGCGCGCGGGTTCGCTGACACGGGGCCGGCCGGGTCGGGCGGCGACGGTCACACCCCTGCTCCGCCAGGGTGTGGAGGTCCCCCGCTCGCGGCGGTGACCCGGCGCGGGCTCTTTCACCCGCTTCAATCGGCGGCGGGTTCGGTCAGGGGGAGGTCGAGCGGTAGGTCTCGGGTCACGCGGACCGCGTCGGGGCGCAGGTCGGCGGGGGTCGGCATGGCGCTGCCGGGCAGTTGCACGGCGGCCGCGCCGTGGGCCAGGGCCGAGGCGAGGGCCGCGGGGCCGGTGCCGCCGGCGATCAGGAAGCCGGCCAGGGAGGCGTCGCCCGCCCCGACGTCGCTGCGGATCTCGGCGGCGGGTGCGGTGCCGTAGTGGTCGCCCTCGGCGGAGATCAGCAGTTGGCCGTCGGCTCCGAGGGAGGCCAGTACCGCCCGTGCCCCCAGGGCGCGCAGTTCCCGGGCGGCGTCGACCACGTCGCCGAGGGTGGCCAGCGGGCGGCCGACGGCGGCGGCGAGTTCGTGGACGTTCGGTTTGATGACGTCGGGGCGGGCCGGGAGGGCCGCGAGGAGCGCCGGGCCGGAGGTGTCCAGGGCGATCCGGGCCCCCGCTCCGCGGGCACGGGTGACCAGTTCGGCGTACCACTCGGGGCGCAGGCCGCGCGGCAGGCTGCCGCAGCAGGCGATCCAGGCGGGGCTGCCGTCGTGGGTCCGGACCGTCTCCAGGAGCAACGCCGATTCCTCCGGGGCGAGTTCCGGACCCGGTGCGTTGATCTTCGTGAGGGTGCCGTCCGGTTCGGCGAGGGAGATGTTGGAGCGGGTCTGTCCGGCGATCGAGACCGCCGTCACGTCCACGCCCTGTGCGCCCAGCAGTTCGGCGATCAGCGCGCCGGGGGCGCCGCCGAGCGGGAGGACCGCGGTCGTGCGGACGCCCGCGGCCGCGAGGGCTCGGGAGACGTTGACCCCCTTGCCGCCCGGGTCGACGCGGTCTCCGGTGGCGCGCAGGACGTCGCCCCGACCGAGCGAGGGGACCTCGTAGGTCCGGTCGAGGGAGGGGTTGGGGGTGACGGTGAGGATCATACGAGCGCAACTTCCGTACCGGCGGCCTCGATCGCCGCCTTGTGGGCGGGGTCGAGCCCCGTGTCCGTGATGAGGAGGTCGATGTCCGCGAAGGCGCCGAAGCGCGCGAAGTGTTCCTGGCCCGCCTTCGAGGAGTCGGTGAGCAGGACCACGCGGCGGGCCGCCGCCATGGCGGCGCTCTTGACGGCGGCTTCGGCGAGGTCGGGGGTGGTCAGACCGCCGTCCGGGGTGAAGCCGTTCGTCGCGAGGAAGAGGACGTCCGCGCGGATCTCCCCGTACGCGCGCAGGGCCCAGGCGTCGACGGCGGCGCGGGTGCGGTGTCGGACCCGGCCGCCCACGAGGTGGAGGTCGACGCCGGTGTGGTTCGCGAGCCGGGCGGCGGCGGGCAGGGCGTGGGTGACCACGGTCAGCGCCGAGTCGACGGGGATGGCGGCCGCGAGCCGCGAGACGGTGCTGCCCGCGTCGAGGATGACGCTGCCGCCGTCGGGCAGTTCGGCGAGGGCGGCGGACGCGATGCGGTCCTTCTCGTCGGCGGCGGTGGCCTCGCGCTCGGTGAGGTCCGGTTCGAAGTCGAGGCGGCCGGCCGGTATGGCCCCGCCGTGCACCCGTCGGACCAGGCCGGCCCGGTCGAGGGCGGTCAGATCGCGTCGCACCGTCTCGGCCGTGACCTGGAAGCCGTCGGCGAGGGAGAGGACGTCGACCCGGCCCGCCTCGCGGGCGAGGCGGAGGATCTCTTGCCGGCGCTCAGGTGCGTACACGTGGATCCAGGTCCGTTCACGTCCGCCGAATGCCCGATTGCGTGTGTTCCCTTGCACGGTACGCCCAGTTTTGCCCCGGAAACAAAATAAACGGGCATGCCCGACTCCGGAGAGCGGACATGCCCGTCTGTCGCGCGGCGCACCGCCTCGCGGCCGGGCCGTCCCTTTCGGATCTTGCCGGGGTGACAAGATCCGAAAGGGACGACCTGGTGCTGTGACCGGAATGGTTCCCGGTGTCACGGCGCTAGTGGGCGCCTTCGCGCTCCTCCGTCGATACCGCCTTGCGCGGGAGCATGAACATCACCGCGAAGATCAGGACCAGGACCGCCGCGACCCACCACAGCGCGCTGCGGAAGGCCTCGACGTACGGGGCGCCGAGGACCCTGTCGTCGTCGATGAGCCCGAAGAAGACGACCGAGGTCAGGCCGAGGCCCAGCGCGTTGCCCATCTGGCCGGTGGTGTTGATCAGGCCCGAGGCCGAGCCGGCGTGCTCGCGCGGCACCTGTGAGAGCACGGTGTCGGTCAGCGGCGCGACGATCAGGCCCATGCCGATGCCCATGACGACCAGCGGGGCGGCCATCTGCCAGGAGGCGATCTCCATGCCGTAGTGGTCGGACTCCCAGATGTAGAGGAGCAGACCCGCGGCCATGGTGAGCGCACCGGCCTGGAGCACCTTGCGGCCGAAGCGCGGTACGAGCTTCTGCACGGACATGCCCGCGGCGACCGAGACGGCGATCGAGAAGGGGATGCCGGTGGTGCCGGCGCGCAGGGCGCTCCAGCCGAGGCCCATCTGCATGTACAGCGTCCAGACCAGGAAGAAGATGCCGGTCGCGATGCCGAAGGTCAGTTGAACGGCGATGCCGCCGGCGAAGCTCTTGACCTTGAAGAGGGACAGTTCCACGAGCGGGGAGCCGTCCTTGCGGATCTTGTGCTTCTCGTACGCGATGAAGCCCGCGAAGACCACCGGCGAGAGGACCATGCAGACGAAGCCCCACAGCGGCCAGTCGTTCTCCCGGCCGTGGGTGAGCGGGAAGATCAGCATGACCAGGGCGAGGGTGGCGAGCACGACGCCGACCAGGTCGAGGCGCAGCGCCTTCGGGGCCTTGGACTCGGTGATGAACTTGCGTCCCAGGAGCACGCCGGCGATGCCGACGGGCAGGTTGATCAGAAAGATCGGGCGCCATTCGAGGTCGAACAGGTTCCACTCGGTGAGCAGTGCGCCGAGCATCGGGCCCGAGACGGCGCCGAGGCCGACGATCGCGCCGAACATGCCGAAGACCTTGCCGCGCTCGTGCGGCGGGAAGGTGACGTGGATGATCGCCAGGACCTGCGGGACCATCAGGGCCGCCATGGCGCCCTGGAGGACGCGGGAGGCGACGAGCATGGAGGGGTTGGCGGCGATGCCGCAGAGCAGCGAGGCGGCGGTGAAGCCGGCGATGCCGATGAGGAAGACGCGCTTGCGGCCGTAGATGTCACCGAGACGACCGCCGGTGATGAGGCCGGCGGCGAAGGCGAGCGCGTAGCCGGCGGTGATCCACTGGATCGCGCTGGTGGAGGCACCGAAGTTCGCGCGCATGGTGGGTATCGCGATGTTGACGATCGTGACGTCGACGAGGTCCATGAAGGCCGCGGTCATCACGATGGCGAGCGCCAGCCAGCGGCGGCGGTCCGCGGGGCCGGCAGCCGCGACGGCCGCGGCCTCGGAGGCGCCTGATGCGCCGGTTGCGTCGGTGAGGGGGGTGTCGTTCCGCTCTTCTGGTACGGGCCCGTTCTCTCTTTCGGGCGATGCCTTGGCTGTCTCGGTGCTCATGGGAAAGAACCTAGACGGCATCTAGGTCAGTCGGTGACCTATTTCTCCGGCAATCTGAAGCCATGAACGACACCCCGGCGCGGTTGCTCACCCTGCTGTCCCTCCTTCAGACGCCGCGCGAATGGCCCGGGAGCGAGTTGGCGGAGCGCCTGCGCGTGAGCGCCCGCACGATCCGGCGCGACATCGACCGGCTGCGGGAGCTGGGGTACCCGGTGGAGGCCACGCTGGGCTCGGAGGGCGGATATCGGCTGGTGGCGGGCGCTGCGATGCCCCCGTTGCTCCTGGACGACGAGGAGGCCGTGGCCATCGCGGTGGGGTTGCGGGCGGGTGCCGGGCACGCGATCGAGGGGATCGAGGAGGCCTCCGTACGGGCCCTCGCGAAGCTCGAACAGGTCCTGCCGTCGCGGCTTCGCCGCCGGGTGAGCGCCCTGCAGTCGGCGACGGTCGCGGTGTCCCGGGGTGACGGGGCGACGGTGGATCCGCGGACCCTGACGACGATGGCGGCCGCGGTGGCGGGTCCGGAGCGGCTGCGGTTCGACTACCGGGCCCGGGACGGCGCGGCCACGCGGCGGCTGGTGGAGCCGTATCGGCTGGTGAGCACCGGGAGCCGGTGGTACCTGGTGGCCTACGACCTGGAGCGCGAGGACTGGCGGACGTTCCGGGTGGACCGGGTGAGCGAGCCGTTCGCGACGGGGGCGCGGTTCGCCGCGCGGGTGCTGCCGATGGAGGCGGAGGAGTTCGTGCGGCGGGGGCTGCGGGGCGGGGAGACGTACCGGGTGGAGGTGACCTTCGCGGCGACGGTGGACGCCCTGCCGGGGTGGCTGCGGGCGGACGCCGTGGAGGAGCGGGGCGGCTGCCGGGTGCGGTTCGACACCGGGGAGACGCCCGAATGGGTGGCTGCGCGGCTGGCGCTGACGGGATTGGGGTTCGCGGTCCGGGAGCCGGCGGCGCTGGCGGACAGCGCGCGGGGGCTCGCGGAGCGGCTGAGCGCGGCGGCCGGGGCGTAGCCGGGGCGGCGCCGAGCGGGCCCCGGTCGAGGGGCGGCCGGGGGCCGGTCCGGGTACGAGAGAGCCCCCGGCACCTGGGGGGGGTTAGGCGCCGGGGGCTCGTGGAGGGGGCTTCTTCGCGGGCCGGTCAGGCCACGGCGTCGAAGCCGGTGTCACGCGCCATCTTCTTCAGTTCCAGCAACGCGTGCTTCTCGATCTGGCGGATCCGCTCACGGGTCAGGCCGTGCTGCTTGCCCACCTCTGTCAGCGTACGCTCCCGACCGTCGTCGATGCCGTAACGCATCTTGATGATCGACGCGGTGCGCTGGTCGAGCTTGCCGAGCAGGTCCTCCAGTTCCTCGCTGCGCAGCAGCGAGAGCACGGACTGCTCCGGGGAGATCGCCGAGGTGTCCTCCAGGAGGTCACCGAACTGCGTGTCGCCGTCGTCGTCCACCGCCATGTTGAGGCTGACCGGGTCACGGGCCCAGTCCAGGACGTCGCCGACGCGCTTCGCCGTCGAGTCCAGCTCGGCGGCGACCTCCGTGTGCTCCGGGTCGCGGCCGTTCTCGCGGTTGAACTCGCGCTGCACCCGACGGATCCGGCCGAGCTCCTCGACCAGGTGGACGGGGAGGCGGATGGTGCGGGACTGGTCGGCGATGGAGCGGGTGATGGCCTGGCGGATCCACCACGTGGCGTAGGTGGAGAACTTGAAGCCCTTGGCGTAGTCGAACTTCTCGACCGCGCGGACCAGGCCCGCGTTGCCTTCCTGGATCAGGTCGAGCAGCGGCAGGCCGCTGCGCGGGTAGCGGCGGGCGACGGCCACGACGAGGCGGAGGTTCGAACGGATGAAGACTTCCTTGGCGCGCTCGCCTTCGGCGGCGAGCGCCTCCAGCTCCTCGCGGGCCGGGGTCTCCCCCGTACGCTCTATCGCGTCGTCGAGGATCTGTCGGGCGTACACGCCCGCCTCGATGATCTGCGAGAGCTCCACTTCCTTGGCCGCGTCGAGCAGCGGGGTGCGCGCGATCTCGTCGAGGTACATGCCGACCAGGTCGCGGTCTGCGATCTCCCCGCCCACGGCGCGAGCGCTGCTCGTGGACTGACGGCGGGCGACGGCGCGGGTTGCCATGCGTGCTCCCTTGCGATGCGATGAGTTCGGTCGCGGTGCGGCTGCGGGACGCGTCGTGTTCTCCGAGTGGTGCGGATGATGCGTCCTTCGGACACTCTCCCGAGTGCCCGCTTTCGAAGGAAACAACGACTGGAAACGGGACAGAATTCCCACGCCGGCCCCTCTTTTCCGAGATCTTGCAGTATCCTGCCCCGCCACGCCCCGTCACCGAAGGAGACAGTGTGCGGTCAGATCTCGAAGAGGTGCAGGTCAGGCCCGGGGTGGCGGCCGACCTGCCGGCACTCACGGCGTTGTACAACCACTACGTCCGTGAGACCGCCGTCACATTCGACACGGTGGCCTTCACCCCGGAACAGCGCCGCCCTTGGCTGCACTCCCACCCTGAAGACGGCCCCCATCGGCTTCTGGTTGCCTGGACTGGCGAGCGAATGGCCGGATACGCGACAAGCAGCGCTTTCCGCCCGAAACCGGCCTACGTGGGCTCGGTGGAGGTCAGCGTGTACCTCGCGCCGCACGCGGTCGGTCGGGGCGTCGGCACGCTCCTGTACGAGGCACTGTTCGCGGCGCTCGCCGACGAGCCGGTCCACCGGGCCTACGCGGGCATCGCCCTGCCGAACGAGGCCTCGGAACGCCTCCACGCGCGGTTCGGCTTCCGCCGTGTCGGGGACTTCACCGAGGCGGGCCGGAAATTCGACCGCTTCTGGGACGTCCGCTGGTACGAGAAGGCGCTGCGGGACCCGGACCAGGCCGTCCAGGCCGTCTCTTCCGGATCTTGCCTGACCCGCGTCGCCCGGCAAGATCCGAAAGAGACGGCCTAGCCGAACTGGAGGGAGCGCTTCGAGAGGCCCATCCAGTAGCCGTCCACGGGGGTGCGGGGCGCCGTGAGGTCGCCGGTGGACTCGGCCGCGCCCAGGGTGACGAACAGCGGGGCGAAGTGTTCCGTGCGGGGGTGGGCGAGGCGACCCGCGGGGGACTTCGTCTCGAAGTCGAGCAGGGCGTCGACGTCGGAGGCGGCCAGCGCCTCCCGGCCCCAGGCGTCGAACTCCGCGGACCAGCCGGGCACGCCCGGGCCTGTGTGCCGCAGCGCGGCGAGGTTGTGCGTGAAGAACCCGCTGCCCACGATCAGCACGCCCTCGTCGCGCAGCGGCGCGAGGCGGCGGCCGATGTCCATGAGGCGGGTGGGGTCCAGGGTCGGCATGGAGATCTGGAGGACCGGTATGTCGGCCGCGGGGAACATCTCCACCAGCGGGACGTACGCGCCGTGGTCCAGCCCCCGGTCGGGGATGTCCTGGACGGGCGTGCCCGGGGCCCGCAGGAGGGCCCGTACCGAGGCGGCCAGGTCGGGGGCGCCCGGCGCCTCGTAGCGCACTGCGTAGTAGTGCTCGGGGAAGCCCCAGAAGTCGTACACGAGCGGGACGGGCTCGGTGGCGCCGAGGGCGAGCGGGGCTTCCTCCCAGTGGGCGGAGACCATCAGGATCGCCCGGGGGCGGGGGAGGTCGGCGGACCAGGCGGCGAGTTCACCGGGCCAGAGCGGGTCGTCGGCCAGCGGGGGTGCGCCGTGACTCAGGTACAGGGCCGGCATGCGGGTCACGGGACACTCCTCGGTGGTCGGGCGGGGCCGCGGAACAAGACTAACCCCACTTCGTTCAAATTTGAACGAAGTGGGGTCGTCAGTCATTCCCGGGCCCGTGCCCCGGGTGTCAGTGGGCGACCACCGGGATCTTGATCTCGGCCTCGGCGCCCTCGCCGGAGGCCACCGGGGCACCCGCGCCGGGGCGGCCCGTGGTGATCAGGGTGAAGGCGATCAGCGAGCTGGTCACCAGGATGCCGACGGCCCACCAGATGGCCGAGGAGTAGCCCTCGACCATGGCCTGGGCCTGGATCAGCTTCGCCGCCGGACCGCCGGCCGCGGCCTCGGCCGCGTGGTCGGTCAGGTACGCGGTCGTCGCGGAGGCGGCGATGGTGTTCAGCAGGGCGGTGCCGATCGCGCCGCCGACCTGCTGCGAGGTGTTGACCATGGCGGAGGCGACACCGGCGTCGGCCGGGTTCACCCCGTGCGTGGCCAGGGACATGGCGGGCATGAACGCCGAACCCATGCCGAGGCCGAGCAGGAGCTGCGCGGGCAGGATCAGCGCCGGGTAGGAGGACCCGACCTCGAGCTGCGTCAGCAGCAGCATGCCGGTGGCGGCGAGCAGGAAGCCCGGGCCCATCAGCAGCCGCGGCGGGACGCGGGTCATCAGGCGGGCGCCGATCTGGGTGGAGCCCGTGATCATGCCCGCGATCATCGGGAGGAAGGCGAAGCCGGTCTTGACGGGCGAGAAGCCCTTGACGACCTGGAGGTAGTAGGTGAGGAAGAGGAACAGGCCGAACATCGAGATGACGGCGAGGCCCAGGGAGAGGTAGACGCCGCCGCGGTTGCGCTCCAGCAGGACGCGCAGCGGCAGGAGCGGCGACCTCACCCTGGACTCGACGTAGACGAAGGCCGTGAGCAGCGCCGCCGAGGCGATGAACATGGTCGCGGTCACGGTGTCCGACCAGCCGGCGGACTCGGCGCGGGTGAAGCCGTAGACCAGCGCGACCAGACCGAGGGTGGAGAGGATCACGCCGGGGATGTCGAGCTTGGCGGGGTTGCGGGCGCCGGCGGGCTCACGGATGACGAACCAGGCACCGACGGCCGCGACGATCGCGAAGGGGATGTTGACGAAGAAGGTCCAGCGCCAGTTGAGGTACTCGGTGAGGAAGCCGCCGAGGATCAGGCCGACGGCGCCGCCGCCGCCCGCGATCGCGCCGTAGATGCCGAAGGCCTTGGCCCGCTCCTTGGCGTCGGTGAACATGACGGCCAGCAGCGAGAGCGCGGCCGGGGCGAGCAGCGCGCCGAAGGCACCCTGGAGGGCGCGGGCGCCCAGCATCATGGCCTCGCCGGTGGCGGCGCCGCCGAGCGCGGAGGCCAGGGCGAAGCCGATCAGACCGACGACGAAGGCGTTCTTGCGGCCCCACTTGTCGGCGATGCGGCCGCCGAAGAGGAGGAGACCGCCGAAGGCCAACGCGTAGGCGGTGATGACCCACTGACGGTTGCCGTCCGAGATGCCGAGGTCGGTCTGGGCGGACGGGAGGGCGATGTTCACGATGGTCGCGTCGAGGACGACCATCAGCTGGGCCAGGGCTATGAAGACGAGTGCCTTCCAGCGGCTGGGGTCGGCAGCCGGCGCGAGGGTCGCGGCTGTTTTCGGCATGGGAGTACCCACTCACTGTGCGGAATGACTGAAAATCAAGGTTTAGGGAGGATTTACGACGCTAAGGGGTGCGACCCGGCGGCGTCACATGGTTTTCCGCCTGAGGTCCCCCAGGGCCGCCGGGGCACCCGGCAGCACGGAGCGCGCCGGAGCCCGCAACCCGTCGAGGAACAGTTGGAGATGACGGTGGACGAAGCGGTCCATGTCGGGGCAGCCGGTACCCGGGAGGGGACGGCTGAGCTGGGAGAGCGCGAGCATCAGGTCACCCGCGCCGATGTCCGCGCGGAGCAGCCCGGACTCCTGCCCGGTGAGCACGAGCGTCTGCACGGCGTGCTCCAACGCGACCCGGGACGCGATGAGTTCGGGGTGTTCCTGGTCGAAGTCCCCGGAGAGCATGGGGCACAGGGCCCCGATGCGCTCGTCGGCGGCCGCGTGCGTGAAGTGGCACAGCGCGGCGAAGGCGTCGCCCTCGTCGGCCGACGCGACCTCGGCGAGGGCGTTCTCCGCGTGGACGGTGACGCGGCCCATGACGTACAGGACCACGTGGTGGACCAGGGTGGCCCGGTCCGGGAAGTGTCGGTAGAGCGTGGCGTTGCCGATGCCGGCCCGGCGGGCGACCTCGTCGAAGGGGGCGGTCGAGCCGAGTTCGACGAGTACCTCGCGGGCCGCGGCCAGGATGCGTTCGCGGTTGCGGACGGCGTCGGCGCGCGGGCGCGGAACTTTCGCCTCGATGCCGACGACGGCGACGGGGGTCTTCATTCCGGGGCCTCCTCGGCATGGAGCCTCCCCCAACCGGGGAAGCGGTCCCCGCTTCGTGGGACGTAGATGCAAACGGGGATCGCGTCCCCGGTTATTTCACTCGTCGGTGTGACCTGAGTCACGCCCTTCTCGGGTCGTGCTCCCGTTTGGCCTCTCCCGACGCGCGGGCGCGCCGCAGCCGTCGGAGGGTGAGGCAACGGAGAGCAGTTCGGGTCCGGCCGGCTGCCGCGGACCCGAAGGCGATCTCCATGCCGCAGACCCGCCACCGGATACGCACACCACGCCGCACCTGCGCGTACATCGGCCTCACCGCGCTGGCCCTCGGCGTCTCGGCGACGGCGAGCGACGGGACCTCCCATCGCGGCCACTCGGCGTCCGGGCCCGTCTCGACGAGCGCCGAATCGGTACTGGCTCCCTGCCGGATCACGGGCACCATGGGCGTCCAGATGTCCGAGGGCCTGCCGACGCCCCCCGGGTACTCGCGGTCGACCGGCGAGGTGCGGGCCCTGAACCTGATGATCGACTTCCCCGACGCCAAGGGCGAGGGCACGGCCGTGGACCGGATGTCGGAGTTCTTCCCGCAGACCGCCGACTGGTTCCGCACCAGCTCCTACGGGCGGCTCACGTACCTGGCCGAGGCTCCGATAAGGACGTGGCTGCGGATGCCGATGCCGTTCGCGGCGTACGGGATCGGGCGCGGCTCCCCCTACGAGCCCGGGTACCGCCAGCTCGTCGAGCACATCGCGAAGGCCGCCGACTCCGAGGTGGACTTCAGCCGCTACGACCTCATCAACATCCTGGTCACCCCGAACGCGGGGCCCTCCGCCCTGGACACGGTCCTGTCCGTGACCTTCTCCGGCAACGGCGAGGCCCCCGTCGCCGACGGGGTGCCCCTGGCGAACACGTCCTTCGTCTACAGCCGCCAGGACGACGGCTCCGGCACCTACCGGGAGACCGGGTACCGGGTGCTCCCGCACGAGAACGGGCACGTCTTCGGGCTGCCCGACCTGTACACGTCCGACGGCGGCGGCACGGTCGGGCACTGGGACATCATGAGCGAGGACTGGGGCTCCAACAACGACCTGCTGGGCTGGCACAAGTGGAAGCTGGGCTGGCTCGACGGCGACCAGATCAGCTGCGCCTCCAAGTCCGGGGTGAGTGATCACGTGCTGTCCCCGCTGGCGGTGCGGGGCGGCAAGAAACTGGCCTTCGTCCCGCTGTCGGAGAGCGTCGGGTACGCGATCGAGGTGCGCACCCAGGCGGGCAACGACGAGTCCGTCTGCAAACCGGGCGTCCTCATCTACAAGGTGGACTCCGACATCGACACCGGGCGCGGACCGGTCACCGTGTCCGACAGCGCGGACGCCAGCGGAGGCTGTACCCGGCGGCCGAACGTGCACGCGGAACTGTCCGACGCGCCGTTCCGGCCGGGCGAGACCTTCAGCGACGACAAGGCGGGCATCAGCGTCTCGGTGGTGGGAGAGCTGCGCGACGGCAGCTTCCAGGTGCGCGTCTCCCGGCCCTAGGCCGGGACGGCCCCAGGCCGGGACGGCCGCCCTCAGGGGGCGTGGTCCGCGGTGAACTGGTCGAGATTGCCGACGAGGGCGTCCACCACCGCGTCGGGGCTGTCCGCGAGGAGCATGTGGCCGCCCGGCACCCAGGCGCCGCGGACGTTCTCGCTGAACAGCGACCAGTCCTCGGTCCGCTCGTCGGGACACAGGTCGTCCGCGTCCCCGAACACGGTCAGCAGCGGGCAGGCGAGGAGCGGTTCCGGGCCCGAGGTGTAGTCCTCGACGGCCACCATGTCCGCGACGACGGCCGGCAGCACCAGGCCGAGCATCTCCGGGTTGGCGGCGAGCGATCGCGGTACCCCGCCGAACTCCCGGAGGATCTCCAGTACGCGGGCGGGGTCGTCCGTGTCGCGCAGGGACGGACGGTCGGGGTCGGGTTTCTCCGTCACCGCCCACTGCGAGACGACCACCAGCCCGGCGACGAGGTCGGCGCCGGCGCCCTGTACGGCGCGTACGGCCTCCAGGGCGATCACCGCCCCGGAGCACACGCCGACGACGATCAGGGGGGCGGTGCCGGGCAGGGCGCGGAGGGTGGCCACGACGTCGGCCACCAGGCCGGGCAGTGCGGGAACGCTCTCGCGCAGGCGGGACTCCCGGCCGGGCAGCCGGGCCGTGGCGACGAGCCAGTCGGCCGGGGCGCGCTCCGCGAAGGCCAGACCGGCCGCCGCGCCCGCGCCGGCGTGCGGAAGGATCAGGACGCGCAGGACGGCGTCCCGCGGGTCGGCGCCTTTGATGACGACGTTTCGTGCGGACATGCTCGGTCTCTCCCGGAGGACGTGGGTCGGGGCGCGGGGGCCGCGGGCGGCGCCGCGGCCCCTGCGCGTACGGGACGTCAGCCCGTCGTGACGAACTCGGCGAGGGCCCGCGTCAGGTACCCGGGGTCGTGGGCGCCGACCAGCTCGCGCGCGGAGTGCATGGACAGGCCGGGAATGCCCACGTCCACGGTGGTCACGCCGAGTTGGGCGGCGGTGAGCGGTCCGATCGAGGTGCCGCAGGCCATCGCGTTGTTGGAGACGAACCGCTGCCACGGCACGTCGGCCCGCTCGCAGGCGGCGGCGAACGCGGCGAATCCGGTGCCGTCGGTGGCGTACCGCTGGTTGACGTTGACCTTCACCACGGGGCCGCCGTTGGGCAGCGGGTGGTTGTCCGGGTCGTGGCGCTCGCTGTAGTTGGGGTGCACGGCGTGCGCCATGTCGGAGGACACGCAGAACGACCCGGCGATGGCCCGCGACCAGTCCTCGCCGCCGCCTCCGCGACCGCTGACGGAGCGGTTCAGGATCCGCTCCAGCAGCGGGCTGCGGGCGCCGGTCTCGGAGCCGCTGCCGCACTCCTCGTGGTCGAAGGCCGCGAGCACGGGGATCCGCAGGCCCTCCGCCGGGACCGTGTTCCTCGCGTACGCGTCGGCGGCGGTCGTGAGCGCGGTGACGCCCGCGTGCACGGACACCAGGTTGTCCAGGCGCGAGGACACCAGGAACTCGCGTTCCTCGCCCAGGTGTCCGGGGGGCTGGATGTCGTGCAGCATCAGGTCCCAGCCGAGGATCTGATCGGGGTCCCGGTCGGCCGCGCGGGCGACACGGCGCAGCAGCGCGCCCGGCTCCGAGGCGCCCAGGGCCCAGATGGGCTGCGTCTGGCGCTGCCGGTCGAGGGCGAGGCCGTCGTTGACCGAGCGGTCCAGGTGGATGGCCAACTGCGGGACTCGGAAGAGGGGTTCGTCGATCTTGACGAGGGCGGAGCCGCCGTCGCGCAGGCTGATCCGGCCCGAGATGCCGAGGTCCCGGTCGAGCCAGGTGTTGAGCGGGACGCCTCCGTAGACCTCCACGGCGATCTGTCGCCAGCCGGCGGACGAGGTGTCGGGCGTGGGCTTGACCCGCAGGTTGGGCGAGTCCGTGTGCGCGCCGATGATGCGGAAGGGGGCGTGCGCGGGAGCCCCCTCGGGGACGTACCAGGCGATGAGGGCGCCGGCGCGGGTGATGAACCTGCCTCCGGTGCCGCCGGTCCATTCCTCGGTCTCGCTCAGCTCCGTGAAGCCGGCCTTCTCCAGGCGGCGGGCGGACTCGGCGACCGCGTGGTAGGGCGAGGAGCTGTCCTTCAGGAAGGCGAGCAGGTCCTCGGCTTGGCTGGGGTCGTTGACCAGAGTCATTCGGGTTCCGCCTCTCGGGGCGTCGGTTGAGTGCTGAGCAGGGCCGCGATCCGACGGTCGGGTTGGGCGCTCAGGTCTGCGAGCAGCGTTGCGTAGGAGGAAAGGAGGTCCTCGGCCGTGCGCCCGTCCCACAGGTCGGCCGAGTACTCCAGGAAGGTGCGGTAGCCGAGGGACGGGTCCCGGCGGGGTGAGAGCCCGAAGACGAGCTCGGCCCGGCACACCGGCGGTGCGAGGTCCTCCACCTCCACCTGGAGGCCGGGGATCTCGATGTCGGTGTCGGGGTAGTTCTGGAACCCGAGGACGTACGGCACCCGGTCGGGCACCTCGGTGGCCCCGGCCTCCCGCATCGCCCGCATGATGCGCGCGGTGGGCAGGACGTTGGCCATGACGGCCATGGCCTCCGCGCCGGTCCGGCCCACCAGGTCGGCGAAGCTCTCGTCCGGGTCGACGCGGACGCGGACCATGACGGCGGTCGTCGTCATCGCCACGAGCGATTCGAACTCGACGCGCTCGCGGTTGGCGTACGGGACGCTCACCAGGATGTCCCGCACGCCGGAGAGCCGGGCCAGGTGGACGCCGAGCGCCGCCACCGACACCGCGAACGGGGTGACCCTGCGGGCCGTCGCCAGCTTCTCGACGGCCGTGCGGACGGCCGCGGGCACCACGCCGCGGACCGTGCCGCCGTCGCCGCTGAGCTTCTCGGGCCGCGGCCTGTCCGTGGGGATGTCGGAACGGGTCGGCACGCCTTCGAGGTACGCGGCGCAGTACGCGGCCCGTCGTGCCTCGGTCGCGGGGTCCTTCGACGCCCTCTGGTGGCGGGCGTAGTCCGTCGGCTGGGAGGCGGGCGCCGCGAGCGCGTGCGGCCTGCCGGCCGCCGCGGCCGTGTACAGCTCGGCGAGCTCGGAGACGAGCATCGAGTGCGCCCAGCCGTCGGCGGCGATGTGGTGCAGGACGAACATCAGCAGCCACTCGTCCTTGGCGACCCGCAGCAGCTTCAGGGGGGCCAGCGTCGAACGGGTGATGTCGATGGGGGTGTCCGCCAGCCGGCGGCACACCCGGTCGGCCCGGGCGGTCCGCTGGGCGGGGGACAGACGGGTCAGGTCCTCGATCGGGAGGTGGACGGGCCGGGCGGCCAGGACCTCCTGCGTCCACTCGTGGTCGGTGCGGGGGTCCTGGGCGGGGCCGGGGTCCTGGGCGGGGGCTCGGCTCGTGTCGGGGTCCCGTCTGAAGCGCAGGCGCAGGCCCTGGTGGCGGGCGACCAGTTCGGTGAGCGCGGCGCGCAGCGCGTCGGGTTTCAGGGCGCCCCGGAAGCGGATCCTGGTGGGCACGTTCCAGACCTGCGGCTGCGGGAAGGAGTGGTGGCCCGCGATCATCCGCTCCTGCTGGTCGCTGACCGGCGCCCGCTCGACGACCTCGCCCTCGCGCGGGGCCGGGACCTTCGCGGGCCGGGCCGACGGCGGGTCCTGCGCGGTGGCCGGGTTCCGCCCACCGGCCGGGTCCAGACCACCGGCCGGGTCCTGCCCGACGGCCGGGTCCAGACCACCGGCCGAGTTCTGCCCGACGGCCGAGTTCTGCCCGACGGCCGAGTTCTGCCCGACGGCCGAGTTCTGCCCGACGGCCGGGTCCTGCCCGCCGGCCCGGTCCTGCCCGCCGGCAAGTCGGCGGGCCATCGCGCGCGGGTTGGCGTCCGCGAAGAAGTCCGCCATGGCGAAGTCGACGTCCAGCGTCTCGCGTACCCGGTTGATCAGGCGGATCGCCGAGATCGAGTTGCCGCCGAGATCGAAGAAGTCGCTGTCGTCGGGCACCTCTTCGACCTTCAGGACCGCCTTCCAGATCGTCCGCAGCTCCTCCGGGACCGGGCCGGCGGACGGCAGGGCGGCGGCGGGGGTCGCGAAGACGGCGGGGACGGCCGCGGTGTCCCGGACCCGTTCGGCGTGGCCGCCGGCCATCGCGGCGAGGATCCGGTCGAGGTCGTCCAAGTGGGCGCGCGCCGTCGCCGCGTCGAACAGATCGGCGTCGTAGCGCAGGCGCAACCGCAGGCCGCGACCACTGCGGATGGCCATCAGGGCCATCTCCAGCGGCGCCGACTCCGTACCGCCGGGCACCTCCCGGGCGCGCAGTCCGGGCAGGTGGACGCGGGTCAGGGGTGCGGTGTCGAGGTCGGCCGACACGGTGATCAGCGGTCGTGGGTTGCCCCGGTCGGGGTTGACGGCCGCCATCAGCGCGTCGAGGTCGACGTGTTGGTGGGCGTCGGCGTCGAACAACGCGTCGCGGGTGGCGCGCACGGCGTCCGTGAGGGACGTCGTGTCCGTCAGGGAGACCGGCAGGGGCAGTACGGAGACGTGGAAGCCGACCGTGCCGGAGGTCTCGGGCGTACGTCGGCCGAAGGTGGAGCCGACGACGAACTCGTCCTGCCCGGACCGCTCGCGCAGGACGAGCTGCCAGCCGGTCAGGAGTGCGGCGAAGAGCGTGACGCCCCGCTGCCCGCTCCATTCCTGGAGTGCGGAGGTGCGGGCGGCGTCGAGGCGGATCTCGGCGGCCGCGCCCCTCCCGGCCACCCGGCGGCCCCGGGGCCGGTCGGTGGGCAGGGCGAGCACGGGCGGCGGCGGGGTGAGCCGGTCCCGCCACCAGCGCAGGTCGGCCGGGTCGCGTTCGGGTTCGGGTGCGCCGACCGTGGTGCCGGCGGGCGCGGTGAAGCGGGCGGCGCGGCCTTCGACGGCGGCCGTGTAGAACTCCTCCAGGTCGGCGGCGAGCAGGGTGGCGGAGTGCCCGTCGGTGACGATGTGGTGCATGCCCAGGACGAGAACGTGCTCGTCGTCGGCGAGGGCCAGCAGGCGCGGGGTGAACAGCGGTCCCTCGGCCAGGTCGTACGGCCGCCCGCTCTCCCGGGTCAGGACGGCGGCGACGGCGGCGTCCGTGTCGGCGTGGTCCCGCAGGTCGCTCGACCGCAGCTCGATGTCCGCGTCGGCCCGGACGACCTGGAGGACCGTCTCGTCCCCGGTGCCCGCGCGGAACACGGTCCGCAGCGCGGCGTGCCGCTCCACGAGGCCGGCGACGGCCTCGCCGAGGGCCGCCGTGTCCAGGGCGCCGCTCAGGCGTACCGCCTGGATCTCGTTGTAGGCGGCCGGGTCCCCGATGAGCTGGGACGCCAGCCAGATCCGGCGCTGGGCGTCGCTCGCGGGCGCGGACACCTCGACCGGCCCCTCGACGGCCCCGACCCCGGTCTCGGTCTCGGCTTCGGCTTCGGCTTCGGCTTCGGCTTCGGCTTCGGCTTCGGCTTCGGCTTCGGCTTCGGCTTCGGCTTCGGCTTCGGCTTCGGCGGCAACCTCGCCGGGGTCGTGGAACCGTCCCCGCAGCGCGTCGAGCCGTTCCAGTCCGGACCTCATCAGGTCGGCCGGCATGCCGAAGTCGACGAGGGAGGCGATCTCGTCGACGCCCGCCCGTCGCAGTGCCTCGACCACGGGGGCGCAGGTCTCGGGCGTGCCGATCAGGGCGCGTTCGTCGCAGTACCGGTCGTACGCCCGACGGAAGAGGTAGTCGAGGTCCTCGTCGCTCGCCCCGGCCACGTCCCGGGGACTGCTCGCCAGTGCCCCCGCGGCCGAGCGCATCTGGAGCGAGGACCGCAGGTAGCGGCTCATCGGCTCCAGCGCCTGCGCCCGGGCCGTCGCGTGGTCCTCCCCGAGGTACGTGTGCAGGAGTACGGTCACGCGGCCCGCGTCGGGGTCGAGGCCGTGCCGCTCGCGCACCTTGCGGTAGTGGGCGACGTTGTCCGCCAGCTCGGCGATCGTCTGGTTCATCAGGTTGGTGACGATGCCCAGGTCGCGCTCCGCCGCCTCCTCGTACGAGTCCCGGCGCCCGGAGGTGGCCAGGAACATCGGGGGCTCGGCCTGTACCGGGCGGGGGTGGACGCGGATCCCGACCTCCGTGCCGCTCCCCGTGGTCCGGCGCAGGGTTCCGCCGCGCCACAGGGTCCGTACGTCGTCCAGGTGGGCGAACCCGATCTCCTTCCGGCGCGCGAAGCGGTCCGGGTGGAGGGCGAAGTCCTGGGCGTGCCAGCCGGTGGCGCAGCCGATGCCCACCCGCCCGCCGGAGAGGTTGTCGACGACCGACCACTCCTCGGCGACACGGACCGGGTCGTGCAGCGGCAGGACGACGGAGCCGGCGTTCAGCCGGATGCGGTCGGTCTCCCGGGCCAGCGCGGACGCGAGGACGGACGGGTTGGGGAAGAGGCCGCCGAAGGAGTGGAAGTGCCGTTCGGGGACCCACAGCGAACTGAAGCCGCGCTCGTCGGCGAAGCGCGCCGTCTCGATGATCCGCGCGTACGCGTCGGCGGGGCGCGGCGCGTGCCCGTCGGCGTCGCCGGGGCCGGGGCCGTCGTGGGCGTCGGGGTAGTCGCCGAAGAAGTACATCCCGAAGTCGGGGGCGGGCCGGGGGCGGGCGGGCCGCGCGGCCGGCCGCGGCCTCGACCGGACGCCCGCGCGGGTGGTGGGGAAGAAGCCGCCGGCGCGCAGGGCGCGCAGCGAGTCCTTCACCGCGTCGGAGACCCGCTCGACGTCGCCGTCGGTGTGGGCGGTGGACAGGTAGAAGCTGCGCCACTCCCAGACGTAGACGCCGCGCGTCAGCAGGTGTTGGTAGAGCAGTTCCATGTCGGCCCGGTGGGTGAACCGGAACATGGATCCGAAGTGGGCCAGTTCCAGGGGGAATTCCTCGTCCCGGAAGAAGGCGTTCAGGTCGTCGGCGAAGGCGTCGGTCCTGGCGTTGAGCCGCTCCTGGAGGGCGGGGCCCTCGGCGGTGAGGTGGGTGAGGACCGCCTTGGCCGCCGCCATGGACAGCGGGTGCTGCATGTACGTGCCGCCGAAGAACGTCGTCTCGACCTCGGGCCGGCTGTCGTCGCCGTACCGCCAGAAGCCGCCGTCCACCCCGTCCAGGATGTCCGCGCGGCCGGCGATCGCCCCGATCGGGAAACCGCTGCCCAGCGCCTTGCCGTAGGTGGCGAGGTCGGGGACGACGCCGAAGTGGTGCTGTGCGCCACGGGGGTGGGGGCGCAGGCCGGTGAGCATCTCGTCGAAGAGCAACACGATGCCGCGCCGCCGGGTGAGTTCGCGCAGGGTGCGCAGGAACTCGACGGGGCGCAGTGCGGGGTTGCGGCACTGGACCGGTTCCACGATGACGGCGGCGATGGTGTCACCGAGCGCGTCGATGGTCTCCAGGGCGCCCTGGCTGCCGTATTCGAGGACGAGGAGTTCGGCGACGGCGCTGTCCGGGATGCCCCGGGTGACGGGCACGGCGCGCCCGACGTCCGGGCCGGGGCGGCCCAGTACCGAGTCGATGTGCCCGTGGTAGGAGCCGCGGAACATGACGACGCGGTCGCGCCCGGTGGCGGCGCGGGCGAGGCGCAGGGCGGCCGAGTTGGCCTCCGTGCCGGAGTTGGCGAACGCCACCCGTTCCAGGCCGGTGAGGTCGGCGAGGAGTTGGGCGGCCTCGCCGGCCTCGACCGGCCGGGGGCCGAACCGCAGGCCGTCGTCGAGGTGCTCGCGCACGGCCGCCGTGACGAACTCCGGCTCGTGCCCGAAGAGCAGGGCGCCGAAGCCCATCGTGATGTCGGTGTACTGGTTGCCGTCCACGTCGGTGAGCCGAGCGCCGCGCGCCGAACGGGCCACCAGCGGGTACAGGGTCTCCTTGGTGGAGCGGCGGAAGCCGACGACGGCCCGGCTGTCGGCCAGTACGGCTCGTCGGCTCTGGGCCAGCTCCTTCGACGTGCGGGTGCTCTCGACCAGGCGGCGGCCGAGCTCGGCAGCATGAGCGCGCTGGGCACCGTCCGCGCCGTCGCCGGCCATCCCGGAGCCCACGGGCAGCACGACGCGCGGACCGTGCGAGGGCGGCGACGGCGGTGTCGGCGGTGGTGTCGGCTCGGGCGGCGGCGTCGGCTCGGGCAGGGGTGGTGGTGGCGGCGCGGGCAGGGGCGGCGGGGTCGGCGCGGGTGGCGTCGGCTCGGAGGGCGGTGCGAGGCGGGCCCTGGCGGCGGCGAGCTGCGCCGTGAGCTGCCGGGAGAGCGCGGCGGCACGGTCTGCCGCGGTGCCGCTCATCGGGCGCGCTCGGCACCGAGCAGGGCCACGGCCTCGGAGAGCTGCACCAGCATGGAGGCCTGGGTCTCGGCCAGCAGCTCGATCTGGCGGCTCAGCTCGGCGATCTCCGCGCGGTGCGCGTACTCGATGGCGGGCGCCTGCACGGGTGCGGGTGCGGGTGCCTGTACGGGTGCGGGTGCGGGTGCCTGTACGGGTGCGGGTGCCGGTGCGGGTGCCGGTGCGGGCAGGGGTGCGGGTGCGAGCACGGTCAGCGGGGCGGGCTCCGGGGGCTCGGAGAACACCGAGGCGCCCGAGCCGCCCGAGCCGCCCGAGGAACCGGATGCGGCCGAGGAACCGGAGCCGCCCGAGCCGCCGGAGGAACCGGATGCGGCTGAGGAACCGGACGCGCCCGAGGAACCGGATGCGCCGGAAGAACCGGACGCGCCCGAGGAACGCGAGGCGATCAGGCGGGCCGTCAACTCCGGGGTGCCCGCGTCCTCCAGCACGTCGCGGATCGCGATCCGCACCCCGAACTCGGCCTCCAACTGCTTCAACATGCCGATGAGTTGCAGCGAGTCGGCGCCGAGACCGATGAACGTCTGCCCGGCGCGCACCTCGGCGAGGTCGTAACCGAGGTGGCGCGCGGTGAGTTCGAGTACGCGCTTGAGTACGTCCCGTTCGGTCATGCCGTCCTCCATCGAGCCTTGGTTCGTGGGTGCGCGGTCCGCCTCGGGACCGGAATGCGGTGGGGGCCCGGTCCAGTACGAGCGGTGCTGGAAGGGGTACACGGGCAGCGGGACGCGCCGACCGGCACAGCCGTCGAGGAGCGCCGCCCAGTCGATGGCGACGCCGGCGCAGTGCAGTCGGGCCACCGCGGTCCACGGGCCGTCCGGATCGCCGCCCTCGCGCCGGCCGGGCCCGGCGGGCTGGGTGGGGACGCAGGTGGCGTCGGGTACCGCCCGGCGGGCCAGGCCGGTCAGGGGTGCGCCGTGTCCGAGTTCGACGAGGACTCCGACGGGCGCGAGGGTGTCCAGCACGGCGTGGAAGTCGACCGTGTCCCGGGCCTGACGGACCAGGTAGTCGGCGTCGGGCAGCCACCCGACCGGCCGGGTCCGGCCGTCGAGCCCGCTGACGAAATCGACCTGTACGGGGCGGAGTTCGACCTTGTCTGCCACGGCGCGGAACTCGTCCAGGACCGGGTCGAGGAGCGCGGTGTGGAAGGCGCGGTCGACGGGCAGCGGTTCGCTCGGCTCCCCGCGTTCGGCGAGCCAGGAGCGGGCCGCCTCCACCACGGCCGGCGGGCCGGCGACGACGTACTGCGCGGGCCCGTTGGACACGGCCGTTTCGAGGCGGCCGTGCGCCGACCGTCCGAGGGCGTCGAGGAGTTCCCGTACCCGCTCCAGGGGGCTGAACACGGCCAGCATGGCGCCGGGCTCGGTGTCCTGCATGAGCCTGCCGCGCCGGCACAGCACCCGCATGCCGTCCTCGACCGTGAGGGCGCCCGCGACGCACAGGGCCGCGTACTCCCCCACGCTGTGCCCGGCGACCACGGCCGGGGTCACGCCCAGGTGCCGCCACAGCCGGGCCTGGGCGACCTGGAGGGCGAAGATCGCCGGTTGGGCGAAGTCGGTGTCCCACCGGCCGGGTCCCTCGCCGGCGACGATCCGGTCGAGGAAGTGGTCCTCTCCGGTCTCCTCCCGGTGGATCCGGGCGCACTCGCGGAGCACCTCGGCCGCCGGCGGGAAACGCGCGGCGAGTGCGGCGGCCATCCCGGGCCGGCCGCCGCCCTGGCCACTGAAGACGAACGCGGGCGCGGTCGGGGCCTGCGCCTCGACCGTCCCGGTGTGGTGGGCGGTGATCCCCTCGGTGTCGGCCGGCGCCCTGCCGGTACGGGCGAAAGCGCCCTCGGTACGGGCGAGGGGGGCCGCCGCGCCGGCCGCGGAGAGGTCCGCCGCGCCGTCGTACCGCGCCGGGTCCGCGAGGTACGCGTCCAGCGCCTCGGCCAGGTGCCCGGCGGGCGCGGTGACGACGAGCCGGTGGCGCAGGTGCCGCCGGCCGAGGGCCAGGGTGGTCAGCACGTCGGCGGGGGCGAGGTCCGGGCGTCCGCGCAGGGTGTCGCGCAGCGCCCTGGCACTGTCCTCCAGGGCTCGGGGGCTCTGCGCCGACAGGGGCAGCAGGGCGGGGATCGGGCCGCCGTGGGGGCGCGCGGGGGCGGGCGGGGCCTCTTCGAGGATCACGTGCGCGTTGGTGCCGCCCATGCCGAGGGAGTGCACGCCCGCCCGGCGCGGCCCGTCCGCGGCCCAGGGCGCGGCCTGCCGGGGCAGCGTGAACGGGCTGTCCTCGACGCCCAGCAGGGGGTTGGGGCGGGTGAGGTTCACCAGCGGGGGGATCGTGGCGTGCCGCAGGACGAGGAGGGCCTTGATCAGTCCGGCGAGGCCGGCGGCGCTGTCCAGGTGCCCGATGGCGGGCTTGGTGGAGCCGAGGGCGCAGAATCCGGTGCGGTCGGTGTGCCGCCGGTAGGCCTCGGTGAGCGCGGCGAACTCGATCGGGTCGCCCTTGTAGGTGCCGGTGCCGTGGGCCTCCAGGTAGCCGATCGTGTCGGCCCCGACGCCCGCGTCGGCCAGTGCCCCGAGCACCGCGTCCCGCTGGCCCGCGACGCCGGGGGCCGCGAAACCGGCCTTGTCCGCGCCGTCGTTGGTCACCGCGGAGCCCAGGATCACCCCGTACACGGTGTCCCCGTCGGCGAGCGCCCTCGCCAGGGGCTTGAGCAGGACGGCGGCGACCCCGTTGCCGCCGACCGTGCCGTCGGCCGCCGCGTCGAAGGCCCGTACGGCACCGGTCCGGGAGATCGTCGACCCGCGCACGTGCCGGTGCCCGGTGACCTGCGGCAGGTGCAGTGCGGCGGAGCCCACCACCATCAGGTCGGCGTCGCCGGCGAGCAGCGCCTGGCAGGCCAGGTGGACGGAGACCAGGCCGCTTGAGCAGGCGGTGGCGACGTTGACGGCGGGCCCGGTGAGTCCGAGCCGGAAGGCGGCGCGGTTGGCGGTGAAGTCGGGGTAGTTGCCGACCTGGATCTGCTTGACCTCGGCCCAGTCACCCGAAACACCCGGGGCGCCCGAAGCACCCGGCCGGCCGATCTGGTTCGCGAGGTAGCTGTGCAGGGAGTACAGGCGGTAGCCGATGCTCGCGTACACGCCGACCCGCTCGGAGGTACCGGCGTGGCCGCCGTCCTCCAGCGCGTGGTGGCAGCACTCCAGGAACAGCCGCTGCTGGGGATCGGTCAGGGTGGCCTCGCGGCCGCTCATCCCGAAGAAGGCGGCGTCGAAGCCGTCGATGTCGGGCAGCAGCGCGCTCGCGCCGGTGAAGTCAGGGGCCCGGTAGAGGTCTTCCGGTAACCCGGCGGACGCGAACTCGGCCTCGGTGAAAGGGCGTACGTGCGATGCGCCGGAGCGGATGTCGTCCCAGTACCGCTCGGGTGTGTCAGCCCCCGGAAACCTCAGCGCCATCCCGATGACTGCCACGCGCCGGTCCTGCATCGCCGCTCCCTCCCTCGTCGCTGTCCGCCGTCGCCTTCCGCGACGCGTTGCGCTGCCAGAGCACCTGCGCCACGAAGACCAGGGCCACGACGATGGCGGCGCCGTGCGCGACGGCGACGACCGACAGCGGGGTGAAGGCGTCCAGCGCGGTCGCGACCACGATCATCCCGACGCCGAAGCCGAGGTTCTCGACGGTGGCGGAGAGCCCGAAGGCGTGGGTGCGCAGGCCGCTCGGGAGGGTCTGCAGGTGCGAGGTGTACGAGACCTCGGTGAGCCCGTCGGCCGCCCCGGCGAGCAGGGCGATCACGATCGTCGCGACCCACGGGAACCCGGCGAAGGCCAGGATGAACGTCGCCGACATCACGATGGTGCCGAGGCCGAAGCCGAGGGATCCGACGGCGCGTTCGGTGCGCTTCGCGTACCGGCGCAGCACCTGCTGGGCGAGGACGTTGCCGATGGCCCAGACGCACCAGAAGACGCTGACGAAGACGGCCGGGGAGTCGGCATCGAGTCGGGTGGAGTACACGGGCAGGGCCGCGTTGTGCGAGGACGATCCCAGTGCGTCGACCCCGCGCAGTGCCACCATGAGCAGCAGGGCGGGGGCGGCTCCCAGCGCGGCGAGCGCGGCGGAGGACCGGACCTTCCCCTTCGCGCCCTTCGTCCCCTCGGCGCCCTCCGGGTCGCCCTTGCCCTCCGGGTCGTCGGCCGTGTCGTCGGCCGCGTCCCGGGTCATCGGCAGCAGGGCGACGGTGAGCGCGCAGACCAGGAAGGTGCCCATGTCCGCGAGGAAGGCGGCGGTGTAGCCCATCAGCGAGACCACGACGCCCGAGGAGGCGAAGCCGGCCACCATGGCCATGGAACGCCAACTGACCATCAGCGAGTTGGCCCATGTGGTGCGGCCCTCGCCGACCATGTGCGGGATCGAGCTGCGGAACGCGACCATGAACAGGGTGCCCGCGGCGCCGACCACTGCGGAGACGGTGAACAGCGAGGCCGTGTGGTACGCGTCCGGCACCACCACGAGGAGCAGCATCGCCGCCGCCTGGAGCAGGTTGGCCCAGAGCATCGCGCCCTTGGCGGACCAGCGGGCCAGGAGCGGTCCGGCGACCAGGCCGGTCAGGAACCCGGCGGCGAACCGCACGGTCATGAACGCACCGACGGCCAGGGCCCGGTCGGTCACCGCGTACACGTAGAGGTTCAGCGCGACCAGGTTGAGGAAGGTGCCGTACGAGGAGATCGCGTAACCGGCCACCAGGATCCGGTACCGACGCTCCTTGAGAGCCGTGCCGGAGGTCACGGACGGGCCTGTTGCGCGAAGGCGTCGTCCCGAACCGAACCAGACATGGATGACTTCCCCCTCGAACGCCCGCGCAACGTGCCTGGCGAACATAAACCGACGGCCCTGCGCTCATAGGGATATCGGGTTGCACGAATGTAATGTGCACAGTTGTGAAGCAAGATCATTTCGGCACAGTCGGATGCGATTGCGACGAATCGCCCCCAAACCCCCAGCCCTGCAAGGCGGCCCTGACCGCCTACCGCACGGCGCTGCGCGAGGGCCGCGCCCCGCGCGAGGGGCTGCCGCCCTGCCTGTGGAGGCTCCATCTCGTCATGGAGGACCGCGAGGACCCGGGGTACGCCGTACCCGTCACACCCGCCGCCGCGACCTTCGCCACGCTGGGCCCGCTGGAGGACCTCCTGACGGAGCGGCGCCGGTCCGTGCGCGCCGCGAAGGCCCGGCTGTCCGTCTTCGAGGCGGTGTACGCGCAGGAGCAGGACGCGGCGCGCCCCGCCCCGGTCCGGCTCGTCGGCCAGGACGTCATCAGCGCCACGCTGGAGGCGGCCGTAGGTAGTTGCCGGGAGGAACTGCGCACCGTACAGCCCGGGGGCGGACGCCCCGAAGGGGCCCTCAGCGAGGCCCTGGAGCGAGATCTGCGCGCGCTGGAACGGGGCGTGCGCCAACGGACCCTGTACCAACACACCGTCCAGACGCACCGCCCCACCATGTGGTACATCGAGCAGGTCACGGCAGCCGGCGCCGAGGTCCGCAGCCAGGCGGAGATCATCGAGCGCGTCATCATCTGCGATCAGGACGTGGCGTTCATCCAACTGTCCGACGAGCCGGCCGAGGGCGCACTGCACATCGGCGACCCGTCGCTGGTGCGTTTCCTGACCCGGTACTTCGACCAGACCTGGGAGCGTTCCACGCCGATCCTCCCCACCGGTTCGGCGTCACGCGGCCCGATCGTCACCTCCGACCTGCAACGAACCATCCTGCGCGCGGTGATCGGCGGCGAGACCGACAGCTCCATCGCCCGCCGGCTGGGGATGAGCCGTCGCAGCGTCGCCGAACACATCCGCAAAGTCTCGCTGGCACTGGGCAGCGGGAGCCGGGCCCAACTCGGCTACCTCCTGGCCGCGTCGGGCCTCCTGGACGACGAAGCCTGACGCCTGGTGCTGTGGGCGGGTCGGGGCGGGGATTCGGGCGGCGCGGAGGGACAGGCGCCGTTCGGGCGGCGCGGAGGGATCACCGCCGCTGACGGATCACCGCCGTTGAGGGATCACGGCTGTTGAGGGATCGGCTGCGCGGAAGGCTCGGCGCCGCCGGGCCCGGGCCCGGGCCCGGGCCCCGGGCCCGGGTCCTCTCCGATGCGTCTTCACGTCAGACCTGTTCCCAGGGCTCGGGATCAGGGCGGCGAAGCCACCACCAGCCGACCGAGGCCTCTTCGAACCCGCCCTTCGGCGCTCCGCGAAGGCTTCCCGAGGGATCCTCCTCCGTTGCCGCGGCGAACCGGCCGTCCACTTCCTTCAGGGCCTTGTCGAGCAACTCGGCGACTTCGCGGGGCAGCCGGCAACCCAGCCAGGCGAGTTCGTCCCTGGCTGCCAACCGCTCTCGGTAGAGATCAAGGGGATACCACCCCGACGGCGCCCACCCGGACTCCAGTTGTCGGACGAGTCGCTCCCACACGAGCAGGTTGCCCCGCGCGGACCGGACGGGGCTGCCGGTTCCGTCATCGAGGGAGTGCCGCGTCCGTTCCGAGGCTGCTCGCCGCATCCGCTCCACCGATGCCGCGAAAGCCTCCGTCACGGGTGTGTCCGGCTTCTGCTCCCGCACGATCTCGGCGAATCGGGTCACGATCGCCCGGGGCAGTTGCGGCACCGGCGCCTCGACGGCGGTGACCTCGTAGAGCGGTGGTTCGTCGTCGGAGAGTTCGAGCCGGGCGCGGGTGAGGAGGCCCTCGGGCGTCACGGCCCAATAGGCGCTCGGGGGGGCCTCGGTCGCGGGGAACAGGACTGTCGTCGTGACCGCCTTCGCGAACCTGGCGGCGAGCTCGGACTCAAGCGGCCGGTCAGCCGGCTCGTCCTGAACGTGGATGTCCAGCGACCACGCGATGTCACCGTGGACCGCGCGGTGTTCACACGCGACGGGCGCGTCCCAGTTCCGGAGATCGGGGTCACCGTCCGGATCGGCCACCACCACGTCACCGACCGGGAGACCAAGGATCCCGGCAAGTGCGACGCCCATGGTCTCGGGGTTGATCGCGCCGACGGAAAGGAGGTTGTACGTCACGGACACGTCCCGTCGTGGATGGCCGGAGCTTCTCGACAGCACCTGAGAACACCCTCTCAGCAAGGACGAACCGGGACCACCGGCCTGTGTCACACGCCGCGGAACGCGCTCCCCGGATCGGAGTCGTCCCGCAAGGTCGACTCCCCGCCGCACGCCCGGCTCGTATCAGCCGACGTGTGCGTGGCTTCCACGCCGGGCGCACCGACGCCGCTTTCACGGAGCCCGCGCCGGATGCCCAAGTGAACGCGCCGCCGGTCGCCGGGAGGGAGCGATCCTCTGCCATGGGCGTGTGGTCAGCCCTGGTAGCGTCGCCAAACGCTTGATCATGTGGCAATACCGAGGGGCCACGGGGGCGAAGGGGGAGAGCGGCATGCGTGGGGCCAGGTCGGTGGGCGGGGTTGTGTTGGCGGCGGTCCTGGTGGTGGGCTGTAGCGGTGGCAACGGTGACGGCCGAGAGCAGGACAAGAACGGAATCACTCAGCCGGGCGACGAGGCCAAGCCGCTCGCCGCGCTGCAGGTGCCGTCGGCCTACGACCCGGCCAAGGGCTGGGACGCGACCTTGACCTGGGTTCCGGGCGTGGTGCGGACGATCCCCGTGACCGCCGCACCGCGCTCGGGTGTGATCGCCATGATGCGCGCCGCCCCCAACGGGTACACCGTCGAGGCGCGGGCCGCCGACACCGGCAAGCCCCGCTGGTTCTCCGGGCCTTGGAACCCGCCCACGCCGGTCGAGGGTGCGCAGGGCGACGCGGAATCCGGTCGGGCGGGGGAGATCCCGGACGTGATGACGATCGAACAGGACGGACGCGAGTACCTGCTCGCCTACGCGCACGGAATGCGGGGCAAGGATTCCCTCCACGAGGGGGCGGAGGTGGTGCGGCTCGCCGTGTACGCCGCCGATGCCTCGGGCTCCTCGGTCAAGCCGCTGCGCGAAATCGACGTCCCCGTCTCGGCAGACCCCGGTGAGGTGCGCGTGGGATCGACCGGTGGACGGATCCTGGTCGCCTGGGGTTCGGACGAGGCCTTTCCCGAATCGGCGGCGGCGGTGGACGTGGCGACCGGAAAGGTCGACGCGTACGAGAAGCCGAACGGCATGCTCCCCCAGTGCGCGACGACGGTGGCCTGCGCCACCAGCCACGTGATGGCGGCCACGGCAGACGGCCCGCTGGTGGGCATGAGTACCGGAGGCTTCGGCATCCCGGGCCGCTGGTTCAGTGACGCCGTACGACCGAGTGGCATCAAACCGCAGACGGGCCTTGTCGGCTTGTGGAACGGCCATGTGTACGGCGTCGCCGGTGGCCACGTTCTCGCGGGCTGGTCGACGGGCGGCACGTTCGGCGCTCCGAACGCCCCCCTGTGGTCGGTGCACGATGTGCGAACGGGCCGGCTCAAGGCGCGCATGACCTGCGCCCACCCCGTCACGGACTCCAACAAGGCTCGCGACTACCCCATGATCACCTCACCCGACGGCCGCTTCCTGGCAGCCGGGCCCGTGGTCTTCGACCTGAAGCGCGGCAAGGGCATCTGTCTGGAGAGCGACGGCAATCGCAAGACGATCGCGCTCGCCTCGATCCGCGACGACGGCACGGCGTACGGGGCGGTCCAGGAAGAGTCGGCGGCCGACGGCGCGGAAACGGTCACCGCGGAACTGAACCTGACGACCGACACGGGTGAACCGAAGGCTCTCGGTGCAGGTACGACAGCTCCGTACCTCACCAACGTGAACGGGTCGGGCCTGTTCTTCGGTCGTGACGATGACGGGCACGTGCGGGTCTCGCTGCGACGCGAACGCTGACCCCGTCCCCGCCTGCGGCAATCCGTGCGACACGTGCCCCCTTCTCCCTTGAAGGGGAGCGTGGCACGTCTCAAGGCTGTTGGCAGTGCCGTTGTTGACCGGTGACGGTGGGGCACGTCGAGGAGGTTCCCTCCCGCACCGAAACTGCGGGTGTTGTCGACAGAGCAGGACAGGGCTGGGCCGGGGCGAGCCGGGCCGGGGCGGGGCGAGCCGGGCCGGGGCGAGCCGGGCCGGGGCGAGCCGGGACGAGCCGGGTACCGACCACCAAGCTGTGCCGACCACCTGCCATTCATCCCGCCGTTTGATGGAGAACGATCTCCCGCACATCTGCCAGCCATTGGCGCAGCCGTACACCCTTGGGTGGAAGAATACTGAGCCCCAGTGTCACCGCCGACTTCTTGAGCAGTTGATCTGATGCGTTGAGGCTCAGGAATTCATGGATCTCGTCCGCCAACTGCCGGAGGTCGCTCTCCGAAATGTCTGACATGTAGTCGTCCAGAGCCTCCTGGTGCGAGGAGTACTCCAGCGAGAAGTCTTGGTGGAAGTACGCTCCCAGCAGGTGTGAGAGTTCAGGAAAACGCTCTTTCCATTCCCATGCGGTCTGGGGCGACGTCTGGGAGGGAGCCACCGGCTCCGCGAGGAACTGCCGGAGGTGCCCGCCGATCACGGCAAGGCAGCCCTCCACCGTCTTCCCGCGGGGAGGGCGGATGTGGGGCAAGAGGTCGACGTCATCCGCGATCGCGTCGTTGAACAGACCGGTCTCGAGGAGGTCTTCGATTTCGGCTGCCGCCTCGGCTGCGCACGCGGGGTCGATCGCTGCCTGCCTGAGGTAAGCACTGAGCGCGGCTCCGCTGCGGCCCTCCGTGTCATCGAAGACGTAGCCGGTCACTTCATAAGAGCACAGCAGCCGGCGCAGCTCACGGAAACGATCGTTCGACGGTGTCAGATTCACGCCCCCGGAGGGCAAATTATCAGGACCGCGGATCAGCGATTCATCTCTCAATTGAATTCACCCCGCCAGTGCCTTGAATTTCCACGAGAATCCTTCCGAGTTCAGCCAAGGATTCCTTGGTGAGCAATGAAGGGTTCTCCTCGAGTATCAATCTGACATTATCCTTCACCTGCTGAAGCGCGAGCTCGTCAACTGCGCTCAACTCTAGCGAACCACCCTCGCCCTCGATCCGAGCATGACGCAGAATCTCCATCTGATCATCACTGAAGAGCCTGGCCATCAGGGCTGCCGCAAAGCGTGCCGACGCCTCTTCGCTGCCCATGCTCACTCGATCCTCGAGTTCGGCAATCACTTCTCGCGAGCGCCCTGGAGGTGCGGATCCAATCAAGGTGACCGACTCATCGGGTGCTCCTGAGCTGCCATCCTTGCGAGTCCGAGAAAATCGCTTGCGCGTCGACTTCGCGAATGGAAGAGCCTGATCTTTCCACCACCTGTTGAGGCGCGGCGCAGTCCACGCCGCAAATTTGATGAGAATGATCAGGGCTTCGGCTATCTCCTCGGGCTCCAGGCGCTCCCGCGATCGGGAATCCGAATCGCAGTCACGCCCGCTTGCACCGACGAAGAGCGGCGGTGGCTCCGCTGTCGAGTCTTCTTCGCCCTCGCCGTCAGGAATGAACGTGCCGTGCCCAACGAGGCGCCCTTCGCCATCATACAAATTATGGTGCAGGCCACCATCTTTTGACTGACCAGGAGTCAGCCCATCGGGATACTCAAAACGGCCACTGACGCTAGCCATTTCCACTCCTCTCAAAAATGTGCACGGCAGATCCCCCGGCCACGGTTGACCGCTTCGGCCACCTGGCCGAGAACTCACCCAGAAGCTTCAAAAACGACGTCTGCGTTCTCGCCACCCCAGCCGGCCGGGGTGTGCCAGATGACATTGACGCGGAAGACGTCACGAATCGTGTCCACGGACCAATCCTCGACGGGCGGTTCGGAGAGAACGAGGTAGAGACCGTCGGCCGGCGCGGGCAGCGTGTGGTTGATCTCGAGCAGGCGGGTCGCGCCCGATCGCAGGTCCGCATAGGTGGAGCAGCCTGCGCCCAGGGCCTCGTAGAGGAAGAGACCGTGCTGGGTGACGCAGCTGACGTCGACGACCGAGGAGTCGGTCGGCTGGAGGTCGGCCCAGAGAAGTGATGCCTTCAGCGCGTGGCGGACCGCCTCGTGCTTCTTGCACGTACGGTCTGCCCCGGCAGCCGCTTCCAGCGCACGAAGGAAGCCGTCCTTCGTGGTCGCAGCCGGTGTTGCGGCGGCGGTGTCCGCGGTGGTCATCTGCGCCTCTTCCTTCTGGTCGGGTTGCGTCGGGGCGACGCGGATCGCGCCGTCGGAGTTCGGCTTCGTCGCCGTGCCGAAGCGCTCTTGGAGCTCTCGCCGTGCTTCGGCGAGGGGCCCTGCCCAGCCGGAGGCGTCCAGCCCCTCCGCGAGCCGACCTGCGTCGAAAGTGCCCTCCTTGAGCGCACGGTTGGTGGACGCGGCAAGGTCTCGAAGAACTCCGAGTCGCTCTCTGTCCGGATCACCGAACAGGTGAAGTACATCGACCCAGTCGGCCTGGTCCCGGCGAAGGATGCGGTTGGCCATGCCCTGGAGTTCGGAGAGGCGGCCACGGGCCTCGGGAACGTCGCCGTCGCGACCGGTCAGCTCTCCCAGCACGTCCAGCGCCGCGAGATAGCGCCCCGCCATCCGTTCCGAGACGGGCGACCGGCCACGCTGATCGGCGGTGAGCACCGTCTGACTCGTGTCGTTCGCGAACACCCAGCAGTCCAGCTCGTCACCCCGGCGCGGGGGAACCGAGCCCTGGCGGACGGTGAGCACGAGCGGCCGACCGATCACCGGAGACAGCGGCCTGACCTTGTACCGACCGCCGGCGACGTGGCCCACGACCTCGACCCGGACATCGCTGCCGATGCGGGGAAGGCTTTCCGCCGCGCCCGCCGCGCCCGCCGGCCGGGCGTCCGGTGCCGCGGGTTCGGTGTCGTCCGCGGAGGCGGTGAGCGCCTCCGGCAGCGGGGCGGTGTGCAGGACGGTCAGACTCTGGGTGCTGCGGGTGAGGGCCACGTACAACTGGCGCAGCCCGGCGGGACCGCGGTCGGCGATCGTGGCGGGCTCGACGACCAGGACGTGGTCGTACTCCATGCCCTTGACCTGAGCTGCGGCCAGCACGGAGACGGCCGCGTGGCTCCGCTCGCCGATGTCGCCGTCCTCGGCGATCCTGCGGCTGATGGCGTCCAGCCAGTCCGAGTCGTCGGGAACGATGACGGCCACGGAGCGCGGGGTGCTGCCATCACTGGTGTCCATGAGCCGGGCCACGTGGGCGACGGTGTCGTCGAGCAGCTTCCACGGCTCGGACGCCACGGTCCGTACGGCGTCCGCTCCCGCCGCCCGGACAGCCTGCGGGTACGGCAGGGCCGGAGCGATCATCTGTGCGAGCGGAGCAACGAACTCCATGATCTCGGCGGGGACGCGGTAGCTGGTGGTGAGCTGAGCCACGCTCCAATCGCCGTGATCCGAGAGGAGTGCGCCGAGCAGGTCCCAGCTCGTCGGGATGTGGGCGCCCGTCGCCTGCGCGAGGTCGCCCAGGACGGTCATGGAGCCGCCCACGGCGCAGCGCCGCCGCAGGGAGCGGGCCTGCATGGGCGTGAGGTCCTGGGCCTCGTCGACGACGATGTGGCCGTATCGCGGTGGGGTGTCGCCGCTGATCAGCACGCGGAGCTCTTCGAGGCAGACGTGGTCGTCGAGGGTCCACGGATCGGCGTCGGCGCTGGCGGCGCGGGCACGCAGCAGGGCTGTCTGCTCGTCCTCGTCGAGGATGCCGTCGGCGCAGTCCCGCAGGAGGTCGGCCGAGTCATAGAGGCTGCGCAGGGCCTCACGGGGTCCGGGGGACGGCCAGACGCGTTCGACGAGGCGCTCGACCCGGCGGTTGCGTTCCAGGTCGCGGCGGATCGTGCCGGCCTGTCCGCGGCGCGGCGCGATGTCGGCGAGTTCCTGGAGGAGCCGGTCGACGAAGAGGCCGCGGAAACGGTCGCGTAGCTCCCGGAAGGGCCCGTCGCCGGCGTGGGCCTGGTCGAGGAGGGCGAGGACCTCGGACTTCGGCACGCGAAGGGTCGTACTGCCGGCGGTGACGACGATCCCGGGCTCGTCACCCTCGAAAGAGGGGTCGACGGTGAGGGCGTCGAGAGCCTCGGGGCGATAGTCGCTCTCGACGCGGCGCCGCAGCACGGCCGCCATGCGTTCGTCCGACTTCACGAGCCGTGCCGTCGGGGAGTCGGTGCCGAGGATCTCGCCCTCCCACAGGCGATCCAGTTGGACGGCGTTGACGTCCCGGGTGCCGAGGGTGGGGAGGACCTGTCCAACGTAGTCGAGGAACCGCTGGTGGGGGCCGATGACGAGGATGTCCGGGGCTTTGAAGTGCTCGTTGTTGACGAGCCAGGTCACCCGGTGGAGACCGACCGCCGACTTGCCGGTACCAGGGCCGCCCTGCACGACGAGGATGTCCGAGGGCGAGCCGGTGACCAGTTCCATCTGGTCACGGCGGATGGTCTCGACGATGTCGCGCATCCGACCGCCGCGCGACCGCTGGAGCTCCCGCAGCAGGAAGTCGTCCGGCTGGACTGCCTTCCGCCGCTGCCGCCGGAGGACATCGCCGGGGGTGGGGGCTGCCGACGTACGCTCCGGGGCGGGGGACGCGTCCACCTCCTCCGCCGCGCTGTCGTCGGCGGCCTGACGGGGCACCGGTACGCCGGCGGGCTCGGGTACGGACAAGGGCACGGGAGCGGGCGTCGCCAGGGAGATCTCGTCGAAGTAGCTCTCGACGATCCGCTGTACGCAGCGGAGCTGCCGACGCAGGACCACCTCGCCCGGGTTCTCGGGCCGGGTCTCGATCCACTTCTTCGCCAGGGGGCTGGTCCACATCAGGACCACCGGCTCGTGCGAGGAGTCGTGCACGCTGCGGCGCCCGATGTACCAGGGACGCGAGTCTCCTCCCGGGTCCTCCGGCGCGTCGACGCGGGAGAAGACCAGGGCTTCGTTGCCGAGTCCTCCGTAAGCCTCTGCACGAGCCTCCGCTTCGGCCCGGTTGGCGATCCCGTCCTTGCCGCTCGCCGAGGCGGTGGCCGCCGAGGTGCCGCTCAGTTCAGCCAGTTTCGTGGTGTAGCAGTCGTACGCGTGGTCCACCGCCCGCTGTTCGCCGGCGAGGATCCCGTCCCGAGTGGTGGTGCTCATGTGCGTCCTCCCTGCGGTGTCGGGGGACACCGCCACGGGCATGCGCCCGTACCCCGCTGAAACAACTATCAGAAAGCAGACGGTGACGAACAGTCAGTGGATCAATTCCCGGACGAGGGCGTCGGCCTCGGTCCGCCAGGCCCGTACCTGGTCGTACGAGGGCCCTAGCTCATACAGGTGGTGGTGACACCCCAGACTCAGCTGGGACCAGAGGGCCTTCGCCCGTCGGGCCGTCTCCGCCGACGCGACAGGGTGCGGGAGGAGCAGCTTGGCGCGCCCCGTGGTGCGGGACAGACCGGGCGTAGCTGCTTCCAGCACCCGGTCGACGTCTCCCTCGTCACGGCTGCGAGCCCATCCACCTGACTGCGCCGCGGCCGGCGCGGTCCCGCCGGCGGAGCTCGCTGCGGGCCCCGGGCCTCACCGCGCCGCCGCAAGATCACATCCCCCCAATCCGCCGGCAGCCTGCAGCCTCTACCCGCTACACTGGCGCCGGTGCACAGCACTGGCTGTGCACCGCGCAAGATCCTGGGACGACGTGTCTGGCATCGCGGGGTTCACCCCGATTTCCTACACGTTTTCCCACAGATCCCCGCCTTCGTAGCTCAGGGGATAGAGCACGGCTCTCCTAAAGCCGGTGTCGCAGGTTCGAATCCTGCCGAGGGCACATCGACGAAGACCCCCGCCGTTCACGGCGGGGGTCTTCGTCGTTTCCGGGGCACGGGGGCAAGTCCAGTGCGAGGTGCGTGAGTCGTCGCGGACGGCGGTGGCTGCGAGCGCTGCGAGGGTGACAGTGAGCGGTCAGGATGACGGGACGGCCACGGTCACGGCGGCGACAGCGACGGCGACAGCGGCGGGAACGGTGGGCGCGAAAGGGAACGGCGGGCGCGAAAGGGCCCTCCCGGTCGGGCCGGGAGGGCCGTGCGATCAACCGACGGGGGTCAGCTCAGGCCTCTGCTGCGTTCGCCGATCCGGTCGCCCTGCGGAGTACCGGCCCGCTTGAGGGCCGCCTTCGTGTGGGCTCCGCCCTTGACCTTGCTGCGGACCGGACCTTCGAAGCCGTGACCCTGCGTGCGCGGCAGCTGTACCTGCTCCGACGTCTTCGCGATCACTGCCTGGACGTCGTGCTTCTGCTCTTTGCTCATCCCGCCGTCAACTCCCTCGGGAAGCACCCAATCGGACTACTCGGATCGTATGCAGATATATCGACCCACGCACCCGGACCGGGGGTAAAAACTCTCGATCATGGCCGGGGAGGATCGGCCGGCGCCCGCGGTCCCAGGACCTCGTCGACCAGTTCCTCCGGGCAGGGCGTTCCCCGCGGGATCTGGTACTTCGCAGCGATCCGGTACTCCCCCGGGGCCGGCACCAGCAGCTCGGTCCATACGTCGCCCACCGCGTCCGGGGCCGCCTTGAACAGGCATCCCGCGGTGTTGGCGAACCGCTTCGGCGCGGTCTTCCCCGCCGCGGAGGGCGCCTTGGAGTCGGCCGTCTCCTGCGGGGGCGCCACAGCCTTGCCCCGGGCGTCCACCAGCCCCAGCCACGGCGAGTGCGGGACGCGCACGGTGACCCGGCCCGCCTGCTTCACGTCGATGACCAGTTGATCGGCGCCGGCGCGCACCACCGTCGCGGGACCGGCCACCAGGTCGGTGGGGGCCTGCACCTTGAAGAGCTGCCAGTTCTCGTCGCCCCAGATCTGGTGGAGGTACGGCAGGCCCCCGCGCACCAGCGTCGCCTCGTCCTTGCCGCCCTCGTCGGGCTTGTCGACGGGCAGCACCACGTAGTGCACGGCCCAGCGGCCCAGCCAGGCCCGGTAGCTCTCGGCGGTGAGCGTGTCGTCGTAGAAGAGCGGGTTGCGCTCCAGGTCCGCCTGCCGGTTCCAGCCGCGCGCCAGGTTGACGTACGCGGGGAAGGCGGAGGACTCGCGGTGGCTGCTCGCGGGCACCACCTCGACCCGGCCGCGGTCGGCGCCGGCCTTCTGGAGCCGGTCGACGAGGGGCGCCAGCTCCCGGTTCCAGGAGGCCAGTGGCGTGGTGCGGATGATGTCGGTGACGCTGTTGGTGGTGATCCAGACGTTCAGCCCGACGAAGGCGAGGACGAGCGCGTACCAGCGGCGCGTGCGCGGGACCTCGTACGGCAGGGCCGCGAGCAGCACCGCCCCGCCGAACAGCATGACGAGCCGGGTGACGTTCGACCCCACCTGGGAGTCGATCAGCCAGGTCAGGGCCACCCCGAGCGCGTACACGGCGGCGGCGATCCGGACCGTCTTCCACCGCTTCGGTACGAGGAAGACGATGACCAGGCCGAACACGAACGGCAGCCAGGCTGATCCCAGCCTCATCGGCTGCGTTCCCGAGAAGGGGAACAGCCAGGCCGACAGCCCGACCACGGCCACCGGGGGCAGCCCCAGGGTGTACGCGCCCGGTCGTCGCCCGCTCAGGAACAGCGCGGCCGCGATCACCCCGAGGAACAGCCCTGCGACCGGGCTGGCGGCGGTGGCGAGTCCGGCGAGCGGGGCCGCGACGGCGGCCTTGGCCCAGCGCCGCTCGGCCCAGCCGCGCGGCCAGCAGAAGACGGCGGCGACCGCGCCGAGGGCGAGCATCGCGCCGAGCCCGAAGGTCACCCGGCCGGACAGCGCGTTGCACAGCAGCCCGTAGACCCCGGCGAGGGCCGGCCACAGCGGCTGCCGGACAGCGCCCCGGCAGCGCGTGAGGATCAGCGCGAGGAGCCCCGCCGACACCGTCCCGGCGATCATCATCGTGGTCCGGACGCCGAGCATGTGCATGAGGTACGGGGACACCACGCTGTACGAGACCGGGTGCATCCCGCCGTACCAGGCGAGGTTGTACGCCGTGTCGGGGTGCCGGCCCACGAACTCGGCCCAGGCGTCCTGCGCGGCCAGGTCACCGCCGCTGTTCGCGAAGGTGAAGAGCCAGACGACGTGCAGGACGGCCGCAACGGCGGTGGTGACGACCACGGGGTGCCCCTGCGCCCACCGGAGCGCGAGGCGCGCCGTGCCCGGCGGGCCGCCCGAGCCGGAACGAGAACCGGGACGGAGACCGGAGTCGGATCCGGGGTCGGATCCGGGGTCGGAACCGGCTGCGGGCGGGAAGGTTTCGGCATCGGCCGTGCCGGAGCCCGCGGTCCGCCCGCGCTGCTCCCGCTCCTGCCCGTACTGCTCAGCGGTGGTCACTACCGACGCTCTCTCCCCGACACCTGCGCGAGTACCGCACTCGCATCCAAGACGTGTTCAGGCGCCCCGGGGTTGCCCAGGGCGCCTGAACGAACCCGTCCCCGGCGGATCGATCCCGCCCGGGGCGGCTCAGCCGACGCGGGTCAGCTTGCTGCCCGTGCTCGGGCTGACGAGGTCCTGCTTCAGCGCCACGGGCACCTTCACCTGGCTGGCACCCTCGCCGATGGTCAGGACGCCGATCTCCGTGCCGGCCTTGGCGGTCTGCGGCAGCGGGCCGCCGCCCTCACCCAGCTTGACGTTGACCTTGAGCGACGGCCAGCCGACCGCCTCCACGTCGGCGGTGGCCACGACCGGGGTCCTGCCCCCGAGCCCGTCGTCGACGTACCCGACGACCTGGCCCTTCTTCACGACCTTCGCGCCGGTCAGCGTCTTCTGCGTGGCCAGCATGACGCTCTTGCTCGCCGCGATGGCGGTGTCGAGGATGGGCACGCCGTGCTGGCCGAGGACCGCGCCGACGATCAGCTGGTTCGTCTTGCCGACCTGCTTCTGGGCGGCGAAGAGCAGGTTGCCGCCGGCCTTGGTGGTGGAGCCGGTCTTGATCCCGAGCGAGTCGTTGAAGGGGATCAGGTCGTTGTAGTTGCGCCACGACTTGCCGGACGGGTCGGTCCACCGCGGCAGCTTGGTGATCGCGATCAGCTCGGGCATTTCGACGACCTTGAGACCCAGCTTGACCTGGTCCTCGGCGGTGCTGACCGTGGTCGCGTCCAGACCCGAGGGGTCCGTGTACGTCGTGTTGGTCATGCCGAGTTCCTTGGCGGTGTCGTTCATCTTCTTGACGAACGCCTCCTGGTCACCGCCGGAGTCCCAGCGCGCGAGCAGTCGCGCGATGTTGTTGGCGGAGGGGATCATGATCGCGGCGAGGGCGTCGTACTCCGAGATCTGGTCACCCTCCTTGAGGGTGTTGACGGTGGACTCCCCCTCGGAGTCCTTCCTGCCGTCGTCCACGGCCGTCTTGTCGACCGGGATCATCTGACCCTTCTCACCCTTCTTCATCGGGTGGTCCTTGAGGATCACGTACGCCGTCATGGTCTTGGCGACGCTGCCGATGGCGATCGGCTTCTGCTCGCCGAAGGTGCCCACGGTGCCGAGGCCGGCGGCGGCCATGTAGCCCTGGCCCTCCTTCGGCCACGGCAGGACCGGAGCGGATCCGTCGAAGGTGAACGAACTCTGCGCCGTCATCTTGAGCTGCGGCTCGGGCAGCGGTCGCACCAGCTGCACCACGGCGAGGATGATCACCAGCAGCGCGACGAGCGGGGCGTAGATCTTGAACCGCCGCGCGAACGTGCGCAGGGGGCTCGGCGGCGGGGGCGGGTTGTTCGTGAGGTCCGCGAGCATGTCGAGCGGCGGCTTGGGCGGCAGCGGCTGCTGCGTGGTCCGCTCGCTGTCCTGCCGGGGCCCGGCGGGTGCGGCGGGCCCGGCGGGTGCGGCGGGGGCGGTCGCCTGCTTCGGCGCGGGGCCCGGCGCGGCGGGGGCCGGCTTCGGCTCGGCGGGCGCTGCGGGCCGGACGTCGTCGCCCCGCAGCGGCACGAAGGTGCTGGCGCGCTCCCCGCCGGCGGTGCTCGGCGGTGCGGGCCGGTCGGCCTGCGGGGGCTTCACGGCCCGGAACACGGCGGTGCGCTCGCTGTCCTCGCCCGGCTTCGCGGACGCGGGCCGGTCGGCCTGCGCGGGCTTGGACGCCGAAGGGGCACTGGGGGCCGTACCGGGCTTCACGGCCCGGAACACGGCCGTACGCTCGCTGTCCTCGCCCGGCTTCGCCGCCGAACCGGAACCAGAACGTGGGTCAACGGCCGCACTCCGCCCGGGGGCAGAACCGGAATCCGAACCGGAGCCCGGCTTCGGCTCCGGTTCGGGCCTCGACTCGGGCTTCGACTTCGACTCCGACTCCGACTTCGACTCGGACTTCGACTTCGACTCCGGCTCGGGCTTCGGCTGTGGCTTCGACACCTCGCGGGCATCGTTCCTGAACGCCCGGAACACGGCGGTGCGTTCGCTGTCGGCGGGCCCCTCAGCCTCGGTCGGCTTCTCGGCGGACGCGCCCGAAGCGGGCTTCACGACCCCGAAAGCGGTCGTCCGCTGTTCCGCGGCGGCGGGCTTGTCGGCGGCCACCGAACCCCGCGCGGCCCCACCAGAACCAGAACCAGAATCAGAAGCGGAACCAGAAGCGGAACCAGACTCAGAGCCAGAACCAGAGGCAGTGCCGGAAGCGGAATTCGCTGCGGCATCGGCGGAACCGGCCGCGGCGGTCGAGTCCACCCGACCGGGGGACGCCTTCGGCTCCGGAGCGGCCTCGACCGCCTCGACCTCGGCCTCGGCCTCGGCACCGGCACCGGCCTCGGCACCGGGACGCGCATCCCCGCTGCCCTCGCCCTCGCCGCCGGAGCCCGCGCCACCGCCGGCCTCGCCGGCCTCGCCCTCCGCCGCCCGCTCCGCGTCCGCCGAAGCGGACGCGACCCAGGCCGCGACGGCCACCTTCAGAGGGTCCCTGTCGCCGGTCTCGGGCTCGCGCGGTCGCAGGACCGAGAGCCTCGGGTCCCGTTCCGCGGAGGACGCGGCGGTGTCCGCCGCCCCCGACGCACCTTCATCTACCGACTTGTCGGGGGACTCGCCCGCCACCAGTTCCTCCTCGATCGACGTTCGGCCGCTGTCCGAACCGTCTAACAGTGTCCCGTCTCGGGGGCATCGCCCACCCGCTAGACGAGAACGACATAGCTGCAGGTTCCCCCATAAAGCGACCAGGCGCTCTCGACAGATGAATGTGAGAGGCGTCACCCTGTCACTCATCCACGCGGGGAGGCATGGATGGGCAGGAGCCGCAGAACAATTCCGGAGGAGCTTCTGTTGCTCGCCTTGGACCCGACCACGGGAACCACGGCGCAGCCGCAGTCGCTCGACCTCGGCCTGGCCGGGGCACAGCTAGTGGAGCTGGCTCTGGCAGGACGGATAGCCCCTGACGGGGATCGTATCGCCGTGGTGATGCCACGGCCGACAGGAGATCCGACTCTGGACTCCGCACTGGAACTGCTGCGCAGGCGCGGCAGCCCGGTTCGGGCCGTCCACTGGATCGGCGGACCCCGACTGGGGCTCCGTCAGATTTACCTCGCTCATCTGGAGCGTTGCGGCATGGTCCATGCCGTCGCGGGACAGATGTGCGGGGTGTTGCCGACGACTCGCTACCAGGCGACCGACACGGCGATCAGCCGGGAGATCCGTGCCCGGCTCGACAGTGCGATCCGCACCGGTGTACCGCCGGACCCGCGGACCGCGGCGCTCGCCGCACTGGCCCACGCGGTCGGACTCGGCAAGCACCTGTACCCCGGCAACGAGGGGCGGTCGTCCAGGTCCCGGTTGCGGGACCTGATCCGGCACGACCCCATGGGCGGTCTGGTGGCACATGCCGTCATGGACGTCCAGAACGGGGTGGCGGCACAGCCACGTCGTGACCGCGCGCCGGCGCCGGCATCCGCCGCGCGGGCTTCGGCCACCTCCGCGACCGGTGCGGGCGGTGTCCCGATGCAGCCGCGCAGGACGGGTGCGATGGCCCGTGTGGCCGCGCATTGACCGCCGGGTGACGAGCAGGACCGGCAGGACCCGCAGGACCGGCAGGACCCGCAGGACCGGCACAACTGGCACCACCGGCAGGACCAGCACCACTCGCACCACCGGCACCACCCGTGGGACCCGCGACACCCCTTGATCCGCCCGCGGCCCACAGGCGCACCGCTCGACAGAACGCCATCACCGGAACCGGCCGTCCCCCAAAGACCCGGTTCGGGAAACCGCCGGCGCGCGGGGTGGCGGGACCGGCCCACCCGGTCCCGCCACCCCGCGCGTCTGTCTTTCCCGCACTTTCCCTCACTTTGCCGCGCTTTCCCTCGCTTTCCCGCGTCTTCCCTCGCTGTCCCGCGCGTCCGACCTTCCCGCGCGTCCGTCTTTCCCGCCCGTTCCCCAGCGCCACCAGGCCCTTCGGTGGCAGTCTGCTGAGCATCAGGCACGCAGAGAGACAGAGACAGAACCAGAACGAGAAGAAGAAAGCGGAGGTGCCGTCCCCGTGGCGTCCAATGTCAATCCCACCGTCCGACGCCGCCGACTGGGCATGGAGTTGCGCAAGTTGCGCGAGGACAAGGGCATGACGGCCGAGCAGGTGGCCGAGCGCCTCCTCGTCTCCCAGTCGAAGATCAGCCGACTGGAGAACGGTCGGCGCTCGATCAGTCAGCGCGATGTCCGCGACCTGTGCGACGTGTACGAGGTCGAGGACCGCCGACTCGTCGACTCCCTGATGCAGATGGCCAAGGACTCGCGCCAGCAGGGCTGGTGGCACGCCTTCGGCGACATCCCGTACAGCGTCTACATCGGCCTGGAGACGGACGCCGCCAGCCTGCGCACGTACGAGCCCCAGATGGTCCCGGGACTGCTCCAGACCCCGGACTACGCCCAGGCCCTGATCCGCGGCGCGCTGCCCGAGACCGCGCCGCAGGACGTGGAGAAGCGCGTCCAGGTCCGGATGCACCGCCAGAAGCGGCTGTCCGAGACGGAGAACAACAATCCGGACGTCGGCCCGCTCCGTCTGTGGGCCGTCATCGACGAGGCCGCGCTGCGCCGGCACGTGGGCGACGCGCAGTTGATGATCCGACAGCTGGAGTACTTGATAGAGCGTTCGGAGGAGCCGTACATCACCGTGCAGGTGATGCCGTTCTCGATGGGGGCGCACCCCGGGGTGAACGGCCAGTACGCGATTCTCGAATTCCCCGACGCCTCGGACTCGACGGTCGTCTACATCGAGGGCGTCACGAGCGATTTGTACCTGGAGAAGGCCAACGACGTTCAGAAGTACAGCGTGATGTACGAGCACCTTCGCGCCCAGGCCCTCAATGTCGAACAGACCCGGCAGTTCATCTCGGAGATCATCGAGCACTACGCCGGCAAGTAGCGACAAATGGGGAGGAATCAGTCCTGATGACAAGGGGGGCCGTACGGTACACCGTCGCTCCCCGGCCACATAAGACCTGACCTGAATATGCCACTCGGTCGAGTGAACGGCCCCTTCAGCCGTCGGAAGGTGCGGGTAGCGTCGATCACGTCAGCCGGGGAATTGGCTGACACGCCATCGGAACCACTCGCCGAACCGGAGAAAAACATGGCTATTCGTCAGGGCGCCACGGAAAACTGGACCAAGTCCTCTTACTCCGGAGGAAACGGCGCCTGCGTCGAGGTCAAGTCCCCCGTGATGGAATCCATTGCCGTTCGTGACTCGAAGGTGCAGGACGGACCGTCGCTCACCTTCGCGCCGGGTTCCTGGAACTCGTTCGTCGCGGATGTCGTCGAGGGTCGGCCGGGGCGCCTCGTCTGAACGTCGAGGCGACCTTCCCGACGACCCTTACCGCCGCGTCGCCGGCACCACCCGCGTCGCCGGCACCACTGGCACCACCAGCTTCACCGGCAAGACCTGCACCACCAGCTCCATCAGCATCACTCGCACCATCGGCATCACCCGCACCACCCATCGGAGCCCTCTCGACCGGCCCGCCGTCTTGGCCGAGGGGGCTCCGTCGTGTCCGCGCCCCGGGTCAGCGCAGCTGATCCACGTACCGGTCGGTGCCCGGCACCGTGGGGATGAACGGCGCGACCAACTCCACCCGCCCCAGTCCCGCCTCCGCGACCTCGGTCTCCCAGCCCCGGAACCGGTCCCAGCAGGTCCGCGGGTCGGCCTCCAGGAACCACAGCAGCGTCAGCCGGGTATCGACCCCCTCGACCTGCTTGACGTACGTCATCCGGTCGCCGGGCAGCGGTGTCGGCCGGAAGACCGTCACCATCGCCGCGGGCCCTCCCGCCAGCCGCTTCGGCAGGGCCCGCGAGCGCAGCCACTCCAACAGCTCCGCCCGCTGTTCGGGTCCGTCGGTGTCGACGACCTGGAGGACCAGGCCGGCGTACGGATGGTCGAGGGCGTGGAAGTCCCGGGGGCCGGCGGCGCCGTCCCGGTAGACCGTGGCCGCGTGGTCCTGGAAGGCCGTGAAGACGTGGGTGCGGTCCTGGTAGACCCGTCCGTCGCGGTTGAGGCGCTTGTTGATGCCGACGGTCCACTTCATGTGCTCGTCGTAGCGGCCCCGGGTGACCCAGTACGTGGAGAGGTAGCAGCCGGCGCCGACGGGCTGCGCCACCGCCGACTTCTCCGGGTAGCGCAGCTCCTGGAGGTCCCGTGTGGCCACCCAGCGGCGTCCTGCGTACATCCAGGGCATGGCCATGGCGCCCGCGTAGTAGTGGTCGTCCTCGTACCAGCGGTTGTACGCGTACTCGTGTCCCGGGTGCGGTTCCACCATGGTGATCAGCGCGTGGCCGGGGCGGACCCCGTAGGGGCCGACGGCGGCGAGCGCGGCGTAGTCGTCGACACGGGTGTCCGGTGCGTGCTCCTGCTCTTCTGCGGTCATGACACCGGTCTATCTGATGCCGCGTCAGTTGTGGAGGGGTCGGACGCCCCCACCCCTGAACCGGACGCGGTACAGCGCCGTGTTCGCCGCCGCGTTCAGCGCCGTGTTCGCCGCCGCGTTCAGCGCCGCGTTCAGCATCCTGTTCGCCGCCGCGTTCACCGCCCCCGGTTCAGGCGTGGAGGGCCCTGGTCCGGCCCGGCGGGGCAGGACCGCGTTCCCGAGGGAAGCCGGCCGTCGACCAGGAAGTGGTTCGCGTACTCGCGTACGCACGGGGATTCCGCGTACCCGGTGTGCCCGTCGCCCTTGAAGTCGAGGATCACCGCCGAGCCCAGCCGCCGGGCCGTCTCCTCGGTCCACTCGTACGGGGTCGCCGGGTCGCCGCGCGTGCCGACGAGCAGCATGCGCGGGGCCCCGGGGTCGTCGATCTTCCGGATGAAGTCCGTGCCGGGCGGGCGGCCGTAGCAGGACAGCACGGTCAGCAGCTGGTTCGGCCCGAAGATCCGCGATGCCGCGAGGAACTCGTCCCGCAGGCCCTCGACCTCCTTGCGGACCGCCGCCGGGGTGGCCGTGTCGTCGCCCCGGTCCGGGTCGTCGGCGCAGTTGACGGCGGTCTGCGCGGCCGGCCCGTTGTCGGCGGGCACCTTCACCTGGTCCTGGTCCTGGCCCTCGTCCTGATCCTGCGGCGGCGGCTCCATCGGGCCGCCCAACTGGAGCAGGCCGATCGGGTCACCGCGCTCGACCTCCTTCAGGCCGTCCGCGAGCGCGGGCCACAGTTTGCGCGAGTACAGGGCCGTGCCGACGGACGCGACCACGTCCTGCCCCGTGAAGTGCGAACCGTCCTGTCCGACCAGCGGCTCCTTGTCGAGCCGGGCCACGAGCGCGTCCACCCTCCGCTTGGCGGTACGGGTGTTCGTGCCGTACACGCAGTCGCTCTGGCGGGTGCACCAGCCGAGGAAGTGGTCGAGGGCGCGCTGCTGCCCGCGCGCCGACATCAGGGCCTGCTCGGCGAGCGGCTCGGTGAGGGTGTCGACCCCGTCGAGGACCATGCGGCCGGTCGTGCGGGGGAACTGCGCGGCGTACACGGCGCCGAGCCGGGTGCCGTAGGAGAAGCCCAGGTAGTCGAGCTTCTCCGCGCCGAGGGCCCGGCGGATGAGGTCCATGTCGCGGGAGACGTTCACGGTACCGATGTACGGGAGCACCGGGCCGGAGTGCAGCGCGCACCGCCGGGCCACGGCCCGCAGGGCGGCGAGCCGTCCGGCGGCGTCGTGCGGGGCGATGGCGGGGTCCGTCTCCTGTGAGCCGCCGCAGGAGACGGGCTCGCTGTGCCCGACGCCCCGGGGATCGAAGGTGACGAGGTCGCGGTGCTTGCCGAGGTCGGCGAAGAGGGTGGGGTCGGCGGCGAGGGAGGCGATGCCGGGGCCTCCGGGGCCGCCGAAGTTCAGCAGGACCGGCCCGCGGGACGCGCCCTGCGTCGCGGGTATCCGGGCCACCGCCAGGGTGACCGTGCCCTTCGCCGGGGCGGCGTGGTCCAGCGGCACGTCCAGCGTCCCGCACCGCATGCCGTCGGGTATCGGCCGTTCGGGGCAGTCGCCCCAGCGGACGCGGGGCGGCGCGGGCCCGTCGGTGGCCGGCGGGGCGGCACCCGACGACACCAGCACGAGCCCACAGGCCGCGACGGCGGCACGGAACCAGCTACGGGTACGGCGCACGAGCCCTCCTCGGGCAACCCCCCGGACCCTGCCGGCCCACCCTAACCGCGCCCCACCGAGTCGGCCCGCCGACGGCTCGCGCCGGGCGGGCTCAGCCCCCTCAGCCCCGACCGCGGTAGAGGGCGTTGATCTCGCGGTCGAACTCGCGCGCCACCACGCCCCGCTTCAGCTTCAGCGACGGCGTCAGGTGGCCTCGCGCCTCCGTGAACTCGCCCGGCAGCACGACGAAACGTCGGATCGATTCCGCGCGCGACACCAGCTGGTTCGCCTCGTCCACCGCCCGTTGCACGTCGGCCCGCAGTTCCTCGTCCTCGACCAGTGCCCGCATCGGCATGCCGGTCTTCTTCCGCATCTGCCGCCAGTGCGCGAGCCCCTCCGGCTCCAGGGTGACCAGGGCCGCCACGTACGGCCGGTTGTCGCCGACGACCATGCACTGGCCGACCAGGGGGTGGGCGCGCAGCCGGTCCTCCAGGACGGCCGGGGCGACGTTCTTGCCCCCGGAGGTGATGATCATGTCCTTCTTCCGGCCGGTGATCGTCAGGTAGCCGTCCCGGTCCAGTTCGCCGATGTCCCCGGTGGGGAACCAGGCGCCCGGCTCCGCCCAGGCCACGTTCCAGTACCCGGCGAAGACGTGGCGGCCCCGCAGCAGCACCTCGCCGTCGTCGGCGATCCGTACCGCCGTCCCGGGGAGCGGCCAGCCGACCGTTCCCAGCCGGGGCTTCAGCGGCGGGGTGATGGTGGAGGCGGCGGTCGTCTCGGTCAGTCCGTAGCCCTCGAAGACCTCGACTCCGGCGCCGGTGTAGAAGGCGGCGAGCCGCCGTCCCAGGGGTGAGCCGCCGCTGAGGACGTAGCGGACGCGGCCGCCCAGGGCCGCGCGGATCCGTCGGTAGACGAGCGGGTCGTACAGGGCGCGGGCGGTGCGCAGTCCGAGGCCCGGGGGGTTGCCCTCGGCCGCCTCGCCGAGGCGCTCCGCGATCCGTGCGGCGCGGTCGAAGGACGAGGCCCGGCCCATGCGCTCGGCGGTGGCCCGCGCGGTGTTGTAGACCTTCTCCAGCACGTAGGGGATGGCGAGGAGGAACGTCGGGCGGAAGCCGGCCAGGTCCGCCAGCAGGTCCTCCGTGGCGATGCTCGGCGCGTGGCCGAGTTTCACCCGTGCCCGCAGGCATCCGACGGCCACCATCCGCCCGAACACGTGGGACAGCGGCAGGAAGAGCAGCGTGGACGCGGGCTCCTCGGTCTTGGCCCGGAAGACGGGGTGCAGCAGCTCGACCGCGTTGTCCACCTCGGCGAAGAAGTTGCCGTGCGTCAGTACGCAGCCCTTGGGCTGCCCGGTGGTCCCCGACGTGTACACGAGCGTCGCCACGTCGTGGGGCGTACGGCCTCTTCGACGTTCGTGCACCAGCGCGTCGGGGATGTGCTCCCCGGCTTTGACGAGTCGGGCCACGGCCCCCGTGTCGAACTCCCACAGGTGCGCCAGCCACGGCAGGTTCCCGCGCTCGCCGCTGATGATCCGTGCCTGCACGGTGTCCTCGACGGCGCAGGCCACGGCTCCGGAGTCGTGGATGATCCAGCGTGCCTGGAGGGCGGAGGAGGTGGGGTAGATCGGTACGGTGACCAGCCCGGCGGCCCAGCCCGCGAAGTCCAGCAGCGTCCACTCGTACGTGGTCCGCGCCATGATGGCGAGCCGGTCCCCGGGGCGCAGCCCTTCCGCGATCAGGCCCTTGGCCACGGCGAGGACCTCGGCCGCGAACTCGGCGGCGCTCACGTCCCGCCAGGCGCCGTCCGGCCCCTTGCGGGCGAGCACGGCCTCGCCGGGGGCCTGGGCCGCGTTGTCGAAGGGGATGTCCCCGAGTGATCCGTGCGGGGGCGGCCCCACCAGCGCGGGCACGACCACCTCGCGCACCACACCGTCGATCACGGTCTTGACGGGTTCGACGAGTTTCGGCCCGGCCTGCTGCACAACAGTGCTCACGGCGCGCGCTCCTTCGGTTCGGCAGGAGTTACCGCCGGTAATTTACGCAGGGGTAACCGCTGCCGGCCACCCCCCGCACACGCTCCGACCGGCACATTCCCACCGCGCACACAGCACGCACACACCGCGGACCCGCCCGCCGAGGGGCCTGCGCCGGCCGGCCGTGGAGCGCGGCCGGCGGAACCGTCACCCCCGTGTGGCGCGGTGGAGATCGCGGAGCAGGGCGATCTCGGCCCCGTGGTGCAGGAGTTCCTGGTTGACCCACCAGACGATGTCGACGAACGGCTCCTCCGCGTCGCTGCCGTGCGGGTACGTGCAGTACCCCACGGTGTCCAGCGCGGCGTCGTCCACGCCCGCGAGCGCCTTCTGCCAGGCCGAGGCGGCCGTGTCGAAGTCCGCGACCGCCGTGGCGACGTCGCCCTTGACCCGGTAGTCGTCCCGGGTCAGCGCCCGACTGCCGGCCACGTGGTCGGCCCGCAGCGTCAACATTTCGGTGAGGTGGCTCAGGCGCCAGGCGATCGTGGTGAACGGAGGCGGCGCGGGGTGCGGGTAGGGCGCGGCGTCCCGACCCCACTCGCCGGCGCCGGCCAGGTGGGTCGCCCGCGCCCCCGGCCCGTCCGTGCGCCGGCGCACCGACCAGCAGTCCGCCACCGGCTCCCAGAAGTACTCCTCGTCGGTCATCGGGCCGACCTCGGTGTCCGACCCGTCGCCACTGTCCATGACGGGCCCGGCCAGCCGGCCCAGCAGGCGCTCGCGGGCGAAGTCGAACTGCTCCAGCAGAGGAATCACACGGGAGGGGGTCTCGGGGGACGGGCTCACGGCGTCACTCCTGTGGGTGAACGGCTCGCCCGAGGCGAGGGCGAGCGGATGACCCGCCAGGCTGTCACAGCCACCGCCGCACCGCGCCTCGATTACGTACCGGTCGCCTCAGCCGCCCGCGCCGGGTCGTGACCCGCCCGGGCCGCCCGGGCGGGGAACGCCGGCCCCCGGGTACGGGAAAACACCGCGACCCCCGCCCGGACGGGGGCGGGGGTCGCGATGAGTACGCGTCCTGCGAGCGGCGAACGAACGGACGACGGCACAGCCGCACGGCCGGACGACCCCACGGCCGGACGGGTCCGGCGATCGAGCGATCAAGCCGCGACGGGAACCGGCGCCTCGGCGCGCTCGTCGCCGCGCTCCTCGGACCGCTCCTCGAGCGGGGAGGACGACGCGGTGGCGTAGGCCTCCTTGTCCAGGATTCCTTCGCGGGCCGAGACGATGACCGGGACGACGGCCTGGCCGGCCACGTTGGTGGCGGTGCGCATCATGTCGAGGATCGGGTCGATCGCCATCAGCAGGCCCACGCCCTCCAGGGGCAGACCCAGGGTGGACAGGGTCAGGGTCAGCATGACCGTGGCGCCCGTCAGGCCGGCCGTGGCGGCGGAGCCGACCACCGACACGAAGGCGATGAGCACGTACTCCTTGATGCCCAGTTGCACGTCGAAGATCTGCGCGATGAAGATCGCGGCGAGCGCCGGGTAGATCGCGGCGCAGCCGTCCATCTTGGTGGTGGCGCCGAACGGGACGGCGAAGGAGGCGTACTCCTTCGGGACGCCGAGGCGCTCGGTGACCTTCTGGGTGACCGGCATGGTGCCGACCGAGGAGCGGGAGACGAAGGCCAGCTGGATGGCCGGCCAGGCGCCCTTGAAGAACTGGATCGGGTTGACCTTGGCGACCGTGGCGAGGAGCAGCGGGTAGACGCCGAACATCACGAGCGCCGAGCCGATGTAGACGTCGGCGGTGAAGGTGGCGTACTTGCCGATCAGGTCCCAGCCGTAGGTGGCGATGGCGGTGCCGATGAGGCCGACGGTGCCGATGGGCGCGAGGCGGATGACCCACCACAGGGCCTTCTGCAGGAGCTCCAGCACGGACTCGGCGAGGCTGAGGACGGGCTGCGCCTTGCTGCCGAGCTGGAGTGCGGCGATGCCGGCGACGGCGGCCATGAAGACGATCTGGAGCACGTTCAGCTCGGTGAACGGCGTGATGACGTCGGTCGGGACGATGCCGGTCAGGAAGTCGATCCAGGAGCCCTGGTGCTTGGGCAGCTTGCCGTCCTGCGGGGTGAGGCCGGTGCCGGCGCCCGGGTTGGTCAGGAGGCCGATGGCGAGGCCTATGCCCACCGCGATCAGCGACGTGATCATGAACCAGAGCAGGGTGCGGGAGGCGAGCCTGGCGGCGTTGTTCACCTTCCGCAGGTTGGTGATGGACACCAGGATCGCGAAGAAGACGAGCGGGGCGACGGCCAGCTTCAGCAGTTGGACGAAGATGTCGCCGATCTGCTCCAGGGTCGTCTTGAGCCAGCTGACGTCCTGGCTCTTGGCGAGCCAACCGAACAGGACACCGAGCACGAGACCGGTGACGATCTGCGCCCAGAAGGGGAACTTGAACCTGGCCTTGGCGGGAGCCTGGGCCTGGGGGGTCTCGGACACGGACACTCTCCGGGGGACGCACAAGGAAACGGGGTGGTGGTTCTGCGGTGATGCGGTGCGGCAGCCAGAAGGGGGCCGGCCGGGGACCGCTGCTGTATCGATTCAGCTCAACTCGGTGACAACGGTTCAGCGACAGCAACAGGCCGCGGACACGCGGCGGCAGAGGTCGACGTGCAGGCGCGCCACGAGCGGGACGCTCGCGGTCATCTGGTGCGCAACTGTGGTCAACATGTTGAACACGCTAACACTTCGCCTTTGGGATTCTCAAAGGTGCCCTTTGAGCCAGGCCGGCGCGGGACTCGCGCCGGCCGTTCCTGGAAACGCCAACGCCCCAGCGTTACGGGCGGTATTCCCGTTGCTGGGGCGGTTCGGTGTGTGATGAAACCAACAGGGGCCCGAGCCCCCGGGGACTAGCTCACGCGGGCCGCGTCGTCGACCGAGTCCTCCTGGCTGCGGTTCGCGGCCAGCTTCTCCTTCGCACCCGCGACGCGTCCGGAGATCTGCACGGACATCTCGTCACGCTGCTTGCGCAGCAGCACGAAGGAGAGCGGCGCGGACAGCACGAGGGCGAGCAGCACGAGCCACGCGACGTTGGCGTCGCCCAGCCCGGAGGGCACCCAGCCCAGACGCACCAGTGCGGCGACGAGGACGAGGCATCCGACGAAGATGCCCAGGCGCATCGCGGTGTAGCGGATCGTCGCGCTCGGCTTGAGGGACACGGTGACCCCTTCTCTCTCGTCTTCGTACGTCGGCACGTGCCCGTCCAGTGAAGCACGCCGGACCCCCGCCCCGGCCCGCCGGGGTCAGTGCGGCGGCATCGGCGGTGATCAGTGCAGCGGCAGCAGGAAGGTGATGTCGTCGCGGTCGTCGCCGGGTGCGACGCGGATGGCGTCGGGGACGCGGCCGACCTCCTTGTAGCCGCAGGCCGCGTAGAAGCGCTCCAGGCCGAGGCCGCCGCGGGCGCCGAGGCGGATGGCCTCGATGCCGTCGAGGGTGCGCGCGGAGTCGGCGAGGGCGGCCATCAGTTCCCGCCCGGCGCCCCGCCCCTGGAGGGCGGGGGCGACCATCACGGTGTACGCCCAGACCCAGTGCCGTTGAAGGCGGTGGGCGTTGAAGGCGAGGAAGGCGGTGGCGGCGACGCGGCCCTCCTCATCGCGTCCGACGAGCAGGCGCATGCGACCTTCGGAGATGGCCGCGAGGTGCTTGACCAGTTCGGGCCGCACGACGTCGGCGGTCACGGGCGGTACGAACCCCACCGCGCCGCCGGCGTTGGTGACGTCGGTCCATAGCTCGATGATCCCGTCGCGCAGGACCGCGTCGATCGCGGGATCGAAGGTGAAGGTAAGGGCCATAAGGAAAGACTAACCATTACCGCGACCGTCGGGCAACGACTGTCGGACAACGGCTGTCGGGCAACGACCCGCACCGCGCGTCGGGCCCCGACACACGCGTCAGGCCCCGGTCCCTGACGGAACCGGGGCCTGACGGCGGGCCGACGAACGGCTCGAAGCACGGTGCGAGGTGCGACGCGAGGTGCGACGCGCGACGCGACGCTCGGAGTACGGCGCGTCAGACGCGCATCGCCTGCGGCGTCTCGCGCAGGCCCGCCTCCGGGCCCGGGTACTCGCGGATGATCTCGTAGCGCGTGTTCCGCTCGACCGGGCGGAAGCCGGCCTCGCGGATGAGCTCCAGGAGGTCGTCGCGACCCAGCTTGTTCGGGGTGCCGTAGTTGTCGGCGTCGTGCGTGATCTTGTACTCGACGACCGAGCCGTCCATGTCGTCCGCGCCGTGCTGGAGCGCGAGCTGCGCGGTCTGCACGCCGTGCATGACCCAGAACACCTTGACGTGCGGCACGTTGTCGAAGAGCAGCCGGGAGACGGCGAAGGTCTTCAGCGCCTCGGCGCCCGTCGCCATCGTCGTCCGCGCCTGGAGCTTGTTGCGTACCTTGCCGTCCTTCATGTCCACGAAGTCGTGCTGGTAGCGCAGCGGGATGAAGACCTGGAAACCGCCGGTCTCGTCCTGGAGCTCGCGCAGCCGCAGCACGTGGTCCACCCGGTGGCGCGGCTCCTCGATGTGCCCGTAGAGCATCGTCGCGGGGGTCTTCAGCCCCTTGGAGTGCGCCAGTCGGTGGATGCGCGACCAGTCTTCCCAGTGGGTGCGGTGGTCGACGATGTGCTGCCGCACCTCCCAGTCGAAGATCTCGGCGCCGCCGCCGGTCAGCGACTCCAGGCCCGCCTCGATCAGCTCGTCCAGGATGTCGGAGGCCGACATCCCGGAGATCGTCTCGAAGTGGTGGATCTCGGTGGCCGTGAACGCCTTCAGGGAGACGCTCGGCAGCGCCTCCTTGAGCGCGGAGAGCGAGCGCGGGTAGTAGCGCCACGGCAGGGTCGGGTGCAGGCCGTTGACGATGTGCAGCTCGGTGAGGTTGTCGTTCTCCATGGCCTTCGCCAGGCGGACGGCTTCCTCGATGCGCATCGTGTACGCGTCCTTCTCGCCCGGCTTGCGCTGGAACGAGCAGTAGGCGCAGGACGCGGTGCACACGTTCGTCATGTTGAGGTGACGGTTGACGTTGAAGTGGACGACGTCGCCGTTCTTGCGCGTGCGCACCTCGTGTGCGAGGCCACCGAGCCAGGCCAGGTCGTCCGACTCGTAGAGGGCGATGCCGTCCTCACGCGTCAGCCGCTCGCCGGAGCGGACCTTCTCCTCCAGCTCGCGCTTGAGCCCAGCGTCCATCCCGGTCGTCTCCTCTACGTGTCCTGCACTGCACTACATGTCCCGCACTGCCTGCAACCGCCGCGACCCACCGTACTCTCAGGCCTCCTCGGGCAGCTCCCCGACCCGGTTCTCCCACTTCGTGGAGAGCACGATCGTGGTGCGGGTGCGGGAGACGCCCTTGGTGCCGGACAGCCTCCGGATGATCTTCTCCAGGCCGTCCACGTCACTGGCGCGCGCCTTCAACATGAAGGAGTCGTCGCCCGCGATGAACCAGCAGTCCTCGATCTCCGGCAGGTCCTTGAGCCGGCGCGCCACGTCCTCGTGGTCGGCGGCGTCGGAGAGGGAGATGCCGATCAGCGCCGTGACGCCGAGACCGAGCGAGGCCGAGTCCACGGTCGCGCGGTAGCCCGTGATCACGCCTGCGGTCTCCAGGCGGTTGATCCGGTCGGTGACGCTGGGGCCGGAGAGACCCACGAGACGGCCCAGCTCCGCGTACGAGGCACGCCCGTTCTCCCGGAGTGCCTGGATGAGCTGCCTGTCCACCGTGTCCATTTGTATGGAGCCTTCCATTATTCGGCGATCCTGCAAGTCTAGGTATAGAATCTAAGGCACACAGGGTCAACACCCTGTGAATCTTTTCAACAGATCAATGACGATCTTCAGGAGTGGTTTTCACCGTGTACTCGATCGAGATGGCCTACGCGCACATGCGACAGCTCCAGGAGCTGGCCAACCGATCCCGCACCGACCAGCCGTCCGCCGCACACCGCGTGGACAAGACCCGCAAGCCGCGCAGCGCCAAGAAGCGCTAGTCACCGCCGCCTGCCCCCTGGGGAGCGCGGGAGCCTCCCAGCTCCCCCTCCCAACGGCGATACAGCCGGTGCGGCACCCCTGCCGCGTCCAGCACTCGCCCCGCGACGAAGTCCACCAGATCCTGGATGTGCGTCGCACCCGCGTAGAAGGCCGGAGAGGCGGGCAGCACGATCGCGCCCGCCTCGTCCAGCGCCACCAACTGCTTCAACGTCTGCCCGCTCAGCGGGGTCTCGCGTACCGCGACCACCAGTCGGCGCCGCTCCTTGAGCGTCACGCTCGCGACCCGCTGGAGCAGGTCCTTCGACAGCCCCAGCGCGACCCCCGCCACACAGGCCGTCGACGCCGGCACGATCAACATCCCCTTGACGGGGTACGAGCCCGAACTCGGTCCGGCCGCCAGGTCCCCCGCCGCCCAGTGGCGTACGCCGTCCAGGTCGAGCCCCGTGAAGGTGCCCGGCTTGCCGTCCGCGCCGCGCCCCAGCCACTCGGCCAGATCGGCCCGCCAGTGCGCGTCGCGGAAGGCGATCCCGGTCTCGTCCAACAGGGTGAGCCGAGAGGCCCGGCTCACCACCAGGTCCACGCCCTCGCCCGCCGCGAGGAGTCCCCGGATCACCGCCGCCGCGTACGGCGTCCCGGACGCACCGGAAACCCCGACCACCCACGGGGTGCGCTTGCCCTCAGTCATACCTCCGAGACTATCCGGCCACGGCACGCGGGCACTCGATAAGGTGTCCGCACGTCCCAGGGGGTGGGATGCGCGGACGAGGGGGCAGCGGTGAGCACGAGCGTGGACGAGACCTGGACCCGGACCCACCGGGCCAAGGCCGCCGCCCGGTTGATGCTGGGATGGGTGGCGCTGCTCTGGCTGATAGAGGCGGTCGACTTCGCCACCGGCCACGCGCTCGACGCGTACGGGATCGAGGCACGCGAGCCGGGGAGCCTCCCGCGGGTCCCCCTGGCGGCGTTCCTCCACTTCGGCTTCGATCACGTGGCGGCCAACAGCGTTCCGCTGCTGGTGTTCGGCTTCGTCGCCGCCCTCGGGGGCATCCGTCGCTTCCTGGCCGTCTGCGCCCTGATCATCGCGGCCGACGGCCTCGGCACCTGGCTGATCTCGCCGTCGTACACCCTCACCGCCGGCGCCTCCGGCGTGGTCTTCGGGCTCTTCGGCTACGTCGTCGTCCGCGGCTTCGTCGAACGCAAGGTCCTCGGCATCGCGGTGGGACTGGCGATCGGCCTCTACTGGGGCGCCACCGTCCTGGCGGGCATCCTGCCCCTGACCCCCGGGGTCAGCTGGCAGGGGCACCTCTGCGGCCTCGTGGCGGGCGTGGTCACGGCCGTGTTCTTCCGCCGCCCCGTCCCCCCGCCGGCGCTCCCCGGAGGAGCCTAGAGCGTCAGGCCGCGCACCACGAGGTCCGCCAGCGCGCAGACGAACAGCGCGATGCCGATGAAGCCGTTCACCGTGAAGAAGGCCCGGTTCAGGCGGGACAGGTCGTGCGGCTTCACGATGGTGTGCTCGTAGACGAAGGCCGCGACGACGATCAGCAGACCGAACCAGAAGATCGGGCCGGCGTCCGTCGCCACCGCGTACCAGGCGAGCAGGGCGGTGGTCACCACGTGGGCCCCGCGCGCGCCCCACAGGGCCGCCGGGATGCCGAAGCGGGCCGGGACCGAGCGGACGCCCTCCGCGCGGTCGGCCGCCACGTCCTGGCAGCCGAAGATCAGGTCGAAGCCGCCGATCCACACGCCGACCGCGAGGCCGAGGATCACCGCGTCCCAGGACCACTCGCCGGTGATCGCCAGCCAGGCGCCGATCGGCCCGATCGCCTGGGCCAGACCCAGGATGGCGTGCGGGAAGTCCGTGAAGCGCTTCCCGTACGGGTAGACCACCATCGGGACCACCGCGAGCGGCGCCAGCATCAGACACAGCGGGTTCAGCAGCGCCGCCGAGCCGAGGAAGACCAGGAGCGCGATCCCGGCGCCGGTCCAGGCCGCACGGACCGATACCGCGCCGGTGACCAGCTCACGGCCGGCGGTGCGCGGGTTACGGGCGTCGATCTCCCGGTCGATGATGCGGTTGGCGGCCATCGCGAAGGTCCGCAGGCCCACCATGCAGACGGTGACGAGCAGCAGCTTGCCCCAGTGCACGGTCCCGTCGAGCTGGAACATCGCGGTGAACGCCGCGATGTAGGCGAAGGGCAGCGCGAAGACCGAGTGCTCGATCAGTACGAGTCTCAGAAAGGCCTTGACCTTCCCGACCTGCGGCGCGGCGGGCCCGGGACCGAGAACCCCTTCGGCTGCCGATGTCATGCGACGCTCCGGTGGAACTCGACGACGTGCTCGCGTACCTCGGCGACCGCCAGCGTGCCGAGCTCCACGTCCAGCGGTCCGGTCTGCGACCCCGGCTCCTCGGAGCCGGCCGGCGGTACGACCCGGGCGCTCAGGGAGACGCGGTCGTCACCGGCGCGGGTGACGGACAGGACGATGATGCCGTCGGCCAGTTCGAGTTCGGCGTCGCCCGCGCCGGTCAGCGCGTACAGCAGCTCGTCCGCGAAGACCGCGGCCTCGTGGTCGGTGAGCTCGGGCAGCTCGAAGGTCCGCCCCTCTCCGTCCGTACGGTCGGCCATGACCTGCCAGACACCGGACTCCCCGGCGAACTCCTCGGGGGTGACCCCGGCATGCTCGGCCGCGAGGCGCAGCCCCGGGTCGTTCACGTCGAGTTCGGGGCGTACCAGTGCGACGCAGGGCGTGTCGTCACCCAGGAACAGGGCGGGTCCGCCCACAGCGATCGGGCTCACAGTCCGCACTCCGGATCATCCCCGCTACCGCGGGGAGCACACACCCGCGCCCTGTCCGCGTCCATCCTGACCGAGCGGCTCACAGGCCGTACTCCTTCCAACGTCGTGTCACCCGTTCGGCGGTCGCCGGGTCGGACTCCACCATCTCCGGCCAGCCGCCGTCGCGGGTGTAGCCCTCCTCGGGCAGTTTCCTGGTGGCGTCGATACCGGCCTTGCCGCCCCAGAACTGCTGGTACGAGGCGTGGTCCAGGTGGTCCACCGGTCCTTCGACGACGGTGAGGTCGCGGGAGTAGTCGGTGTTGCCCAGGGCCCGCCAGGAGACCTCGTGGAGGTCGTGGACGTCGCAGTCCTTGTCCACCACGATGATCAGCTTGGTCAGCGACATCATGTGGGCACCCCAGATGGCGTGCATGACCTTCTGCGCGTGCTTGGGGTACTTCTTGTCGATCGAGACGATCGCGCAGTTGTGGAAGCCGCCCGACTCGGGGAGGTGGTAGTCCACGATGTCCGGCATGATGATCTTGAGCAGGGGCAGGAAGAAGCGTTCGGTGGCGCGACCGAGCGGACCGTCCTCGGTCGGCGGACGGCCGACGACGATCGACTGGAGCAGGGGGCGCTTGCGCATCGTCACGCAGTCGATCGTGAGCGCGGGGAACGGTTCCTGCGGCGTGTAGAAACCGGTGTGGTCGCCGAAGGGGCCCTCGGGCAGCATCTCGCCCGGCTCCAACCAGCCCTCGATGACGACCTCGGCGTTGGCCGGCACCTGGAGCGGGACCGTCTTGCAGTCGACCATCTCGATGCGCTTGCCCGCCACGAAGCCGGCGAAGAGGTACTCGTCGATGTCGCCGGGCAGCGGCGCGGTGGACGCGTACGTCACGGCCGGCGGGCACCCGAAGGCGATGGCGACGGGCAGCCGCTCGCCCCGGGCCGCGGCGACCGCGTAGTGGTTGCGGCTGTCCTTGTGGATCTGCCAGTGCATGCCGATGGTGCGCTTGTCGTGGCGCTGGAGGCGGTACAGGCCGAGGTTGCGCACGCCCGTCTCCGGGTGCTTGGTGTGCGTCAGACCGAGGTTGAAGAAGGACCCGCCGTCCTTGGGCCAGGTGAAGAGGGCCGGCAGCAGGTCCAGGTCCACGTCGTCGCCGGTGAGCACGACCTCCTGGACGGGCGCGTCGCCCTTCACCTTCCGCGGCGGCACGTGCACCATCGAGCCGAGCTTGCCGAAGGCCTCGCGGACGCCGATGAAGCCCTGGGGCAGCTCGGGCTTGAGCAGTCCGCCGATCTTCTCGCTGATCTCCGCGTACGACTTCAGGCCGAGGGCCTTCAGGAGTCGGCGGTCGGTGCCGAAGACGTTCATGGCCAGCGGCATCGCCGAGCCCTTGACGTTCTCGAAGAGCAGCGCGGGCCCCCCCGCCTTGTTCACTCTGTCCACGATCTCCCCGATCTCCAGATACGGGTCGACTTCGGCCTTGATGCGCTTGAGGTCGCCCTCCCGCTCCAGAGCCCGGAGCAGCGAGCGGAGATCGTCGTAAGCCATGGGGCCCAGTATCCGCCACCCTCTACCCTGGGAGCGTCACCGGGGCCCGACGCGGCCCCGCCGCCACTGCCTGGGAGTCGGTCCCGCACCGTGCTGCGCTATCTGCCGTTCCTGCTTCTCGTCGCGCTGACCGTCTATGCCTTCATCGACTGTCTGAACACGCCGGAGGAGGAGGTCAAGCACCTGCAGAAGGTGGTCTGGGTCCTCATCGTCCTGCTCTTCCCGATCGTCGGGGCGATCGTCTGGCTGTACTCGGGCAAGAAGCGGCGGGCGTCCGCCGGCCGGGCCCGCCGCACGCAGTGGGTCGCGCCCGACGACAACCCGGAGTTCCTGAACTCGCTGCGCGAGGAGCAGGACCGCACCAGGGGGCGGGACGAGGAGAAGGACGCCGAGAAGGACACGGACCGGGACCGGGACAAGGACTAGGGCGCGGGCCGCGCGGCCGGCCGGGCCCCTCGGCCCGCCGCGCCCCGTCCCACCGTGTCGAGCGCCGCGCTCGCGAAGGCCCGTACCGCGCCCGAGTTGTCGGCCGCGCGCCAGACCAGGCCGTAGCCGGCGGGCTCGGCGTCCGAGAAGGGGACGTACGCGACTCCCGGGCGGGCGAAGTACGTCGCCGCGTGCGCGGCGACGAGCAGCGCGCCCCGGCCCGCGGCGACCAGCATCAGCGCCTCCTGCATGTTCGTCACCTCCGGGCCGCGCCCGATCGGCCGGCCGGCCGGGGTGCGCGCGGGGGTCAGGTACGCGCGGCGGTACGGCGGCAGGTCCCCGCCGATGCTCAGCAGCGCGATCCCCGCCAGGTCCTCCATGGACAGGGACTCCCGCGCGGCCAGCGGGTGCCCCGCCGGCACGGCGAGCGCCCGCTCCTCGACGAGCAGCACCGGCCCCTCCCCCAGGTCCGACTCGCGCACCGGGAACTCGGCGAAGGCGACGTCGAAGTCACCGCTGCGCAACTGCCCGTACGGGTCCGAGAGCGGCACCTCGCACACCTCGACGGCCAGGCCCGGGTGGGTGACGCGCAGTGCTTCGGCGGCCCGCAGGACGACCTCCCCGGCGGGCGGCGTGGTGAAGCCGACGTGCAGCACCCCGTCGGCGGCGCGGGCGGTGGCGGCCGCCCGGTCGAGGGCGGCGGCGATCCCCCGGTGGTGCGGTTCCAGGTCGGTGCGCAACTGCGCGCCGAGGGCGGTGAGGACGACGCTGCGGCTGGTCCGCAGGAACAGCGGCGCGCCGACGCGGCGCTCCAGGCGCTGGACGAGTTGGCTGACGCGGGCGCGGGACAGCAGCATCCGGTCGGCTGTCCGGCCGAAGTGCAGTTCCTCCGCGAGGATCAGGAAGCAGTCGAGCTCGTCGCGATCGGTAAGCATGGCTGAACGAACGTTGTTCTCTTCGGCGTTGTTCCCCCTCGGGCGGCGGACGAAGGTGGTGGAGCCGGCAACTGCCCCTTCCTTCCTTTCCGTTCTGTGAGGTTGTCCCGTGTCCGATCACATCAACGACGGCAGAATCGACAGGCGCCGCTGGGGCGTGCTCCTCGTCCTGTGCGGTGCGATCTTCCTCGAAGGCATCGACGTGGCGATGCTGAACGTGGCCCTGCCCTCGATCCGCGCCGACCTCGGTCTGGAGACCGGCGAACTCCAGTGGGTGATGAGCGCCTACGTGCTCGGCTACGGCGGATTCATGCTGTTGGGCGGTCGCGCCGCCGACCTGTTCGGGCGGCGGCGGATGTTCGTCGGCTGGCTGGCCGTCTTCCTGCTCTTCTCCGGTCTGGGCGGACTCGCCACCGAGGGCTGGCAGTTGATCGCCGCCCGGTTCGTCACCGGGGTGGCCGCGGCCTTCATGACCCCGGCCGGACTGTCGATCATCACCACCGGCTTCGAGGAGGGACCGCAGCGGGAGAAGGCGCTGCTGGTGTACTCCGGCACCGCGGCCGGTGGATTCTCCATCGGGCTCGTCGCGGGCGGGCTGTTGGCCTCCGCCGGGTGGCGGTGGGTGTTCTTCGCGCCGGTGGCGCTGGCCGCGCTGATCCTGGTGGGCGCGCTCGCCCTCGTACCGCGTGAGGCGCGCGGGGCCACCCGGGGGCGTCTCGACCTGCCGGGCGGGGTGTTGGTGACCGCGGCGGTGGTGCTGCTGGTGTGGGGCGTGGAGGAGACCTCGGTGTGGCCGGCCGCGGCGGGAATCGCCCTGCTGGGCGTGTTCGCCCTGGTGGAGCGGCGGACGGCGGAGCCGTTGATCCGGCTCGGCATCCTGCGCTCCGGGGCGCTGCTGCGGGCCAACGCCGCGGCGCTGCTGTTCTCGGGGGCGTTCTTCGGCTTCCAGTTCCTGGTGGTGCTGTACCTCCAGGAGCTGCGCGGCTGGTCGACGCTGGAGACCAGCTTCGCGATGATCGTGATCGGGATCGACGCCGTGCTGTCGCCGACGCTGGTGCCGAGGCTGGTCGGGCGGTTCGGCAACGGCCGACTGATCTTCGGCGGGCTCCTGCTGGCGGCGCTCTCGTACGGGCTGTTCCTGCCGCTGGGCGCCGACTGGACGTACCTGATGATGCTGCCGAGCCTGATCCTGCTGGGGTTGGCGTTCGCGCTGGTCTACGGACCGCTGACGATCGTGGCGACCGAGGGCGTCGAGGAGTCCGAGCAGGGGCTGGCGGGCGGGCTGCTGTACACGTCCTTCCAGTTCGGGGCGGCCGTCGGACTGGCCGCCGTGACCGGCGTGGCCTCGGCGTACGCCGACCCGCTGACGGGCTACCGGGCGGCGCTGCTGGTGCCGTTCGCGGGGGTCCTCGCGGCCGCGGCGGTCAGCGCACCGGGCCTGCGCCGGCGACGCGCCGACGGAGCCGCGACGGTGACCGCGGCCGGGCCCGGGGGCGAGGACGCGTCCGGCCGCTCGGGCGACCGCTCGGTCGACTCTCCGGTCGATTCCTCTGCCGGGGCGGCGGCCGGGGCCCCCGAGCCGGGGCCGGAGCCGAAGCCGGTACGGGCCTGAGTGCCCGGCGGCGACACCCGGACCCCGCCCTGCCCGGTCAGACGGCCCAGGGCAGGGTCCGGGTGCCTTCCGTACCGGTGACGGAGACGATGCCGTCGGCGCGCATGGCGACGTGGGCCTCGAACCGCTCGGGAGAGCTGATGCGGCGGGCCACGTCGGGCGGCAGGACCAGGGTCCGGCCCGCGGCGACCGTCTCGGTGCGGCCCCCGGAGGTGACCTCCAGGGTGCCCGAGGTGACCGTCCAGACCTGCTCGCGGGTGACGGAGTGCTCGGGGCCGGCGCTCCCGGCGGGCATGTCGACGTACCAGGTGCTCAGTTCGGCGCTGCCCCGGCTGGGGGCGGCGTGGCCGGTCATCGTGGCGTTCGGGGTGACGGTGACGTGGTCGGGGGACGGGTGGATCACGCGCATGACGGAGTCCTCTCAAGGTAAGTAAAGCTGCTTTACTCGCTGTTCCGAGTAAAGCAGATTGACTCACCCGTGTCACCATGAATCCCGTGACCAGAACCGAAGCCGGCAACGGCGACCCCGGACACCGCGGCCACGGGAGCGAAGATCCCGGCATCGAGCTGACCCTCCTCGTCGGGATGGGGTTCCAGCTCCTGCTGGCCGAGTTCACCCGCCGCCTCACCGCCGTCGGCGAAGGCGACCTGCGCCCCCTGCACGGCATGGCCTTCCAAGTCCTCAAGGGGCCCGGCGCCACCGCCACCGAGCTCGCCGAGCGACTCGGGGTGACCAAGCAGGCCGCCGGCCAGATGGTCGACGACCTGGAGCGACGCGGTTACGTACGGCGCGAGCCGCACCCCGGGGGCGGCCGCCGCAAGCTCGTGGTCCTGACCCGCGCGGCCTACGACCACCTGAGCGTCGCCGGCGCGGTCATGCACGAGCTGGAGGCCGAGCTGGCCGGCGCCGCCGACCTCCCGGCGCTGCGGCGCGAACTCACCCGGGTCGTCCGCGCCCTGCACGGGGACGGCCCGCTCCCGGCCCTGCGGCCGGTGTGGTGAACGCCGCCGCCCCTGACCGACGGCGTCCGGGAACGGCGACGGGAAGGACGTCGGGGAACGGCGTCGGGGAACGGCGTCGGGGAACGGCGTCCGGGAAGCGTCGGGGAACGGCGTCCGGGAAAAGCGTCGAGGAAAGCGAAAGGCCCGCCGGGGCCGCGGCTCGGATGAGCCGTGACACCGGCGGGCCTTGCCCGTGCGGTCGAACGCCCGCGTCAGACGCCCGCGTCGAACGCCCGCGTCAGACGCCCGCGTCAGACGCCCGCGTACGAGTGCTTTCCGCTGAGCAGGATGTTCACGCCGTAGTAGTTCCAGATCCAGCAGGCGAAGGCGAACAGCGCCAGGTAAGCGGCCTTGCGGCCCTTCCAGCCGGCGGTGGCCCGGGCGTGCAGGTAGCAGGCGTACGCCACCCACGTCACGAAGGACCAGACCTCCTTGGGGTCCCAGCCCCAGTAGCGGCCCCAGGCGTCGCCGGCCCAGATCGCGCCCGCCACGATGGTGAAGGTCCACAGCGGGAAGACGGCCGCGTTGATCCGGTACGAGAACTTGTCGAGCGAGGCCGCCGAGGGCAGCCGCTCCATGACCGAGGAACGGAAGCGGCCCGGCGTGCGACCGGCTTCGAGGTGGGCCTCGTAGGAGTCGCGGAACAGGTACAGCACCGCGCCGGCCGCGCCGATGTAGAACACCGCACCGCAGAAGATGGCGGTCGAGACGTGGATCCACAGCCAGTACGAGTGGAGGGCCGGCACCAACTGATCGCTGTCGGTGTACAGCCACGTGGTGGCGATGCCCAGGTCCAGCAGCACGGTGGTGATGAGGATCAGGCCGAGCCAGCGCACGTTCTTCTTCAGCAGGAGCAGCACCAGGTACGCGCCGACGGCCACCGTGGAGAAGGTCACCGAGAACTCGTACATGTTGCCCCAGGGGGCCCGCTGCACCGACATGGCGCGGGTCACGACACCGGCCGCCTCGATGAGGAAGCCGAGCACGGTCAGCGAGACCGCGACCCGCCCGTACAGGTCTCCCCGCTCGGTGCCGCCGGCCGCGCCCGGACCGTCGGGGACGTCGCGCGAGCCGGAAGCGGACCGGGTGACGACCTTCGGCCGGTCCAGGACGGCGGTGCCGCCCTGGGACCGCACCTGTACGGCGGGGGCCTGGGCGCTCTTGGCGGTGGTCAGCGCGGCTGCCGTGCGGGCGACCTTGCTGCGGCTGCCGAACGTCCACTCGGTGATGTGCGCGAGGAAGGCGAGCGTGTAGACCGCCATCGACGAATAGACCAGGTAGTTGCTGAGCTCAGCCAGACTCTCGTTTGCTGCGGCTGCGAGCGGCGTCATCATCCGCGCTCCCCTTCGACAGGTTCCGTGACAGGTTGGTCGGGCGCGGTGGGCGCCTGCTGGTGGAGCGCGGCGGAGAGCACCGCGAGCTCCTCCGGGAGCTTGGCGGACTCGCTGCGGCCGAGGCCCGCCATCTCGACGACGGTGACGCCGTCCTTGCCGGTGACCGCCCGGACCCAGATCCGGCGGCGCTGGATGAACAGCGAGGCGGCCAGGCCGCCGATCGCGACGACCGCGCCCGCGAGGGCCAGGCCGTTGGCCGGCTGCTGGGTGACCGAGAAGGTGGCCCAGCGCTCGACGCTCTCGAACTTCACGGTGCCCGCGCCGTTCGGCAGGGTCATCGTCTCGCCGGGCAGCAGCTTCTGCTTGAACAGCTCGCCCTTGTCGTCCTCGAACTGCTTCATCTTCGAGGTGTTCAGCTGGTACACGTTCTGCGGCAGACCCGAGTCCACGCCGAGGCTGCCGTGGTAGGCGCTGAGCGCGAGGACGGGGAAGTCCAGGGCCGGGAACTGCGAGAGCATCGTGCCCTTGCCCTCACCCGCGAAGGTGGGCACGAACATGGCGTTGAAGCCGAGCTGCTCCGCCTTGCCGTCCTTGTTCTTGTAGCCGTCGGTGACCTTGACGGCGCCCGACGAGCTGAGGTTCGCGTCGAAGGGCAGCATCGGCACGGCGTCCTTGTAGATCACCTTGCCGTTGGGGTCGGTCACGGAGATGACCGGCGCGTAGCCGTGACCGAGAAGGAAGATCTTGGAGCCGTCGACCTCCAGCGGCTTGTTGACCTCGATCTCGGACTTGACCGGCTTGCCGTCCGCGCCCTCGCTGAAGGTCACGTACGCCTTGAAGTCGCGCGGGGTGCCCTTCTGCGGCCCGGTCTTCTCGTACGTCGCGTCGAACTGGTCCAGGGTGAACGAGAACGGCGGCAGGTTGTCCGAGGAGAAGAGGCTGCCGGACTTGAAGTCGTCGTACTGGGTGAGCGTGTTCGAGAAGCCCTTGCCGCGCAGGACGAGCTTGCCGCCCTCGGACTTGTAGAGCTGCCCGACCGCGAAGGCCACCAGCATGAAGATCAGGGCGATGTGGAAGGCCAGGTTGCCGGCCTCGCGCAGGTACCCCTTCTCGGCGGCCACGGAGTCCCGGCCCGCCTCGGTGCGGAAGCGACGGCCGCCGAGCACGTCCTTCGCGTACGAGAGCACCTCGTCCGGGGACTTCTCCGTGCGCCACGTCGCGTACGCGGGCAGCCGGTCCAGGCGCCGGGGGGCGCCCGGCGGGCGGCCGGTGAGCTGGCCGACGAACTGCCAGGTGCGCGGGATGATGCAGCCGATCAGCGACACGAACAGCAGGATGTAGATCGCGGAGAACCACACCGAGCTGTAGACGTCGAAGAGCTGGAGCTTCTCGGCGACGGGCACCCAGAAGTCGTGGGTCCGCTTCCACTCCGCGACCTTCATCGCGTCGACCTGGGTCTGCGGGATCAGGGAGCCCGGGATGGAACCCAGGGACAGCAGGAAGAGCAGGATCAGCGCCACCCGCATGGAGGTGAGCTGCCGCCAGAACCAGCGGGCCCAGCCGATCACCCCGATGCCGACGGGGGCGGTGGGACCGTCCTCCAGGGGGGCGGTGGACAGTTGGGCGCCCGCGGCGGCGTCGGCGTTGGCCTCGGCCTGCTCGGTGGACTCGTGCGGCGCCTCGGTGGACGCCTTGTCGGTCGTACTCATGTCCGTGTAGTCCTCAGATCCCCACCGTGAAGCCGTCGGTCCAGGCCTGCATGTCGGTGATGAGCGTGCCCCACCATCCTGTGACGAGCAGCAGGCCGGTGAGGATCAGCATGCCGCCGCCGATCCGCATCACCCATGCATAGTGCTTCTTCACCCAGCCGAACGCACCGAGCGCCTTGCGGAAGGCGATCGCGGTGACGATGAAGGGCAGCCCCAGCCCCAGGCAGAACACGACGGTCAGCAGCGCGCCGCGGCCCGCGGTCGCCTGGTCGATGGAGAGCGTGTTGACCGCCGCGAGCGTCGGCCCCATGCAGGGCGTCCAGCCGACCCCGAAGAGCACGCCCAGCAGGGGTGCGCCGACCAGCCCCGCGGCCGGCTTCTTGTGGAAGCGGAACTCGCGCATCGTCAGCCCGGGGATCCAGCCCATGAAGAAGAAGCCGAGGAGTATCACCAGCGCGCCGAGGGCTCTGGAGATGGGTTCCTTGTTGTTCGCGAGGGTCGCCCCGAAGTAGCCGAAGAGCGCGCCCGTGGAGACGAAGACGGCCGTGAAGCCGAGGACGAACAGTCCCGCGCCGGCCAGCATCCGTCCACGCCGGGCCTCGGCGAGGTCGGCTCCGCCGACGCCGGTCACGTAGGACAGGTAGCCGGGGACCAGCGGCAGCACGCAGGGCGAGAAGAAGGAGACCAGTCCGGCGAACAGCGAGAGCGGCAGGGCCAGCAGCAGGGCGCCGTTGAGGACGGTGGTGTTCACGCCGGTCGCCTCGGCGGCGAGGACGAGGTGGGGGAGCTCGGAGACCACGAGGTCACTTCTCCGCGAGGAGCGGGTCGATCATCGAGCGCAGTTGCTCCTCGTTGACCGCGACCAGGGTGCGGGCGGCGATCCGGCCCTCCTTGTCGAGGACGATCGTGGAGGGGATCGACTGCGGGTTGAGCGTGCCCTTGGGGAAGCGGAGCATCAGCTTGCCGTCCGGGTCGTAGAGGCTCGGGTAGGTGATCCCGTAGGTCTCCTCGAAGGAGGCGGCGTTCTGCTTGCTGTTGTCGCGGGTGTTCAGTCCGACGAAGGCGACGTCCTTGCCGCCGTCGGCCATGGCCTTGGACACCTTCGCGAAGTACGGGGCCTCCGCCCGGCAGGGCGGACACCACGAGCCCCACACGTTGAGGACGACGACCTTGCCCTTGAGGGAGGTGACGTCGAGGGTCTCGCCGTCCACGGTCTCGCCGTCCAGCCTGGGGGCCTCGGCGCGGTTCCCCTTGGCGACGGTGGAGATGCCGCCGGGGCCCGTCACGTAGTTGCCGCCGGCGGAACCGGAGGGTTTGCTGCCGCTGCCCGAGTCGCCGCACGCCGAAAGGGTGAGGGCGCTCGCGAGGGTCACCGCGGTCAGCAGGATGGCACGGCCGCTGGTCGAGCGGCGGCGACGGGGGGCGCGGCTAAGGCTCATGTGAAAAGTTTCGCATGGGCGATTTGCGGATCTTCCACGCCCCCCGACGGCGAACCGGGACGCCGGTCAGGCACCGGTGAGATACGTGCGCCAGCCACCGGCCGGTGACCGGCCGGGCGCGAGGCCCCGCAGCCGGTCCAAGACCTTGGGGTCCTGGACGTCCAGCCAGTCGACGAACTGCCGGAAGGAGACGAGCCTTACGTCCTTTTTGTCCGCCATGCCCTTCAAGGCCTCCTCGACGGCGTCCATGTAGATGCCGCCGTTCCACTCCTCGAAGTGGTTGCCGATGAAGAGGGGCGCGCGGTTGGTCTCGTAGGCCCGCCGGAAGCCGCCGAGGTAGGCACTGGTGGCCTGGGTGCGCCAGCCCGGGTAGTTGGCGGCGACGCCCTTGGTGGTGTTCTTCGACTGGTTCGCCAGGATGTTGTAGTCCATCGAGAGCACCTCGAAGGAGTGCCCCGGGAAGGGCAGGGACTGCAGGGGCAGGTCCCACAGGCCCGACTTCTTCACCGGCCACTGCTGGAGACCGCCGGGCGAGGACGCGTCGTAGCGCCAGCCGCGCTCGCGCGCGGTGGGCAACAGGCCGTCCTGGCCGAGCAGGCAGGGGGTGCGCCCGCCGACGAGTTCCTTGCGGTAGTCGAAGGGCAGCGGTTCGAGATCCGTGAACCCGGTGTTGGTGCGCCAGTTCGTGACGAAGGACACGGCCTGGTCGATCTCGTCGTGCCAGTCCTGCGGCGACCACTTGGCGACGGAACCGGAGCCGCCGCAGAAGTGCCCGTTGAAATGCGTCCCGACCTCGTGGCCGTCGAGCCAGGCCTGGCGCACGTGACCGAGGGTGTTGCGGACGTTCTCGTCCTTGAGGTAGCCGATGTCCGAGGCCCCGACGGGATTGTTCGGCGGCCGGTACAGGTGCTTCTTGGACTCCGGCAGGAGATAGAGGCCGGAGAGGAAGAAGGTCATGGCCGCGCCGTGGTCCCTGGCGACCTTGAGGAAGCGCGGGAAGAGACCGTTGCCGACCTCGCCCGCACCGTCCCAACTGAAGACCACGAACTGGGGCGGCGTCTCGCCCGGCTGGAGCGGGACGGGGGCGGGGGGCTGGTGGGGCTGGGGGCCGGTGTCCGCGGTGGAGCCGTCCCCGATGCGCTTCGCGGCGGGCGGACCGGGTTTCGCGGAGCCGGTCGGGTCCGGGTGCGCCCCGGAGTCTCTCGAACCGGAGCCGCCACCGCAGCCACCGACGCCCAGCGCGACGGCGCCGAGGCCGAGGCCGAGCGCGCCGCGTCGGGTGAAGTCCCGTGTCCTGCCCAGATCGCTCATGAAATGTCATACAAACGGACAATCAGAGGCGAATGAAGTCGGGACACGGCGCGCCATGGTCGACTTGTATGAAAATAGAGAAACCCATGGGGAGGTCATGGTCCGAGGTCACGGGCCGCGGTCACGGGCCGAGGTGGGCCGAGGTCACGGGCCGAGGTGGGCCGAGGTCACGGGCCGAGGTGGGCCGAGGTCACGGGCCGAGGTGGGCCGAGGTCACGGCCGCCCACGAACGGCCCGGACAACCCCGAACGGCCCGCACGGCCCGGACCGACACGAAAGGGCCCGAGCCCCCCGAGGGAGGCCCGGACCCCGACGAAGCACCGGCCCCGACGAAGCACCGGCCCCGAAAGGCTCAGGCTCCGAAGGCCTTCGACTTCCCCTTCACCGGCTTCGCACCGGCCAGCAGATGCGCCGGCACCAGATCCCGGGCCGGCTCGCTGTAGCCCACCGACACCAGCTTGTCGCCCTGGTACGTGAACGAGGTCAGCGACGCCAGCGTGCACTGACGGCGCCTCGGGTCGTGCCACAGCCGACGCTTCTCCGCGAAGCTGCGCACGATCCAGATCGGCAGTTGGTGGCTGACCGCCACCGCCTCGTGACCGCGGGCCGCGTCGCGCGCGGCCTCGATGGCGCTCATCATCCGCACCACCTGCTCCACGTACGGCTCGCCCCAGGACGGCTTGAACGGGTTCGTCAGGTGCTTCCAGTTCTCCGGCTTGCGCAGGGCGCCGTCCCCCACGCCGAAGGTCTTGCCCTCGAAGACGTTGCCCGCCTCGATCAGCCGGCCGTCGGTCGCCAGGTCCAGACCGTGCACCTTCGCGACGGGCGCGGCCGTCTCCTGCGCCCGCTCCAACGGGGACGCCACCACGTGCGTGATGTCCCGGCCCTGGAGGTGCTCCGCGACCCGGTCGGCCATCTGCCGGCCCAGCTCGGAGAGGTGGTAGCCGGCGCGCCGGCCGTAGAGCACACCGTCCGGGTTGTGCACCTCACCGTGGCGCATCAGGTGCACGACGGTGATGTCGACGGGGTTGGCGGGGCCGGTGGTCCCGGCGCCCGCGGCCGTTTCGTTGGTTCCCTCGGTGCTCATGCGGTGGCCTCCGCCGCTGCGCGGGCCGCGGCGGGCAGGGCCGCGGCGATCCGCTCGATGGCCCGCTCGTCGTGGGCACTGGACACGAACCAGGACTCGAACGCCGACGGCGGCAGGTAGACGCCCTGTGCCAGCATCGAGTGGAAGAAGCCGTTGAAGCGGAAGGACTCCTGCTTCTTGGCGTCGTCGTAGTTCCTCACCTCGTTCTCGGTGAAGAACACCGAGAACATGTTGGAGGCGGTCTGCAACCGGTGCGCCACACCCTCCTTGCTCAAGGCCTCGGTGACCAGCGCCTGAACCTGGGCGGAGACCGAGTCGACCTTCTCGTACGTCGCGTCGTCCAACAGCCGCAGTTGCGCCAGACCGGCGGCGGTCGCGATCGGGTTCCCGGACAGGGTGCCCGCCTGATAGACCGGGCCCACCGGCGCCAGGTGGCCCATGACGTCGGCGCGGCCACCGAACGCCGCGGCCGGGAAGCCGCCGCCCATGACCTTGCCGAAGGTCATCAGGTCGGGCTTGACCCCGTCCACGCCGTACCAACCGGCACGCGAGGTGCGGAAGCCGGTCATCACCTCGTCCGAGATGTACAGGGCGCCGTTCTCCCGACACACGTCCGCGAGCCCCTGGTTGAAGCCGTCGGCCGGCGTCACCACGCCCATGTTGCCGGGCGCCGCCTCGGTGATCACGCAGGCGATCTCGCCGGGGTGCGCGGCGAAGGCCGCCCGTACCGCGTCGAGGTCGTTGTACGGGAGCACGATCGTGTCCCCGGCCTGCGCGCCCGTGACACCCGGGGTGTCGGGAAGGGCGAAGGTCGCCAGGCCGGAACCGGCCGCGGCCAACAGCGCGTCGACGTGACCGTGGTAGCAACCGGCGAACTTCACGATCTTGGCTCGACCGGTGAACCCGCGGGCCAGCCGGATCGCCGACATGGTCGCCTCGGTGCCCGAGGACACCAGGCGGACCTGCTCGACGGGCTCGACACGCGCGACGATCTCCTCCGCCAGCGCCACCTCGCCCTCACCGGGCGTACCGAAGGACGTGCCGCGGGCGACCGCGGCCTGCACGGCCTCGATCACGGCCGGGTGGGAATGGCCGAGGATCATCGGCCCCCACGAGCAGACCAGGTCGACATACTCGCGGCCGTCGGCATCGGTCAGATACGGACCGGTACCAGACACCATGAACCTGGGCGTACCCCCCACCGCGCGGAAGGCGCGCACGGGAGAGTTCACGCCGCCGGGCGTCACAACGGACGCGCGCGTAAACAGGTTCTGCGAGACTGGGGCTTCATACGGATACGGGTAGCTCACACCAGCCATGGTCTCAGAGGCCGCGACAGACTTGCGGACGGGCGTTTCACCGCGCCGCCCCGGGGGAGGTCACTGCCATGATGATCAGGCTGCGTGGCGGGGGCCGCGGGGCCGGGGCAGGCAATACCAGTCGGGTGGAGATATGCAACGCGGTGGTGGACCGGGCGAGGGCACGGACGGCCTGGACCCGCAGCGCGCCCGTGATGCCCGCCGCCGAGGAAAGCACCGGCGCCGGGCCGCGGACGCGGCAGATCCCGTACCAGGCCCCATCCGGTCACCCGACGGCCTCCCCAGGGGGCGCGGCATGGGCGTGACGTACAAGTACTTCGGCGCCCCCGACGGCGCGACCGCGGCCCGGGTCCCGGTGACCATGCGTCCCGAGGAACTGGGCGGCGACGAGCTCGGCATGGGCGGCCTGTTCACCAAGATCAAGCCGGAGACGGTCGCGGCGATGGTCCTCACCGGCATCGAGGGCATACCGCTGCACAAGGTGCCTCCGCTCGAACTGGTCGTCCTCCACCCCGACTACGCCGTGGTCAAGCTGCCGATGACGGTGGTCGACCCGCTGCGCGGCGTGGGCGAGGAGACGGTCGGCGCGGCCGCCTTCATCTGGTCCACCGTCCCGGACCGCGGCGGCCCGCGTGACGCGTTCAACGTCTACCAGCTCCTCCACGAGTGGCAGGACTTCTCCCACCGCCTCCACGAAGCGGGCCACCAGCCGTACTGCCTCGTCTGGCCCTGACCACCCCGGGCGGGCCGACTGTGACCGAGGTCACGGACAGAGCACCGACCGGCCATCCACCCACGGCAAGGCACGGCGGGCGTAGGCAGCACCCTCCCCGCACGGCAAGGCGCGGCGGGCGTGGACAGCGCCCTCCCCGCACGGCAAGGCGCGACCCGGGCCCCGCCACCCGGGCTCCGGGCCGTCGCGGGGCCGGGCGCGGGCAGCGCCTTCCCCGCGCGGCAAGGCGCGGCGGGCGCGGGCAGCACCTTCCCCGGACGGCAAGGCACGGCAGGCGTAGGCAGCGCCCTCCCCGCACGGCAAGGCGCGGCCTGGGACCCGCCACCCGGGCCCCGGGCCGTCGCGGGGCCCGGCGCGGGCAGCACCTTCCCCGCACGGCGAGGCACGGCGAGGCACGGCGGCCGTAGGCAGCGCCCTCGGCGAGGCGCGGCCCTGGCCCCGCCACCCGGGCTCCGGGCCGTCGCGGGGCCGGGCGCGGGCCCGTGACGAGGCCGCCGCCACCACGTCACCCGCCACCGCGTAATTCCGCCGCACCCCCATCCGGCCGATGGCATGCTGACCCTGTGAACGGACCCGGGATTCAGCTCACCCTCGCCCCTGAACTGCACGTGTTCGCCCCGCCGAGCCGGCGCGCCGCACGCGTGCCGACGACCACCGACGGCGCCTCCAGCCTCGGCCACGTCGTCGAATCGGCCGGCGTCCCGCTCACCGAGGTCGGCCGGATCCTCGTCGACGGGCAGGAAGTGCCCGTCTCCCACGTGCCCCGGGAGGGCGAGTCCGTCGAGGTCTTCGCCGTCGACCGCCCCCAACAGATCGCGCAGGGCCTGCCCGACACTCCCCTCCGTTTCCTCCTCGACGTGCACCTCGGCACCCTCGCCCGCCGACTGCGCCTCCTCGGTGTCGACACCGCCTACGAGAACGAGGACATCGGCGACCCGGCCCTCGCCACCCGCTCCGCCGCCGAGCGACGCGTACTGCTCTCCCGTGACCGAGGCCTGCTCCGCCGCCGCGAGATCTTCGCGGGGGCGTACGTGTACAGCGACAACCCCGACGAGCAACTGCGCGACATCCTCAGCCGATTCGCCCCGACGCTCACGCCCTGGACCCGCTGCACCGCCTGCAACGGCCCCCTGCGAGCGGCCGACAAGGACAGCGTGGGCGATCGCCTCGAACACGGCACGCAGCGCTCCTACGACGTCTTCGCCCAGTGCGCCGACTGCGAGCGCGTCTACTGGCGAGGCGCCCACCACGCGCGCCTGGAACGAATCGTCGACGAAGCGCTCGCGGAATTCGGCGACGACGCCAACGCCTGAGGACTGTCCCGCAATCCCCGGTGGATCGGCGCACGGCGTCGGCGCGGTGCGTCGCACGGCGGAGGGACGTCCTCACACTGGGCGCATTCGGGTGTTCCGACAACGCGGCGAGGCGCCGTGGCCGGCGTCGTGCGCCCGCCAGGGATTGCGGGACGGCCCTTGAGGTGTCCGCAAAGTCCCGCCTCGCCTGCGGACGCCGGCGCCACTTCGTGACCACCCCCGGGCCGGCCGCTCGAATTCTGCCGGGCGACAAGACCCGAAACGATGGCCTGGATCAGCTCCACGGAGGCCCCCGGCCGGCAGACTGCCGGGGCATGACAGACGCTGCCGCCAAGGACATCGTCGACGTGGTCGTCGTCGGCGCCGGCCCCACCGGGCTCCTGCTCGCCGGTGACCTCGCCGCCACCGGACTCTCCGTCACCCTCGTCGAGCAACGCCCCCGCACCGCCGCCAACCTCACCCGCGCATTCGCCGTCCACGCGCGCACCCTCGAACTCCTCGACGCGCGCGGCCTCGCCGACGAACTCGTCTCCACCGGCCGACGGATCGACCGCGTACGCCCCTTCGGTGGCATGCCCCTCTCCCTCCAACGCCTGCGCTCCCGCTACCCCTTCGTGCTCATCACCCCCCAATATGAGACAGAGAAACTCCTGGAGCGTCGCGCTCTGTCCACAGGTGTGCACATCCGGTACGACTGTCGGATCACCGGCCTCCAGCAGGACCGCGACACCGTCACGCTCACCCTCACCACGACCGGGCACCCCACGGACGCCGCCGGCTCGACGGACACGGTCCACCCGACGGACGAACCGGTCCACCCCACCCAGGTGATCCACGCCCGCCACGCGGTGGGCGCCGACGGGGTCCGCTCCACCCTCCGCGAAGCCCTCGGCCTGCCCTTCCCCGGCAAGGCGGCCGTCGTCCGCTCGATGGTCCTGGCCGACGTCCGCCTCACCGACCCGCCGCAGGACGTCCTCACCGCCAACGGCACCGCCGACGCCTTCGCCTTCCTCGTCCCCTTCGGCGACGGCTGGTACCGCGCCATCGCCTGGCGCCACGACACCCCGGCCGCGTCCCACACCCCCGCCGCCCCCGATACCCACGTCAGCCCCGTCAGCCCCGTCGACCCCGTAAGCCCCGTCGACCCCGTCAGCTCCATCAGCCCCGTCGACCTCGACGAGGTGCGCGACATCACCCGCCAGGCCCTCGGCACCGACCACGGCATGCACGACCCCCGCTGGATGTCGCGCTTCCAGAGCGACGAACGCCAGGTCCCCCGGTACCGCGTCGGTCGCGTCTTCCTCGCCGGCGACGCCGCCCACGTCCACTCCCCCGCCGGCGGCCTCGGCATGAACACCGGCCTGCAGGACGCCGCCAACCTCTCCTGGAAGCTCGCCGCCGTCCTCCACGGGCAGGCCCCCGACCCCGAGGCCCTCCTCGACAGCTACCACCGCGAGCGCCACCCCGTCGGACGCCGCGTCCTGCGCGTCAGCGGGGCCCTCGTCCGCACCGTCATGGTCGGCGGCCCCGTCCTGCGCACCGCCCGCAGGCTCGCCACGGGTGTCCTCGCCCGGGTCGGACCCGCCCAGGACCGCGCCCTCGCCACGATCTCCGGTATCGGCATCGCCTATGCGCCGCCCGCCGGCGTGCGCCGTCCCACGCTCGCGGGCCGGCGCGCGCCCGACCTGCCGCTCGCCGGGGGCCTGCGGCTGTACGAGGCCCTGCGCGCCGGCGGCTTCGTCCTCGTCACCCCGCCCGGCCGGGCCACCCCGCCCGGAGCGCCCCTGGCCCACCACCAGTGGCGGGCGGACGACCGTACGGCCTGCGTTCTCGTGCGCCCCGACGGATACCTGGCCTGGAGTGCCGAGCACGCCTCGGACTCCGAGATCGCTGCGGCCACCGCCCACTGGCTGCTCCCCGGACCCGAAGCCGGAAACCACAAGCCATAGCCCACGCCCCGCAGCCACAACCCACAATCCGCAGCCCGCAGCCCGCAGCCACAGCCCGCAGCCACAGCCCGCAGCCGAAAGCCGTCACCCGGGGCGGAAGTCCCCGGGCGACGGCTTCCGTACGCAGCGCCCGAAGCCAGGAGCACGAAGCCACCACCCGAGGCCCGCGACCCGGAACCGGAAGGCCCGCGCCCCGCCGCCCCGCTCAGAAGGCGTACGAGTCGCCCGTGTCCAGCGCCAGCACCACGTGCTCGTTGTTCATGTGGTTCCGGTCGGTCGCGCCGCCGTTCCAATACGTATCGACCCGCAACACCACCTCCGGCACCGGCTCGCGCAGCGCCAGCAGCAGCCCGATGTGTCGACCCTGGCCGTGCTCCGGCAGCGCGCCCGTCTCGCAGACCACCTCGCGCAGCCCCGCCCGGGCGCAGCCCTCGGCAAGCTCCTGCCGATCCGCGAGGTCGGTCGAGAGCCGGATCCGCACCGTGGCATTGGGCAGCGCCGACGGTCCCTCGTTCTCCGGGACCAACCAGACCCGCAACTGCGCGTGCCCCAGGGAGACCCTCCCGTGGTACGCCACATCCGCCTCGGGCCCCGCCGACGCCCCGGCGCCCCCGGCGCCTCCGACGCCCGCGAGCAGCAGCAAGCCCGCCATCACCACACTTCGTACGGCACCACGGCGCACCGACACCACCTCCTCGCGCGGACGCTAATGGGCCCACGGCTCGACCGGTCGGACCATCACACGAAAGTGGGCGTGCCCACCCGCTCCCGGGGCCGACCGGCGGCATCCACCCGGCCGCCTATGCTGGCGGGGAATCGTCCGTACGCACGACGAACGCACGACCCGAGAAACAAGACGCACCACCCGCGACGCGCGACACGCAACGCACGACCCGCAACGCACGACGCACCACGCACGACCCGCAACGCACCACGCACCACGCACGACACGCCCACGATCGAACGAGGAGCCCCGCCCATGAGCACGGCCACCCGAACCGCCGTAGTCACCGGCGCGAGCAGCGGAATCGGTGCGGCCACCGCCCGGCAGCTCGCCGCAGCCGGCTACCACGTCGTTCTCACCGCCCGCCGCAAGGACCGCATCGAGGCCCTCGCCGCCGAGCTGACCGAGGCCGGTCACCAGGCCACCGCGTACGCGCTCGATGTCACCGACCGAGCCGCCGTCGACGCCTTCGCCGCCTCGCTGGAGCGCTGCGACGTGATCGTGAACAACGCCGGCGGAGCCCTCGGGGCCGAGCCCGTCGCCACCGGCGACCCCGCCGACTGGCGCACGATGTACGAGGTCAACGTCATCGGCACGCTGCACGTCACCCAGGCGCTGCTGCCCGCCCTCGTCGCCTCCGGTGACGGCACCGTCGTCGTGCTCTCCTCCACCGCCGGTCACTCCACCTACGAGGGCGGCGCGGGCTACGTCGCCGCCAAGAACGGCGCCCGCGTCCTCGCCGAGACCCTCCGCCTGGAGATCGTCGGGCAGCCCGTGCGCGTCATCGAGATCGCCCCCGGCATGGTCAAGACCGAGGAGTTCGCGAGGACCCGCTTCCGGGGTGACGCGGAGAAGGCGGAGAAGGTCTACGCCGGCGTCGCGGAGCCCCTCTCCGCCGATGACGTGGCCGACACCATCACGTGGGCGGTGACCCGCCCCAGCCACGTCAACATCGACCTCCTGGTGGTCCGCCCCCGCGCCCAGGCCTCGAACACGAAGGTCCACCGCGAGCCGTAGCCGTCGCCCCGGCCCCCGCCTCAACCCGCCGGCCCCGCCTCAGCCCGCCGCGCCCGCCCCACCCGCCGCCAACGGACGCGCGTACTCGACCTGTTCGAGGAGGTTGCCCTCCCCGAAGTCGAAGGCGCGCGCGGTGCCGCACTCCGCGAAGCCGCACTTGACGTAGAAGCGGCGGGACTGCGGGGTGTCGCGCAGGGTCCACAGGTGCACCCCGGCGTACCCCTGCGCGCGCAGGGGGCGCAGGGTCTCGTCCATCAGGGCGGCGGCCACGCCGGTGCCCCAGCCGTCGGGGTGGGCGTAGAAGCTGGCGATCTCCGCGAAGTCGGGCCGGCTCGCGGAGGGGAGCGTCACGGACAGGGCCAGGGGGCGGCCGTCGACCACGGCGAGCAGCGTGACCGCCGCACCCGCCCCGGACCCCGCCCCGGACCCGGCCCCCGCCCCGGACCCGACCCCGGACCCCGCACCCGCCCCGGACCCCACGCCCACGGCAGGCGCCACACCCCCCGCCTCCTCCGCGACCCGCCGGTGCCACCGCGTGCGCCGGTCGGCCACGGCGCGCGCCGCGAACCCCGGCTCGAAGAAGGGGGCGTAGGCCACCTGCCACGCCGCGGCGTGGATCTCGCCGAGCGCGTCCCCGTCGCCTGGGCCCGCGCGCCGGATCTCCACCGCCCCGCTCGCACCGTGCCGCGGACCGCCGGCCCCGACCATCGCGCTCAGCCCTTCACACAGATGACCTGCTTGAGCTTGGCCACCACCTTGACCAGGTCGGTCTGCTGGTCGATGACCTGCTCGATCGACTTGTAGGCCCCGGGGATCTCGTCCACGACCCCGGTGTCCTTGCGGCACTCCACACCCCGGGTCTGCTCCTCCAGGTCCCGCGCCGAGAACCGCTTCTTCGCCGCGGTGCGGCTCATCTTGCGGCCCGCGCCGTGCGAGGCGGAGTTGAAGGACTTCTCGTTGCCGAGTCCCTTCACGATGTACGAGCCCGTTCCCATGGATCCGGGGATGATCCCGAAGTCGCCGCTGCCGGCGCGGATCGCGCCCTTCCGCGTGACCAGCAGGTCCATGCCGTCGTACCGCTCCTCGGCCACGTAGTTGTGGTGGCAGCTGATCTCCTGCTCGAAGGAGACCTTCGCCTTGCGGAACTCCTTGCGGACGACCTCCTTGAAGAGGCTCATCATCGCGGCACGGTTGTACTTCGCGTACTCCTGCGCCCAGAAGAGGTCGTTGCGGTACGCGTCCATCTCCGGGGTGGCCGCGAGGAACACCGCGAGGTCCCGGTCGACCAGGTTCTGGTTGTGCGCGAGGTCACGGGCCACGCCCATGTGGTGGGCGGCGAGTTCGTTGCCGATGTTGCGGGAACCGGAGTGCAGCATCAGCCAGACCGCGCCCTCCTCGTCGAGGCAGAACTCGATGAAGTGGTTGCCCGCGCCCAGCGTGCCGATCTGCTTCGCGGCACGTTCCCGACGGAACTTGACCGCGTCGGCGAGGTGGTCGAAGCGCTGCCAGAGGCTTTCGTAGCCCGGCACCGAGAAGCCGTACAGCCGGTCCGGGTCCACGGGTTCCCGGTGCAGGCCCGTCCCCACCGGGATCGCCTGCTCGATCTTCGACCGCAGCTTCGACAGGTCGCCCGGCAGGTCGTTCGCCGTCAACGAGGTCTTGACCGCGGACATGCCGCAGCCGATGTCGACGCCCACCGCCGCCGGACACACCGCGTCCTTCATGGCGATGACCGAGCCGACCGTGGCGCCCTTGCCGTAGTGGACGTCGGGCATGACGGCCAGGCCCTTGATCCACGGAAGGGTGGCGACGTTGTGCAACTGACGCATCGCGCTGTCCTCGACGGACGCCGGATCCGTCCACATCCGGATCGGGACCTGCGCCCCGGGCACCTCTACATACGACATAGCAGCCTCAAAACCCCGTTAACCACAGGAAAGTATCAATACGCAAAAAGCCTCGCTCTTCATCCCAAACCAGACTTGGGACCGGCGCCGGCACCAGCGTGTGCGATAGACATTGTTTCCATCCGCGCCCAAGTCGCGGCAACGCATTTTCCTGACCGTCGGGCGGCCGGCCGGTCGAAGGGAGCCATTGGACGTGCAGCGCAAGGCGGTACGACGCCCGGTCCTGTCGGGCATCGCGATGCTCACCGCACTCGCGGCCGGCATCACCGGCCTCACCGGGTGCACCGAGGGGAACGGCATCGGGAGCAGCAGCGACGCGAAGGCCGGCGACAACACCTCGGCGCCCGCCCAACCGGGGAAGTACCGCAGCCTGCCCGCACCCTGCAAGGCCATCGACGCGAAGCGGCTCAAGGCCATGCTGCCCGCCGCCGAGAGCCTCACCGACGAGCAGCGGGAGAAGCTGTACGCCGGGGTCGCGGACGCCTCGTACGACGGCGACCGGCGCGTCGGCTGCCGGTGGAACTCCCAGACGCCGCAGGAGCGGCTGCTGCTGTCGGTCGGGTTCGAGCGCGTGGTCTCGTACGACCGCGCCACCACGAGCGACGACGACAAGGCGCGCCAGGTGTTCGTACGGCGCCTCACCGAAGCCCACCTGCCCTTCCCCGGGCCCACGGGCAGCCCCACCCCGGGCTCCTCGACGGCGCCCGCGCCCAATTCCCCCATCGCGCCCCCGGCCACCGGGAGCCCGGCCCCGAGCGCCCCCCCGAGCGCCCCTCCGAGCAGCACCCCGAGCGCCCCCGGTACGAGCCCCTCCGGCACTCCCGGCGGTACGCCGTCCGGCAGCCCGTCCGGCAGCCCCTCGCCCACCGCGGCCCCCGAGCTGGGCTCCCGCGTGCTGGAGGGCCTCGGCACCGAGGCGTACGTCGAGGACAAGCTCGGCACCCCCGACGCCACGGCCGCCCGGGCCCGGACCGTGCGCCTCGTGTTCCGTACCTCGAACGTCATCGTGACCATCGAGTACAGCGTCCAGCCCGCCCTCCCCGCCGTCGTCCCCCCGAGCGGGGAAACCCAGGACAGCGTGCGCCAGTTGGCGCAGGCCCTGGTCGAGCGTTTCAACGACTGACCCGGCCCGCCGCCGGGGGCGTACGGGTCCCGCGTGACGGCGCGCACAGCAGGCGGACGCCGGGTCGAGCTACCGTTGCTCGCGTCCCGCGCCCGCAATGCGCCCCCAAGAAGAGCCTCAACGACTGAAGGAACCATGCACCGATCAGCCTCGCGCCTCACCCGAGTCCTCGCCTGCGCAGCAGTCCCGATGATCCTCACCGTCGCCGGCTGCTCCTCCGATTCGGGCAAGGACTCGGGCTCGGACAGCGCCAAGAAGAAGTCCGACTCCTCCTCGTCCTCGAAGCCGACCCCGAAGGCCTCGGCCACCCTGGAGAAGGTGGCGTACCTCTCACTGCCCGACCCCTGCAAGGCGATACAGGCGAAGACCATCGAGACGCTCGTCCCGGAGGCGAAGGACAAGGACGGCGCGGCCACCAAGTCGAACGACCTGTCCACCCGCGCCAGCTGCTCCTGGAACGGCCTGGACGAGGACGGCCTGAAGGGCTCGCAGTACCACTGGCTCTCGATCTCCCTGGTCCGCTACGACTCGCACGCCTCCCTCGGCAGCGGCAACAAGCGCGCCGCGGAGCAGTACAAGAAGCAGGTGGAGGCCGCGAAGGCCTCCGAGGGCGCGCAGGAACTCAAGACGGAGCCGGCCGGCGGGATCGGCGACGAGGGCACCTCGGTGGCCTACAACCTGAAGAAGGACGTCGAGTTCCTCAACAACACCATTCTGGTCCGCGCCCAGAACGTCGTGGTCACCCTCGACTACAACGGTGCCGCGTACGAGGGCGCCGCCGCCCCGGACCGCGCCAAGCTGCTCGAGGACGCGACCGTCGCGGCCCGCGAGATCGTGGCCTCGGTCGACGCCGCGGGCAAGAACGCCCCGGCCGCGAAGCCGTCCGCGAAGCCGTCCGCGGAGCCCTCGAAGTCGGGCGAGCCGTCCAAGGCTCCCGAGCAGTCGCCGTCCGCGCAGGCCACCCAGGAGAGCTGACCGCGAGGATGACCGTGGGGACGGGGTCGGGGACGGACGTGGGGCTGACAGCCGGTCATCCGCGCGCCACCCGTACTCTGTGCCTGCCATAGCTCGTCAAGGGGAGGGGATCGCGGGTGGCCGCGATGCAGCTGACTCGCACGCACCGCATATTGATCGGTGTCGTGGTCGCCGGTGCCGTGGTCATCGCGGGGATCGGTTTCGCGGGCTCGTACGCCGCGGTGCGCGCGCTGGCGCTGCAGAAGGGCTTCGGCAGCTTCTCGCTCGTGTTCCCCATAGGCATCGACATGGGCATCTGCGTGCTGTTGGCGCTGGACCTGTTGCTGACGTGGATACGGATCCCGTTCCCGTTGCTGCGCCAGACCGCGTGGCTGCTGACGGCGGCGACGATCGCGTTCAACGGCGCGGCGGCCTGGCCGGATCCGCTCGGCGTGGGCATGCACGCCGTGATCCCGATCCTGTTCGTGGTCACCGTCGAGGCGGCCCGGCACGCGGTGGGTCGGATCGCGGACATCACCGCGGACCGGCACATGGAGGGCGTGCGGATCACCCGCTGGCTGCTGTCGCCCCTCCCCACCTTCAAGTTGTGGCGCCGCATGAAGCTGTGGGAGCTGCGCTCCTACGAGCAGGCCGTCGGCATGGAGCAGGACCGGTTGATCTACCAGGCGCGCCTCCAGGCCCGGTACGGGCGGGCCTGGCGCCGCAAGGCCCCCGTCGAGGCGCTGATGCCGCTCAGGCTGGCCCGCATCGGGGTGCCGCTGGCGCAGACCGCCCCGGAGGGACTGGCGGCGGCGGGCATCGACCCGGTGCTGCTGCCCCCGGCGGCTCCCGGCGCGACGGCCCTCCCCGAGGTCCAGGCCGCCCAGGCCCTGGCGGAGACCCCCGCGCTCACGGCCGCGACGGCGCGCCTCCAACCGTCCGCCACGCCCACGCCCGCCCCGGCGCCCGCGCCCGAGCAGGCCGCGGCCCCCGTACAGGCACCACCACCGCAGCCCGCACAGCCCGGCCCCGCACAGCCCGGCCCCGTACAGCCCGAGCCCGTACAGCCCGAGCCCGTGCAGCCCGGCCCCGCCGAGGCCGGACCGGTGTTCCAAGGCCCGGCGCCCTTCGCGGTGGATCCGACGGCCATGCCGGCGGCGCACAACAGCGCGTGGTTCGCCGCGCCGCTGGCCCCGCAGGCCGCGTACGAGGGTGGCTACAACCCGCAGTACGTGGAGGGGCTGGAGCCGATCCCGGTGATGCCCCCGACCGGCCCGGAGGAGCAGCGGCGGCCCGAGCAGCAGGAGCTGCCGATCCCGGCCCCCCGCGCCCAGGAGGCCGCGGCCTCTCAAGCCGACACCGACATCTACGCCGACACCGACACCGACGACGCCCAGGTCGACGAGGCGAAGTTCGCGGAGGCGGCGTACGAGGTCTTCCGCGCCTACCTCGACGAGTTCTCCCAGTTCCCCACGCCCGAGCAGGTCGACATACACCTCTCGGACCGGCACGGCATCGTGCACCCGCGCAGCGCCTCGATGATCCGGCGGCTCATGCCGGAGCTGAAGCAGCGCTACCAGCGCGACCTGGAGAACGAGCACATCGCGTAACCCGGAGCCCGCAACCCGGAGCCCGAAGCCCCGAGCCCCGAGCCCGAAGGAAACGGCCGGCACCGCAACGCCGCAGGCACCACCGGCAGCACCCGCACCGCACGCGCGAGGGCCCGCACCCCCCAGGGGGTGCGGGCCCTCGCGCGTCGTACGCGGTGCCTCGGCGGGTTCGGCCGCCTCAGACGGCCAGCAGCTTGCGCACCCGGTCCGCCCCGACCGCCAGCAGCAGCGTGGGCAGGCGCGGCCCGGTCTCCCGGGTCACGAGCAGCCGGTAGAGCAGGGCGAAGAACGTCCGCTGCGCGACCTTGAGTTCCGGCGTCGGCTTGGCGTCGGGCTCCAGGCCGGCCATGACCTTCGGCACGCCGTAGACCAGGGTGGTGAGCCCGTCCAGCGACCAGTGCGAGTCGAGCCCGTCGACCAGCAGCCGCAGGGACTCGCGGCCCTCCTCGTCCAGCGAGGACAGCAGCTCGGTGTCGGGCTCCTCGCGGACCAGCGTGCGCTGGTCGGCCGGGACCTGGGTGGTGATCCAGTTCTCGGCGCGGTCCAGACGCGGCCGTACCTCGTCGAGCGAGGTCAGCGGCGACGTCGGGTCCAGGTCGGACAGGATGCGCAGGGTCTGCTCGTCGTGCCCGGCGGTGATGTCGACGACGGACGCGAGCGTCCGGTACGCCATCGGCCGCGGGGTGCGCGGCAGTTCACCCTCCGCGGTGCGGACCGCGCGGGTGTGCGCGGCCGCGTCGGCCGGCAGCACGGAGCCGTCGGCGACCTTGGACTCCAGCTTGTCCCACTCGTCGTAGAGCCGCTGGATCTCCTGGTCGAAGGCGATCTTGAAGGACTGGTTCGGCTTGCGGCGCGCGTACAGCCAGCGCAGCAGCTGCGGCTCCATGATCTTCAGCGCGTCGGAGGGCGTCGGGACGCCACCCTTCGAGGAGGACATCTTGGCCATGCCGCTGATGCCGACGAACGCGTACATCGGACCGATCGGCTGCTCGCCGCCGAAGATGTGCACGATCTGCCCGCCGACCTGGAACGACGAGCCGGGCGAGGAGTGGTCGACGCCCGAGGGCTCGAAGATCACGCCCTCGTAGGCCCAGCGCATCGGCCAGTCGACCTTCCACACCAGCTTGCCGCGGTTGAACTCGCTGAGCTTGACCGTCTCGCTGAACTCGTCCTCGGTGCAGACGTAGGTCAGCTCCGTGGTCTCGTCGTTGTAGGACGTGACCGTGGTGAAGTCCTTGCCGCACTGAGCGCAGTAGGGCTTGTACGGGAAGTACCCGCCCTCGGCGCTGCTGCCGTCGTCCTCGGCGGCCGCGCCGGAGCCCTCGGCGGCCTCCAGCTCGGCCTCGTCGACCTGCTTCTGCTGGGGCTTCTTGCCGCCCGGCTTCTGCTTGGTGCGGTACTGGTCGAGCACGGCGTCGATGTCACCGCGGTGCTTCATCGCGTGCAGGACCTGCTCGCGGTACACACCGTTGGTGTACTGCTCGGTCTGGCTGATCGGGTCGTACTCGACGCCCATCTCGGCGAGCGCCTCGACCATCGCGGCCTTGAAGTGCTCGGCCCAGCTGCCGTACGCGGACCCGGCCGGGGCGGGGACGGCGGTCAGCGGCTTGCCGATGTGCGCGGCCCACGTCTCGTCGACGCCGGGGACGCCGGCCGGCACCTTCCGGTAGCGGTCGTAGTCGTCCCACGAGATCAGGTGGCGGACCTCGATGCCCCGGCGGCGGATCTCGTCCGCGACCAGGTGCGGGGTCATGACCTCGCGGAGGTTGCCCAGGTGGATCGGGCCGGAAGGGGAGAGTCCGGACGCGACGACGACAGGTTTGCCGGGTGCTCGGCGCTCCGCCTCGGCGATGACCTCGTCCGCGAAACGGGAGACCCAGTCGGTCTCGGTGCTGCTCTGAGCCACGACACGTCCTTCTACTCGAATGCTGGCTTCGCCATTCTCCCAGACGGAACGGGCCGCTCCGAGGTTGCTCCCCGCACCCGATATCCCGCGAAAGCGAAAGGCCGCGCGTGGGATACTCGGCACTTGTCGGAACAACCAAGTGCACCCACCGGCACAACCTCACAGGAACGGCAGCTCATGGCCTCGGTCCCTTCCCTCGCTTCTTCCGTCAATCAGCGCGTCGCGGACGCCCTCGCCTCGGCCCTGCCGGAGGCCGGTGGCGCCGACCCGCTGCTGCGACGAAGCGACCGGGCCGACTTCCAGGCCAACGGCATCCTGGCGCTCGCGAAGAAGGCCAAGGCCAACCCGCGCGAGCTGGCGACGACCGTGGTCGAGGGCATCCCGACGGGTGACCTGATCAAGGAGATCGAGGTCTCGGGCCCCGGCTTCCTCAACATCACGATCACCGACAAGGCGATCATCGAGACCCTCGCCGCGCGGGCCGGCGACGACCGCCTCGGCGTGCCGCTCGCCGAGCACCCGGGCACCACGGTGATCGACTACGCCCAGCCGAACGTCGCCAAGGAGATGCACGTCGGTCACCTGCGGTCCGCCGTGATCGGCGCCGCGATGGTCGAGATCCTGGAGTTCACGGGCGAGAAGGTCGTCCGCCGGCACCACATCGGCGACTGGGGCACCCAGTTCGGCATGCTCATCCAGTACCTGATGGAGCACCCGCACGAGCTGGACCACAAGTCGGACGAGGAGGCCTCCGGCGAGGAGGCCATGTCCAACCTGAACCGGCTCTACAAGGCCTCGCGCGCCCTCTTCGACTCCGACGAGGAGTTCAAGACGCGCGCCCGCGCCCGGGTCGTCGACCTCCAGGCCGGCGAGCCGGAGACCCTCGCCCTGTGGCAGCGGTTCGTGGACGAGTCGAAGATCTACTTCTACTCCGTCTTCAACAAGCTGGACATGGACATCCAGGACCCCGACGTGGTCGGCGAGTCCGGCTACAACGACATGCTCGTGGAGACCTGCAAGCTGCTGGAGGACTCGGGCGTCGCCGTCCGCTCCAACGGCGCGCTCTGCGTCTTCTTCGACGACGTCAAGGGCCCGGACGGCAACCCGACCCCGCTGATCGTCCAGAAGTCGGACGGCGGCTTCGGCTACGCCGCCACCGACCTCTCCGCGATCCGCGACCGGGTGGGCGGGCTGAACGCGACCACGCTCCTCTACGTGGTCGACGCCCGTCAGTCCCTGCACTTCAAGATGGTCTTCGAGACCGCCCGCCGCGCCGGCTGGCTGAACGAGGACACCAAGGCCGTGCAGTTGGCCTTCGGCACCGTCCTCGGCAAGGACGGCAAGCCGTTCAAGACCCGTGAGGGCGAGACGGTGCGGCTGGTGGACCTGCTGGACGAGGCCGTCGAGCGGGCGACCACCGTCGTCCGGGAGAAGGACGCCGACCGGGGCCTCCTCACCGAGGAGGAGATCGTCGAGAACGGCCTCCAGGTCGGCATCGGCGCGGTCAAGTACGCGGACCTCTCCACCTCCGCCGCCCGCGACTACAAGTTCGACCTGGACCAGATGGTCTCGCTCACCGGCGACACCTCCGTGTACCTCCAGTACGCGTACGCCCGGATCAAGTCCATCCTGCGCAAGGCGGGCGACCGTTCCCCGGTCGCGCACCCGGAGCTGGAGCTGGCCCCGGCCGAGCGCGCGCTGGGCCTGCACCTGGACCACTTCGGCGAGCTGGTCGCGGAGGCCGCCGGGGAGTACGCCCCGCACAAGGTGGCCGCGTACCTCTACCAGTTGTCCTCGCTGTTCACGACCTTCTACACCGAGTGCCCGGTCGTGAAGCCGGAGCCCGAGCTGGTCGTGGGCGAGAACCGCCTCTTCCTGTCGGACCTGACCGCCCGCACCCTCTCCAAGGGCATGGCCCTCCTCGGGATCCGGACCCCCGAGAAGCTCTGACACTCCCGTACGCACGACCCGTACGCGCTCGACCCCGCCCCCGGTAGTCCGATTCCGGGGGCGGGGTCTTTTTTCGGCCACCTTGAGAAAGTTGAATGTCGATCAATCGTGATCTGGGAGCCCTCCCCGGGGCCCACTCCGACCCCTAATCTGAGCATGTTCAGTTGAGGGTCGGGGCCGGAACGTCCGTGGCCGACATGGGGGGAAATCGAAGTGAAGCTCAAGCGCATGGCCCTGGTCGCGGCTGCCGCCGTCGCGGGTCCGACCGTTCTCGCCGCCACGCCGGCCATGGCCGCCGACCAGCCGGCAGTGATCGTTCCGGACACCGCGCCGAAGGAGGACGCCGCACCGGCGACCGACGGCGCCCCGGCCGCGCAGCAGCAGAACCAGGCCAAGCCGGCCCCGGTCGCGCCGACCGCCCCGACGGGCTCCCCCGCCGCCACCCCGGCCCCGAAGACCTCCGAGACTCCGAAGGCACCCCAGGCCCCGCAGGCGCCCAAGGCCCCGCAGGGCGAGAAGTCGGGCGAGACCGGGATCCCCCTGGGGGACGAGCTGCCCGACTCGATGCTGATGGGCCCGGAGGTCACCGTCCAGGGCATCCCGAAGGACGGCTTCCGGCCCGGGGGCGGCTGGACCAACCTGACCGTCAAGGTCGACAACGGCGGCCACATCGCCGTCAAGAACTACGTCCCACACCTGTCGATCATGGAGCTCGAGGGCCGCTTCAAGGCCTCCCAGATCAAGGTCGAGTACCGCGCCGCCGGCCAGAGCGGCGCGGCCTGGAAGTCCGCCGCGCCGATCCAGAGCGAGGAGATGGGCCCCGGCATCCAGTACGACCTGGGCCAGACCCCCTCGATCGCCCCCAACGCGAAGTACTCCCTCGACGTGCGCGTCAGCTTCGCCGCGGACATCGCCGTCCTGCCCTTCGAGATCTACACGGACGGCTCCAGCACGACCGCCGCCGGCGTCGCCCACTCCCCCGCCTCCTGGTACACGGCCAAGATCACCGGTGCGGAGGACGGCGAAGAGATCCCGATGCCCGTCGAGGGCCCCGCGCTCACCGTGAACGGCGTGCCGAAGGGCGGCTTCACGGCCGGAGCCGACTGGCAGAACCTCTCGATCCACGTCGACAACACCGGTAAGCAGCGCCTCCGACAGCTCGACCTGGCCCTGATCATGGCGCGCCCCGACTGGGTCTCGATGAAGTCCTCCCAGATCGCCCTGGAGGTCTACAGCAAGGACGCCCAGGGCAAGAAGGGCTGGCACAAGGCGGACTTCCACGACGAGGACGGCGTCTTCTTCGGCTTCGAGTTGGCCGGCGGTACGGTCGAAGCGGGCAAGAGCTTCGACGTACAGGTACGCATCCGCTTCTCCGCCGACGCCCCGACCGGAGACCTGACCCTCGGCGTCGCCGGCTGGGCCACGGTGAACGAGGACACCGGGGAGTTCGCCGAGTCCCACTCCGACGGCATCCTGACGAAGATCAAGAAGGCGGGCACGGGCACCGGAACGGGCACGGGCAACGGCAACGGCAACGGCAACGGCAACGGCAACGGCAACGGCAACGAGCACACCACCGACGGCGACTCCAAGCCGATCAACCAGAACCCCGGCGGCAACGGCGGCAACGGCGGCGGAGCCGGCGGCGAACTCGCCGCCACCGGCAGCTCCCCCGCCACCAGTTGGGCCCTCGGCGCCGGCGGCGTGGCCCTGGCGATGGGCGCCGCCCTGGTGGCCGGCACCGGCCGCCGTCGCCGCCCCACCGCCTGACCCGCACGCACAGGCACGCACCCACGCGCACCCGCCGTACGAGGAACCCCCGCCGCCCGCCACGGGCCGCGGGGGTTCCTCACGTGTCGTACTCGCACCACACCACCTTCCCGGGCACGCACGGCACGACCCCCCACCGGTCCGCGAGCGCCGCGACCAGCAGCAGCCCCCGGCCCCCCTCCACGCGCACGTCCCGGTCCTCGATCCGGGGCCGCCCGCCCCCGCTGTCGTGCACCTCGATCCGGACCGCGCCCTCGAAGCGCAACAGCCGCAGCCGATAGCCCCGGCCGGGCGGCACGCCGTGCAGCAGGGCATTGGTGGCCAGCTCACTCACGCAGAGCAACAGGTCGTCCCGGCGGGCCGTCACCTCCCACGCGTCGAGCGTCTCACCCAGGAACTCCCTTGTCGTACGCACGGTTTGTCGGCTGCGCGGATAGAACCGCTCCCGCACCAGGGCGGGTTGAATATTCACGTTCACGGGGCGATGGTCGCGGTGCGTGACTAGCGTGAGTGAGACGACCGACTCGTACTCCTCACTGAGTACGGGTTGGTACGGCTATCACTCGGGCGCAGGTGGGGAGTTCGGTTGCATGCCACCAAGGAAGAGGCCTCGGCCCAATTCGACCGCGATGAAGATGGTCGGCGAGATGGTCGCCGCCGCCCGACTCGCCAAAGGACTGACCCAGCGCGCACTGGCTCTGGAAGTGCCCCTGGACATCGAGACGCTGGCCTCCATCGAGCAGGGCCGCCGTGTCCTGATGCCCGATGTCGCCGAGCGGATGGACCGGATCCTGGGCCTGCCCGGGATGCTGACGGTCGCCGCGAACAAGATGCCCGAGGTCGACAGCATCCCGCCGTGGGCCGAGGAGTACATGGAACGCGAGCTGGAGGCGCTCGCCCTGTCCTGGTACGACACGCTGACCGTGCCGGGGCTGCTCCAGACCGAGGAGTACGCGCGGTCCGTCCTCGGCTGCCGCGTGCCGTACCACGGCGAGGACTGGATCGAGTTGCAGACCGCCCGCCGCATCAAACGACAGGTGATACTGCGCCGCCCGGCCCCGCCCACGCTCAGCTTCGTGATCTGGGAGGCCGCCCTGCGCGACCGGATCGGCGGTGACGCGGTCCACCGCGAGCAGGTGCGGCACCTGCTCGCCTGCGCCGATCGGCCGGGCATCGCCCTCCAGGTGCTGCCCCTGGGCATCACCGCCCACGCGGGCCTCGCAGGTCCATTCACCCTGCTGGAGACCCCCGAGCACCAACACCTCGCGTACTCCGAAACCCAGCGCGGCAGCATCCTCGTGCGCGACCCGAACGAGGTCAGCATCCTCACCCAGAAGTATGCGATGCTGCGATCCCAGGCCCTCAACTTCGATGAGACGAGGGGCCTGTTGGACCGGCTGCTAGGAGAGCGATGAGCACCGAACTCGCGTGGTTCAAGTCCAGCTACAGCGGCAGCGAGGGCGGCGCCTGCCTCGAAGTCGCCGTCGCCTGGCGCAAGTCAAGCCACAGTAGCGACGAGGGTGGCCAGTGCGTCGAGGTGGCCACCTGCTCCTGCGCCGCCGGCCAGGTGCACGTGCGGGACTCCAAGGTGGCGCACGGTCCCACCCTGACCCTCGCCCCGCACACCTGGACCCGTCTGACCGACTGGGTCCGCGACTAGAACCGGAACACCCTCGGGCCGCCACCACCCTGTGACGCGGCCCACGGGAACGTTCCCCTCCTCGGCCTCCTCCTCGGGGTGTTGGCATTCACCACCCCCGGGGGAGCACGCATGAACGTCACCGCCCGACACCACACCGGCACCGCGCTGGCCGCCCTGCCGACCGTCGACGGCCTGGCACACCCGTACTGGGCCACCGACGCCACCTGGCCCGCCGCCGACGAGCGCACCCTGTCGCTCGCCGTGCTCGGCACGGAGGTGCCCTTCGGCCCGCCCGTCGTGCCGCCGCCGGCCGCCATCACCCTGACCGGCGCCACCGCCGTCCTCGCCCACTCCCGCGGCCGGGGCTGCCCGGCCACCCGCCTGCTCACCGCCGCCGCCGTCACCCCCGCCGCCGGACTCGCCGTACGCGGCCTCGCGGGCCTGGGCTGGGCGACCGCCTGGGCTGGGCGACCGGGCTCCTCGACGGCCCCGGACGCCACCCCGGAGGCGCTGATCGCCGCCTTCACGGCCCTGCGGCCCTGCGCTCACTCCGGGACCCGGAGACCCTGTACGGCCGGGTACGGGCCATCGTGGTGCGCGAGGCCGTACGGATCGCCCGGCGGGCCGCCCCTGCGCGGCCCGCCGAACTCGCCGACGTACCCGGGCGCGGCGACCCGCGCGGGCCGGTGCTCTCGTACGCCCAGGGCGACGGGCCGGCCCTCCTGGTTCTCGGCGGCGGCCTCCCAGGCCGTCTGACCTGGCAGTACGCGGTGCGCGGCGGCGCCCAGCGGCGCGGCCCGCCGGAAGGGGCGCTGCGCGCCCTGACCCCGCCCCGGCGCGCACGCCGGGGCGGGGTCAGGTCAGCGGTTGAGCGCCGTCAACGGTTGAGCGGGTACGAGTGTCGTCCCGTGGCCTCGTCGATCTCCGTGTGCGCCTTCTGCAACATCTGACCCGCGAGGTCCATCAGCGCCCTCGCTCCGGCGATCTCCTCGCCGACCCGCAGTTGATCCGGGTCCGACGGGTGGCGCATGGCATAGCCGTGCGCCCTCATCTCGGAGCCGTCCGCGAGCCTCACCATGGCCGCCGCACCCGTGCGGTGTCCCTCTTCGGAGAATTCCAACTCCACGTGCCATCCGACGAGCGTGGACATGCTGCACCACCTCCAGGATCACCCTGCTTCCAGGGTGCGCCCGCCGACGCCTGGCCGCGACCTCCGCCGGTCGCCGGCGCGCGGCGGGCGACGCACGATGGAAGAGGGGACCCGGGGGCCGGCGGCTCGCAGAGCCGCCGCCCCACCCCCCCCCCCTCTCCACGACACAACACGACACGAGCCGCGCATGTCACGCA
>NZ_JBIAQX010000014.1:0-18743 GCF_042889445.1 Streptomyces sp. NPDC002602 | reverse complement strand
GGGGGGGCGCCCGCCGGGGGGGGGCCCCCGCCGGCGGGGGGCCGGGGGCGGGGGGGGGGGGCGGCGGGGGGGGGGGGGGGGCGGGGGGGGGGGGCCCCCCCCCCCCCCCCGCCACTCCCCCACCCGATCTCCTCGACTCTCCTCGACAGGAGCAGCTCATGTCACGCACCACTCGACGCGTCCGACGCGTCGCCGTCACATCGCTCGTCGCGTCCTCGTTCGCCCTCGGCGGCGCCGCGTTCCTCGCGCCCGCCGCCGGCGCGGCGGTCCCCGCCGCGAGCTGCACCGTGACGCCCGGGCCGACCGGTTCCGTCGTCATCACCGGCGAGGGCTTCACGGCCCCCCGCAAGCTCAACGACGGCGAGAGCACGCAGCCGCTGAACGTCGACGCGAGCGGCAACTTCCGGGAGACCCGCTTCCAGAAGAACGTCAACTACACGGTCCTCGCGGTCAACGAGGACCAGAACTTCATCTTCGTCAACTGCAAGGTCCTCGCGAAGCCCAGCCCCGACTCGCCCACGTCCAAGCCGAACAAGCCCCCGCAGCAGAACGCCCAGGCGGACTTCCGGCAGGGCTTCAAGGAAGGCTTCGGCGTCGGCAAGACGGCAGCCGCCAAGAGCTGCGACAGCCGTCCGCAGGCGAACAAGTCCCAGCAGCACAGCGACTCGTACTGGAAGGGCTGGGGCCAGGGAGTCGGCGCCGCCTACCGCCAGGCCTGCAAGGGCTGACGCCGAGCCGCTCAGCCCGCCGGGCCGCTCACCCCACCGGGCCCCGCGGGCTCTCGGCCGGCGCCCGGCCCCCGGTCACCGCGCGCCGGCTCAACGCGCCTCGCGCAGCCACCCCGCGACCTCGGTCGCCCAGTAGGTCAGGATCATGTCCGCGCCCGCCCGCCTGATGCCGAGCAGCGCCTCCAGGATCGCCCGGTCGCGCTCGATCCAGCCCTTCTCCGCGGCGGCCTCGATCATCGCGTACTCGCCGCTGATCTGGTACGCGGCGACCGGGACGTCCACGGCCTGAGCGACCCGGTACAGGATGTCCAGGTAGGGGCCCGCCGGCTTGACCATGACCATGTCGGCGCCCTCCTCCAGGTCCAGCGCCAGCTCCCGCAGCGACTCGCGGGCGTTCGCCGGATCCTGCTGGTAGGTCTTGCGGTCGCCCTGGAGCGAGGACCCGACGGCCTCCCGGAAGGGACCGTAGAACGCCGACGAGTACTTCGCCGTGTACGCCAGGATCGAGACGTCCTCGTGGCCCGTCTCGTCCAGCGCGTCACGGATCACACCGACCTGACCGTCCATCATCCCGCTGGGCCCCACCACGTGGACGCCCGCGTCCGCCTGGACCTGCGCCATCTCCGCGTACCGCTCCAGCGTCGCGTCGTTGTCCACGCGCCCGTGCTCGTCCAGGACACCGCAGTGCCCGTGGTCGGTGTACTCGTCCAGACACAGATCCGACATGATCACCAGGTCGTCGCCGACCTCGGCCTTCACGTCGCGGATCGCGAGCTGGAGGATCCCGTCCGGCTCGGTGCCCGCCGTGCCCCGCGCGTCCTTGTTCTCGTCCGCCGGCACCCCGAAGAGCATGATCCCCGCGACCCCCGCCGAGACCGCCTCGACGGCCGCCTTCCGCAGCGTGTCCCGGGTGTGCTGGACGACGCCCGGCATCGCCGCGATGGCGACCGGCTCGCTGATGCCCTCGCGCACGAACGCCGGGAGGATCAGGTCCGAGGGGTGCAGCCGCGTCTCCGCGACCATCCGCCGCATCGCCGGAGTCGTGCGCAGCCGGCGGGGCCGCGAACCGGGGAAGGATCCGTACGCGCTCATCTTCAGTCGCCTCTTCGAACTTCGACAGCAGTCGCCCCCAGCCTAGGGCCTGTCGTCACAGTGCCGTCTGCCTCGCGACGCCTGGCACGCACTCTCGCCGCACCGGGCGAAAGCCCCAGTACGTCCAGTACGCGGGCTTCCGCCCGGCACGCCGCCACTGTGACGACAGACCCTAGGGCCGCACGCCGCAGGAACGGTGCGCGGCCCGGCTCTGCGCTCGACCGCCGCAAACGAACGCGGCCCGGGCGCACACGCACCCGGGCCGCGCCCGTCACTCCTCGCCCCGCCCGGTCGGCGGGCCGGCCTCACCGACTCACGTCGTGCGTCGGCGCCGTGCTCCCGGCCGTCGCTCGCTCGGCCGCGCCACCGACTCGCCGGCCTCCTTGGCCGCGTCGCGGCGCGCCGCGCCGTACTCGGCCAGCGCCTCCGCCAGCTTCGACACCGACGGCTCCGGCGACAGGACGTCCACGCGCAGCCCGTGCTCCTCCGCGGTCTTGGCCGTCGCCGGCCCGATACACGCGATGACGGTCACGTTGTGCGGCTTGCCCGCGATCCCGACCAGGTTGCGGACGGTGCTCGACGACGTGAACATCACGGCGTCGAAACCGCCGCCCTTGATCGCCTCGCGCGTGTCCGCCGGCGGCGGCGACGCGCGCACGGTCCGGTAGGCCGTCACGTCGTCGACCTCCCAGCCCAGCTCTATCAGGCCCGCGACCAGCGTCTCCGTCGCGATGTCGGCCCGCGGCAGGAAGACCCGGTCGATCGGGTCGAAGACCGGGTCGTAGGGCGGCCAGTCCTCCAGCAGCCCGGCGGCCGACTGCTCGCCGCTCGGCACCAGGTCCGGCTTCACGCCGAACTCCACCAGCGCGGCCGCGGTCTGCTCGCCCACCGCGGCGACCTTGATGCCCGCGAAGGCCCGCGCGTCCAGCCCGTACTCCTCGAACTTCTCGCGCACCGCCTTCACGGCGTTCACCGAGGTGAAGGCGATCCACTCGTAGCGGCCCGTGACCAGGCCCTTGACCGCCCGCTCCATCTGCTGGGGGGTGCGCGGCGGCTCCACGGCGATGGTCGGCACCTCGTGCGGCACCGCGCCGTAGGAACGCAGTTGGTCGGAGAGCGAGACGGCCTGCTCCTTGGTGCGCGGCACGAGCACCCGCCAACCGAACAGCGGCTTCGACTCGAACCAGGCCAGGTCCTCGTGACGCGCGGCCGCGCCGTGCTCACCGACCACGGCTATGACGGGGCGCGCTCCCTCGGGCGAGGGCAGCACCTTCCCCTGCTTGAACACCTGGGCGATGGTCCCCAGGGTGGCGTTCCAGGTCCGCTGCCGCGTCGTGGTGCCCGCCACCGTCACGGTGAGCGGGGTGTCGGGCTTGCGCCCGGCCGACACCAGCTCGGCGGCGGCCGCGGACACGGTCTCCAGGGTCGCCGAGACCACGAGGATCCCGTCGCTCGCGCCGACCTCGCTCCAGCAGCGCGCCGAGGCGTTGCGGGCGTCGACGAAGCGCACGTCCGTGCCCTTGGCGTCCCGGCCGCCGCTCAGCGGCACACCCGCGTACGCGGGCACGCCCACGGCGGTCGCGACACCGGGCACCACCTCGAAGGGGATGCCCTCGGTCGCGCAGGCCAGCATCTCCTCGGCGGCGTTGCCGTCGAGCCCGGGGTCGCCCGTGACGGCACGGACCACCCGCCTGCCGGACCGCGCGGCCTCCATGACAAGATTGGCGGCATCTCGGATCACCGGGACACCGGCGGCTGCTGACATTTCGTCAGCCACCGTCAGCTGCGGCGTGTCGACGCCCGCGCGAGCATGGGTGCGTACGACTTCGAGCACCTCGGGCTCCGCGATCAGCACGTCCGCGGCGCCGAGCGCCTCGACGGCGCGCAGTGTCAGCAGGCCCGGGTCGCCGGGGCCGGCACCGAGGAAGGTGACGCGCCCGTGGGCGGCGACCGCCGGAAGAGCGGAGTGGGTGGGGATTGAGGGGTTCAAAGGGATCGCTCCCCCATCAGACCGGCCGCGCCCTTGGCCAGCATCTCGTCCGCGAGTTCGCGTCCGAGCGCCATGGCCTCGTCGTGAGACTGGGGCACGGGACCGGTGGTGGACAACTGCACGAGCGTCGAGCCGTCGAGCGTTCCGACGACACCGCGCAGGCGCATTTCATTGACAACCTGCCCGTCGGCCAACAGGTCGGCGAGCGCGCCCACGGGCGCGCTGCAGCCGGCCTCCAGGGCGGCGAGCAGAGACCTTTCGGCGGTCACGGCGGCCCGGGTGTACGAGTCGTCGAGTTCACCGAGGGCGGCGATGAGGTCCGTGGCGGACGCGAGGCACTCCACGGCCAGGGCTCCCTGGCCGGGTGCGGGCAGCACGTTGTCCACGGACAGCAGGTCGGTCGCCTCGTCGGCGCGGCCGATCCGGTTCAGCCCGGCGGCGGCGAGGACGACGGCGTCCAGTTCCCCGTCGCGCACGAAGCCGATCCGGGTGTCGACGTTCCCGCGGATCGGGACCGTCTCGATGACCTTGCCCAGGCTCCTGGCGTACGCGTTGAGCAGGGCCGTGCGCCGCGGCGAACCGGTACCGATCCGCGCGCCGTCGGGCAGTCGCTCGAAGGTCAGGCCGTCACGGGCGACGAGCGCGTCGCGCACGTCCTCCCGTCGCGGCATCGCCGCGATGACCAGCTCGTCGGGCTGCGCGGTCGGCAGGTCCTTCAGCGAGTGCACCGCGAAGTCGACCTCGCCCCGTACGAGGGCGTCGCGCAGCGCCGTGACGAACACGCCGGTGCCGCCGATCTGCGCGAGGTGCTCGCGGGACACGTCACCGTAGGTCGTGATCTCCACGAGCTCGACGGGACGGCCGGTGACCGCCCGCACCGCCTCGGCGACGTGCCCGGACTGGGACATGGCCAACTTGCTGCGTCGCGTGCCAAGCCGGAGGGGCTGGTCGGGACGTGTGTTCATGATGCCCGTCCTGGGTCGTCGTTCTTCGGATCGGCCGCGTCCGCCCGGCTGACGGAGGCCACCGTCTGAGGGTCGAGGTCGAAGAGTTCGCGCAGCGCCTCGGCGTACCCGGCGCCGCCGGGCTCACTGGCGAGCTGCTTGACGCGCACGGTCGGCGCGTGGAGGAGCTTGTCGACGACGCGGCGCACGGTCTGGGTGACCTCGGCCCGCTGCCGTTCGTCGAGGTCGGGGACCCGGCCGTCGAGCCGGGCCACTTCCATCGCCACCACCTCGGCGGCCATGGCGCGCAGCGCGACGACGGTGGGCGTGATGTGCGCGGCCCGTTGGGCGGCCCCGAACGCGGCCACCTCTTCCGCGACGATGGCGCGTACGGCGTCCACGTCGGCGGCCATCGGCGCGTCGGCGGAGGCCTCGGCGAGCGATTCGATGTCCACGAGGCGCACCCCGGGGACACGGTGGACGGCGGCGTCGATGTCGCGCGGCATGGCCAGGTCGAGGAGCGCGAGCCGTACGGTCGCGCCGTTCACGACGGCAGGCCGGCTCCGGCGGGGCTGCCGCTGGGCGGCCGCCTCGCCCTGGTCGGCCCAGGTGCCGTGCAGTTCGAGGGCATTGGCGTCGACCCCGGTGAGCGCGGAACGCCCGTCGGACGTCGGCGCGTCCAGGCCCAGCGGGCAGTCGTCGCGCTCGGCGACCGCCGTCAGGGTCCGCGCGGCCCCGGCGTCCGCCAGCCGCCGCCCGCCCTCGGCGGCGGCCACCAGCCGCGCCAGGACCTCGGCATGGGCGAACCCGTCCCGCGCGGGAACCGGAATACCGCCCGAACGCGTCCCCACAGGGGGAGCGGAGACCGGCGCCGGTGCGGAACCCCGCCCATCGGGCCCCGCCGGGGAGCCACCCGGGTCCGCCGGCGCCTGCGGCGCGGGGATCGGGGCGGAGCCCTTGGACAGCGCGTCCGCGACGTCGTCGCCGGTCAGTACGAGTCCGGTGGCCCCGGTGCAGGACACGACCACGTCAACACGTGTCAGCTCATCCGCCACACGCGTCATCGGCACCGCCCGGGCCGCCACCCCGGTGCCCGAGGCAACCAGAATCTCGGCCAAACGCTCGGCACGCTCGATGGTCCGGTTCGCCACCATGATCTCGGCGATCCCGACCCGTGCCAGCGTCGCGGCGGCCAACGAGGACATCGAGCCGGCGCCGATCACCAGCGCCCGCTTGCCCGCGGCCCAACGGTCCACCGGCTCGTGGACGGCCAACTGCTCCAGTCCGAAGGTCACCAGCGACTGCCCGGCCCGGTCGATGCCGGTCTCCGAGTGCGCCCGCTTGCCGACCCGCAGCGCCTGCTGGAACAGGTCGTTGATCAGCCGCCCGGCGGTGTGGAGCTCCTGCCCCAGCGCCAGCGCGTCCTTGATCTGGCCGAGGATCTGCCCCTCGCCGACGACCATCGAGTCCAGGCCGCACGCCACCGAGAACAGGTGGTGCACCGCCCGGTCCTCGTAGTGCACGTAGAGATAGGGGGTGAGCTCTTCCAGGGCCACCCCGCTGTGCTGCGCGAGCAGCGTCGACAGCTCGGCGACACCGGCGTGGAACTTGTCCACGTCCGCGTACAACTCGATCCGGTTGCAGGTGGCCAGCACGGTCGCCTCGGTCGCCGGTTCGGCGGCGAGGGTGTCGTGCAGCAGCTTCACCTTGGCATCGGCGGACAGGGAGGCCCGCTCCAGCACGCTGACCGGCGCGCTGCGGTGGCTCAGCCCTACGACGAGCAGACTCATGCCGGCATCACCGCCGGCACGTCACCCTCGGGGTTGCCCTTGCGCGAGGTGGCGGCGGCGCGTCCCGCGGGCGGGACCACGGCGGCCGCCGGAGCGGCTCCCGTACCGGTGTCCTCGTCGTCCGCCAGGGAGCCGGCGGCAGCGGCGGCCGCGGCCCCCTCGCCGGCCTTGCGCTGCTCGTGGAAGGCGAGGATCTGCAGCTCGATCGACAGGTCGACCTTGCGCACGTCCACGCCCTCGGGCACCGACAGCACGGTCGGCGCGAAGTTCAGGATGGAGGTGACCCCGGCGGCGATGAGCCGCTCGCTCACCTGCTGCGCGGCGCCGGCCGGGGTCGCGATGACCCCGATCGAGACGCCGTTGTCCTCGATGATCTTCTCCAGCTCGTCGGTGTGCTGCACGGCCATGCCGGCGACCGGCTTGCCGGCCATGGCCGGATCGGCGTCGATGAGGGCCGCGACGCGGAACCCGCGCGCGGAGAATCCGCCGTAGTTGGCGAGGGCGGCGCCCAGGTTGCCGATGCCGACGATGACGACCGGCCAGTCCTGCGTCAGACCGAGCTCGCGGGAGATCTGGTAGACGAGGTACTCGACGTCGTACCCGACACCGCGGGTGCCGTACGAGCCGAGGTAGGAGAAGTCCTTGCGCAGCTTCGCGGAGTTGACTCCGGCGGCGGCCGCGAGCTCCTCGGAGGACACCGTGGGCACCGATCGCTCGGAGAGCGCGGTGAGTGCGCGCAGGTACAGCGGAAGCCGGGCGACAGTGGCCTCGGGAATACCTCGGCTGCGGGTCGCCGGTCGGTGAGTTCGGCCAGTTGCCACGATGCTCCTGCGGGATGAGCGGGGCTGCAGGCGGCCACTTGTCCCAGGACCGCCCCGTCGAGTGCAGGCTATGCCTTTGTGAACGCGTGCACAAAGATTGTGTCCGGTTTGTCCGAGCAAAGTGACCGGGGTCACGCGGGTCGACCCTGCGGCACGGGAACCCGGAACGGGCCGAACCCGTTCAAATCCCGAGGGGGGCAAAACGGTACACACTCCTCATCGATACGCCCCCGAGTCCCCACAAATCGCCCATGATGGTAACCGCCCGGACGGTCAGCCCTCCAATGCCCGGCGGAGCCGCTCGGGGTTCACCCTCCAGAAGGTGTGCTGTTCACCATCCACCAGCACCACCGGAATCTGCTCCCAATGACGGCGGTAGAGCTCCTCGTCCTGCGAGATGTCCTTCTTCTCCCACCGCGCCCCCGTCTGCGCGCAGACCTCCTCGATCACCGACTGGGCGTCGTCGCACAGATGACACCCCGGCTTCCCGACGAGCGTGACCAGTCGCTCCTCGGGACGCTTCTTTTCCTTACGACGCAGCAGAGGACTCATGTCCTCATTCTCCCGCGCCCCCACACCCCCCGGGACCCCTCGGCAGCGCCCTGCCGGCAGCCGGTACGGAACGACCCGAGCCGCCCGCCGCCCCCGCGAGCGGACCGCGCGCCTCACAGAGTTCACGCCTCCGTTTCCCATCGGTTCGGGAACTCCCGAACACAATGGCTATGCTCGCGTCATGGCCGCTCTGGGATGGCTCACCCCCCGTAGGCGCTCCGCAACCGCGCGGAGCGTGCTGGCAGGCGAGGCCTCTGCCGAGGCAGCGCGCAAGACCGCTCAGGCCGAGGCGCCACCTTTCGACGAGACTCCGGATCCGATGCCGGACGGGCCGCACGCCGCCGTCTCGATCGCGGAAGCGGAAGCCGCCGAAGCACCGCGGGCACCCGCCGAGCCCGAGTTCCCGGTCCCCGGCGACGACCTCGCCGCCGCCTTCTTCGACCTCGACAACACCGTCATGCAGGGCGCCGCGATCTTCCACTTCGGCCGCGGCCTCTACAAGCGCGAGTTCTTCCAGCGCCGCGAACTCGCCCGCTTCGCCTGGCAGCAGGCCTGGTTCCGGCTCGCGGGCGTCGAGGACCCCGAGCACATGCAGGACGCCCGCGACAGCGCCCTGTCCATCGTCAAGGGCCACCGGGTCTCCGAGCTGATGTCCATCGGCGAGGAGATCTACGACGAGTACATGGCCGAGCGGATCTGGCCGGGCACCCGCGCCCTGGCCCAGGCCCACCTCGACGCCGGACAGAAGGTCTGGCTCGTCACCGCCGCCCCCGTCGAGACCGCCACGATCATCGCCCGCCGCCTCGGCCTGACCGGAGCCCTGGGCACCGTCGCCGAGTCCGTGGACGGCGTCTACACCGGCCGACTGGTCGGCGAACCGCTGCACGGCCCCGCCAAGGCCGAGGCCGTACGCGCCCTGGCCGGCGCCGAGGGCCTGGACCTCGACCGCTGCGCCGCGTACAGCGATTCGCACAACGACATCCCGATGCTGTCACTCGTCGGACATCCGTACGCGATCAATCCCGACACAAAACTGCGCAAGCATGCCCGCGCCCACGACTGGCGACTGCGCGACTATCGGACCGGCCGCAAGGCCGTGAAGGTCGGCGTCCCGGCGGCCGCCGGCGTCGGCGCGATCGCGGGCGGCACCGCCGCCGCCATCGCCCTGCACCGCCGCCGCAGGTAGCCGCTCCGACCCGGCTCCCTCATCCCGCCTGCGAAAAGCCGCCCGGCCCGCGCCCGGCGGCTTCTCGCGACCCCCGGGCGAACCGCCCGGCGGTCATTCCCCCAGCCTTACCCCCGCACCCGGCGAGGCACTCCCGCAGGCCCGACTCGGTCGCGAGCCACTATGGAAGCTTCCATTCCGTGCACCCAACCGATCAAGAATCGATCACCATCCGCGACCGAATATGCCCTCGACACGCAACAGAAGTGTCGTAACCGGTGATTTGAGCAACTGGGTGTAGCGCTGCCTGTACGAAGCGTTATTCTCCTCAAACGCATGCCACCGCCCATCTGTCGCCACGACGGGTGAACGGTCCCGCACTGCACGTGATGGAAGCTCTGCCTCTGGGAGTCCCGTGTACCCACCTGTCGGGGTTGACGCCTCGGGCCTGGCTACGCTGCGCGCAACGGTCCTCGACCACCTGCGTGGCTTCGTCCCCACCGCGTACGCCGTCCCCGCCTTCGCCGCCATCCCTGCCGGCCTCGGCCCGGCCGGTCCCTGCTATGCCCTGACCGACGGCGGAGCGACGGTGGGCAGACGCGGCCGTTCCGGCGGAAGCGCCGGCGGCACCGCCGCCGGCGCGCCCGCCGCCCGCCGCCCCACGGCGGACAGCGACCAGGCCCGCATGATGGACCTGGTCGAACGCGCCCAGGCCGGCGAGGCCGAGGCCTTCGGTCGGCTCTACGACCAGTACAGCGACACGGTGTACCGCTACATCTACTACCGCGTCGGCGGCAAGGCGACCGCGGAGGATCTCACCAGCGAGACCTTCCTGCGCGCGCTGCGCCGCATCTCCACCTTCACCTGGCAGGGCCGCGACTTCGGGGCCTGGCTCGTGACGATCGCGCGCAACCTGGTGGCCGACCACTTCAAGTCCAGCCGCTTCCGGCTGGAGGTCACCACCGGCGAGATGCTCGACGCCAACGAGGTGGAACGCAGCCCCGAGGACTCCGTCCTCGAATCCCTCTCCAACGCGGCCCTCCTGGAGGCCGTACGGAAACTCAACCCGCAGCAGCAGGAATGCGTGACCCTGCGCTTCCTTCAAGGCCTGTCCGTCGCCGAGACGGCCAGAGTCATGGGGAAGAACGAGGGCGCCATCAAGACGCTCCAGTACCGGGCGGTCCGCACGCTGGCCCGCCTGCTCCCGGACGACGCCCGCTGACCGCGGCCCTACTCACACCCTGTAACCCCTGCCGATGACTCTGATGACGCTGTGGTCCGATCATCCTTCGTCCGTAACCCAAGTGCCGCGCCGCTCGTTGTGCGGAATGCAGGCTCCCTGTGGACACGCCCTGCCCGAAGCCGCTCACTCGAAAGTGTGGATGTGCTCAAGGAAGGCAACCTTCCGGACACCTTGGGGAGTCGATCGTCATGACGAGAGGAGGTGCCGCCAGTGATCGCGAACGTGACTCCGCACCGGCGGGCGAACGCCTTCGCCCAGGCCCTGGAGGATCGGACCCCATCCGACCTTTCGGAACCGGACCCGGCGGCCGAGCAGTCCGAGGCACCTGCCGAACCTGCCGACCACGACCGGTTGTTGGCCCTGGCGAGCGTGCTCGGCGAAATGCCGCGCCCAGCGCTGGACCCCGAGGTCAAAGTGGTGCAACGAGCCCAGCTCGTCGCAGCCATGGAGGCCATGGTGATGGAGGAGAGGGCCGGAGGCGCCGCCGCCGACCCTCTGGTGCCCGAACAGCGGACCGGCCGCGGCGCCCACCGGGCGACCTCGCTCCGGAAATTGCGGCCCCGCTCCCGCTGGTCCAAGGGCATCGCAGCAGGTGGCCTCACCGTGGGTGTGGCCGCAGGGGCCTTCAGCGGCGTGGCCGCTGCCAGCACGGACGCCCTACCGGGTGACTCCCTCTACCCCGTCAAACGGGGCATGGAGGATCTGAAGCTGGGGATGGCCGACGAGGATTCGGACCGGGGCGAGCTGTACCTGGACCAGGCCTCGAACCGGCTGTCGGAGGCCCGCAGGCTGATGGAGCGGGGCCGGACGGGCGTACTGGACCACGAGTCCCTGGGCGAGATCCGCCGAGCGCTGGCGGGAATGAAACACGATGCGGCGGAGGGCCACCGGCTCCTCCAGGCGGCGTACGAACGGGACGGTTCCCTCGGACCGATCCAGACGCTCTCGTCGTTCTCCCGCTCCCACCGCGACGCGTGGGGCCGGCTCCGGGAGAAACTCCCGGCGCAGCTCACCGACGTGGGCGGAGAAGTGGAGTCGGTCTTCCAGGCCATAGACGAGGACGTGGCGCCGCTCCAGGGACTGCTGCCGAAGCCACCGGCGCAGACCCGCGGCTCCACCCCGGGCACCTCGGCCAAGCCGAGCACGCCCGCGGGCAAACAGAAGTCCGCACCCCCGTCGGGTGCCCCGGCGGCGTCTCCCCCGAGCACGCCGGCACCGGGTACGAGCAAGCCCCCGTCCCCCGGCGGCGGACTCCTCGGCGGTACGGGCGACCTGCTCCACCCGCCGTCGCAGGACCAGTCCACCCCGCCCCCGTCCACCACTCCGGAGCTCCCGCAACCGGACATCACCCTCCCGCCGCTCCTCCCCGGCCTGCTGCCGGGGCTGGGCATCCAGGCGGAGGACACCGAGTGAAAAGCCGGAGGGGACTGCTCGGCAGTCCCCTCCGGCTCTCACCCGGACCCACTCGGAAGAAGCGGCTCAGAAGAACACCGACCTCCGCTGCACCAGCAGCCGGTACAGCGTGTGCTGGATCTGCTCCCGCACCTGGTCCGTGAGGTTGAACATCAACATGGGATCCTCGGCGGCCTCCGCCGAGTACCCGTCCGTCTGAATCGGCTCCCCGAACTGGATCGTCCACTTCGTCGGCAACGGCACCGCGCCGAGCGGCCCCAGCAACGGGAACGTCGGCGTGATCGGGAAGTAGGGGACCCCCAACAGCCGCGCCAACGTCTTCGCGTTGCCGACCATCGGATAGATCTCCTCCGCCCCCACGATCGAGCAGGGCACGATCGGCGTTCCCGCGCGCAGCGCCGTCGACACGAACCCGCCCCGACCGAACCGCTGGAGCTTGTACCGGTCCCCGAAGGGCTTGCCCAGCCCCTTGAAGCCCTCCGGCATCACCCCGACCAGCTCCCCGGCCTCCAAAAGCCGTTGCGCGTCCTCCGCGCAGGCCAGCGTGTGACCGGCCTTCCGGGCCAGCTCGTTCACCACCGGCAGCATGAACACCAGATCCGCCGCCAGCAGGCGCAGGTGCCGCTCCGCCGGGTGATGGTCGTGCACCGCGACCTGGAGCATCAGACCGTCCAGCGGCAACGTCCCGGAGTGGTTCGCGACGATCAGCGCACCACCCTCCTTCGGGATGTTCTCGACGCCCTTGACCTCGACCCTGAAGTACTTGTCGAAGAGCGGCCGCATCAAGGACATCAGGACCTGGTCCGTCAGCTCCTTGTCGTAGCCGAGGTCGTCGACCTCGTACTCCCCGGTGATCCGCCGCCGCAGGAACGCCAGCCCGCCGGCGATCCTCCGGTCCCACCCCGCCCCGCCCGTCGCGGGCTCGGCCGGGACCGGCTCCACCACGGGATCGGGCTCGACCGGTGGCGCGACCCGCACCCGCCGCGGCGGCCGCCGACGCGGCCGGTCCTCGTCGAACGGGATGACTTTCGCGTCCGCCACTATTTCTTCGCTCCCTCGGCCACCGGCTCCACACTCGACAGGTCCGCCTTCAGCATGCCCGCCACCCGGTCGACCGTGCGAGCGACCCGCTCCGGCGGCAGCAGCCCGCTCCCCCGGCTCCGGGCGAAGTCCGCGAACGTCTCCGCCGTCGTGTACAGGGGCGCGAACCCGAGGGTGTCCCGCATCTGAGTGGTCTCCACGACCCGCCCGTGCGTCAGCAGCCTTATCTGTTCGGGCGAGAAGTCCGTCACCCCGACCGCCCGCAGCGCCGACCCCACCCACGTCACCGCGGGCAGCAACAACGGCACCGTCGGGCGCCCCAGCCGGCGCGCGCACTGCGACAGCAGCAACACCCCGTCGCCCGCGATGTTGAAGGTCCCGCTGTTGAGCGTCCCGCGCCGGGGCTCCCCGGCCGCCAACCGCAACACGTCCACCACGTCGTCCTCGTGGACGAACTGCAACCTCGGGTCGTAACCCAACACGGTCGGCATCACCGGGATCGAGAAGTACTCGGCGAGCGCGGAATCCGCGTACGGACCCAGGATGTTCGCGAACCGCAGCACGCACACGGCCACGTCCGGTCGCCTTCGCGCGAAGCCCCGCACGTACCCCTCGACCTCGGCGGCGTCCTTCGCGAAGCCGGCCGCAGGCAGCGACTTCGGCTGCGTGGTCTCGGTGAAGACCGCCGGATCCCGCGAGGTGCCCCCGTACACGCTGGTACTGGACTTCACCACGACCCGCCGGACCGTCGGCGACTTCTGGCAGGCCCCGAGGAGCTGCATCGTGCCGATGACGTTCGTTTCCTTCACGGCGCTGCGCGCACCGCCCGATCCCGCACCGCCCCCGGTGACGGCCAGGTGGACCACCGTGTCGACGGAATGCTCCGCGAGCACCCGGACGATGGCGGACTGTCTGATGTCCATCCGCACGAACTCGGCCGAACCGAGCCGGTGCGGCGGGCTCACGGCATCCACCGCGATCACCCGCTCGACGTCCGGTTCGTGCTGGACGCGCCGCACGAAGCGGCCTCCCAGCTGCCGGGCAGCCCCGGTGACGAGCACGACCTTCCCCACGAGCTCAGCGCCTCCCTCGAAGAAGTACCCCGGCTGCACCGCAGCCCCTCCACCAGAATGGTGGAGGGGCTGCGGAGAACACGTACAGCTGCCGTTTACTTCTTGTTACGGCGCTGGACGCGGGTGCGCTTGAGCAGCTTGCGGTGCTTCTTCTTAGCCATCCGCTTGCGCCGCTTCTTGATAACAGAGCCCACGACTACCCTCGCTCACTTCTCGGAACATCCCCGCGTTGACGGAGAACGGTGCGGGGCGTCTGGGCCCACACGACCTACGTCGGCCTAGCCTACCCGCCTAAACTCTGAGCTTGTAATCCGAGGGCGATCGCCGGTCATTCTCAGGCCGACTCCACCCCCACATAGGACTCTCGGAGGTACTCGTGAACCGCGTTCTCGGGGACCCGGAAGGACCGGCCCACCCGGATAGCGGGCAGATGACCGTTGTGCACCAGGCGGTACACGGTCATCTTCGACACTCGCATCACCGAGGCGACCTCCGCCACGGTCAGGAACTGAACCTCACTGAGAGGCCTCTCGCCAGCAGCCATGACACACCTTGACCTTCCGCGCATGACGGGCACCGGCTTCCCCTCCGGTTACGCCCCGTCGTCGCACGCTCACTCCCCAGAGTAGGGGCGTGTGATACGAGTGGGGAAGAGGAGCTACGGCCACTCCTGGCGCATAGGCAGCCCCGCGCGCCCGAGCACGTAGCGCGTGAGCGGTCGGTAGTAGTCCGAGCGCACGCCGTCATCAAGTGGAACGGCCACCGAGACCCGCCCCTCGGCCTCGCCGACGAACAGCGCGGGATCATCAGTATCGGCCAGCCCGATCGCGTCCACACCGAGCTGACCTGCACCGCAGACCCAGCCATGGTCCCCGACCACCAACTCCGGCAGTGGCTCGCCGGCCTCCGCGAGCGCCCCCAACGCGACCCGAACCGGCAGCGGAGAATGGGTGTGCGCGCCGGTCGCACTCCCCGCCGGCCGCGCGCCGGGGTCCCGCACCAATGCGACTCCCCGTACGTAATCGATGCTGTGCGGGCGTACGCCGAACCGGGTCGCCATGTCGATGCGCACCCCCCGCGCCGGAGTGAGGACAACACATCCCACCGCCGACAGGGCCTCGGCCAAACTGGCGTAGAACCCCAGGAGACGGTGGGGGTGCCCGGTCGCGAACAGCACGGGCGACCGCGCCCCGGCCGCCTCGCCCAGCCTCCCCGCGAAGGCCTCCAGCGCGGCCACCGTCCGCTCCGGGTCGATCACGTCCGGTCCGCTGACGTGCGCGGGATCCCCCGAGACGCCGCACTTGTCCGCCATCAGCCTCAGCAGATCACTCTCGCCCCAACCCCGTTCCGGGTCCAGCCCCAGCAGCAGCCGCGGATCCCTCGCCGCGAACAGCCGGTAACTGCGCAGGCTTTCCTCCCGCGACGTGGCGACGGGCCCGGCCAACCGGGCGGCCAGCAGATGCGCGCGCAACGCTCCGGTGCTCAACACCCTGCCGATGCTGCCGCACCGAACCGGGCGAAGACCCAATTCCTGCGAACAGCCCCACAGTTGGCGTAACGATGCATCTCGTGTCCCGCTCGCCTGCCCCGCTACGTCAGCATCCCGCGCAGCGGGAAGACCGCCTTGCGCATCGCCAGCACGGCCTGATCGATCCGGTCGGCCGGATCGTAGCCCTCTTCCCAGTCGCGCCAGGAGACCGTCCGCCCGTCCGTCATCCGACGCGGCGCGGGCTGCCGGGTCCGCGCGTACACCTCGTCGCGCCACGCGTCCGGAACCGCCGCCGAGGGATCCACCGGCCGGTGGGCCGCGATCCCCACCAGGTGCGTCCAGGACCTCGGCACGACGTCCACCACCGCGTACCCGCCGCCGCCCAACGCCAGCCACCGGCCGTCCGCGTGCTCGTGCGCCAACGCGTGGCAGGCCTCCTGAACCGCGCGCTGCGCGTCCAACGACACCGCGAGGTGGGCCAACGGGTCCTCGAAGTGCGTGTCCGCCCCGTGCTGGCTCACCAGCACCTGCGGCCGGAAGTCCGCCAGCAGCTCCGGCACGCTCGCGTGGAAGGCCCGCAACCAGCCCTCGTCCCCGGTCCCGGCCGGCAGCGCCACGTTGACCGCCGACCCCTCGGCGTCCGGCCCACCCGTCTCCTCCGGCCATCCGGTCTGGGGGAACAGGGTCCGCGGATGCTCATGGAGCGAGATCGTCAACACGCGCGGGTCGTCCCAGAACGCCGTCTGCACCCCGTCACCGTGGTGCACGTCCACATCCACGTACGCGACCCGCTCGGCCCCGAGCTCCAACAACCGCGCGACCGCGAGCGCCGCGTCGTTGTACACGCAGAAACCGGCCGCCCCGCCGGGCATGGCGTGGTGCAGCCCGCCCGCGAAGTTCACCGCGTGCCCGACCTCGCCGCGCCAGATCGCCTCCGCCGCCGCCACCGACTGCCCGGCGATCAACGCGGACGCCTCGTGCATCCCGTGGAACGCCGGGTCGTCGACGGTCCCGAGCCCGTACGAGCCGTCGGCCACCCCCGGGTCCGCCGACACCTCGCGCACCGCCGCGACGTAGTCCTCGCGGTGCACGAGCCTCAACGTCGAGTCACCGGCCGCGCGCGCCGCCCGTACCTCCACCTCCCGGTCCAGCCCGAAAGCTCGCACCAGACCCATGGTCAGCGCCAGACGCACCGGGTCCATCGGATGGCTCGGTCCGAAGTCATACCTCGTTACCGCCTCGTCCCACATCAACAACCCGCGGCCGCTCATGCCCGACACCGTATCGGGCACCGTCCGAGCCGAACGAGCGGGCATGGAACAACGTCACCAACACCAACACCATCGGCACCAGCATCGCGCCCCGATAGCTCCAGGCGTCCCCGAGGCCGCCCACGAGCGGCGCCCCGACGAGGAACCCCACGTAGTTGAAGATGTTCAGCCGTGCGATGGCCGTGTCCGCCGACGCCCCGGGGAACAGTCGGCCCGCCGCCGCGAAGGTCTGCGGGACGATCACGCACAGCCCGATGCCCAACAGCGTGAACCCGAGCATCCCCGTCCACGCCCCCGGCGCGACCGCCACCACCCCGAACCCGAGCGCGGCGACCAGCGTCCCGCCCCGGACGACGGCCACGGCCCCGAAGCGTCGTACGCCCAGGTCACCGACGGACCGACCGATCAGGGTGGTCACCATGTACACGTTGTAGGGGACGGTGGCGAGCTGCTCCGAGCTGCCCAGCACGTCCTGGAGGTACTTGGCGCTCCAGTTCGACACCGTCGAGTCCCCGATGTAGGCGCACGCCATCACCAGGCACAGCGGCAGCAGCAGTCTGAACCCGCCGACGCCCAGCCCCTTCTCCGCCCCCGTCTGGGTTCCGGCGGTCTCCGGCCGGTCCACGTAGTACCGGCTCCCGAGCACCGCGAGCGGCAACAGCACCACCACGGCCGGCAGGTAGCTGCTGAACAGCCCCAGGTGCCAGTGCGCCCCCGCCCAGGCGGCCGAGGCGCCCACGATCCCGCCGAGGCTGTACGAGGCGTGGAAGCCCAACATGATGCTGCGCCCGTACGCCCGCTGCAGGCTGACTCCGAGCATGTTCATGGAGGCGTCGAGCGCCCCGACGGAGAACCCGAACGCCCCCAGGGCCACGGCCACGTGCCACATCTGGTCGCCGGCCCCGACGCCGAGCAGCGCCAACAGCACCAGTGGCTGGGCCCATCGCAGCACCACGCTCGGCGCGACGCGCTTCACGAGGTGCTCGGTGGCGACGCTGGCGACCCCCGCGAGGATCGGCACGGCGGCGAGGAACGCGGGCAACAGCCCGTCGGATATGCCGTACTGGTCCTGGATCGCGGGGATGCGCGTCACGAGGAGGGCGAAGGTCACGCCCTGCACGAAGAAGCTGAACCCCAGGGACCCGCGCCCACGGCGCAGCCGCACGTCTTCTGTCATGGCGGCACAGCGTAGGGGCGCGGACTACCCGTGGGTAGAGAGATCACGTACCGATTCGGAACAGTGATCGAACGAGGAGCCGGCGGGTCGCTCCACCGCCCGGACGATCAGTAGGCGTCCAGTCCGAGGAGCCGGGTCAGCTCCTTCATGTCACCGAAGCAGCTGGTGGCACCGGTGAGCCGGTCGGCCGGCATCATCCCGGTGAATGCGAACACGTCCATGCCTGCGGCCACCGCGGCCCGCACCCCGAGCGGACTGTCCTCGACGACCACGCACCGCGCGGGTGCGAAGCCCATCCGGTCGGCCGCGTGCAGGAAGAGATCGGGGTCGGGCTTTCCCCGGCCCACGTCCTGCGAGCTGAAGAGCCACTCTTCCTCGAACCATCCGTCGATCCCGGCCGCCTGGTGGCCGGCCCGGATCTTCTCGTGACTCCCGGAGGAGGCCAGGCAGTACGCGACTCCTTGCGCGGTCAGCGCGCCGAGCACGTCCTCGATTCCCTCGACGGGGCGCAGCTCGCGTTCGAACGCGGCGGCGGTCCGCGCGTGGAGCGTGTCGTCGAAGTCCGCGGGCAGCGGCTGCCCGGTCCGCTCCTGCACGAGATCGTGCACCCGGTGCACCGCGGCCCCCATGTAGTCGCGCAGCGACTCGTCATAGGTGGTGGGGTGCCCCAGTTCCGTCAGGTACCCGGCGAGGATGCGGTTGGAGATCGGCTCACTGTCCACCAGCACGCCGTCGTTGTCGAAGATCACGAGGTCATAGCCCATACGTTCACACTACGAGCCGCAGGCACGGTTCTCTTCCCAGCCCATGCCGGGCATCCGGGTGTCGACTGCGGCCGCCGGCCCGGCCCACGGGAACCGAAAAGGGTCTGGAACGCAGAAAAGCCCCGCACCCAGAGGGTGCGGGGCTTTCCCACAATGATTGTTCGGCGGCGTCCTACTCTCCCACAGGGTC
>NZ_JBIAQX010000013.1:193939-237740 GCF_042889445.1 Streptomyces sp. NPDC002602 | reverse complement strand
AGACGGCCCGCGCCACCGAGGCCGCCATCCTGTTCGTACCCCACGTGATCCGGTCCAACGGATTCACCCCCTTCGCGATCTCGATCGCCCGCTGACGGTCGAGCCGCGCCAACTTCGGGTGACCGGAGCCGGAGCCGGCACCGGCACCGGCACCGGCACCGATTGAGTGGTTACGGCCGGCCGGTGAGCCGGTACCGGTCAGAACACACGGCTTCCAAGGCAGGCAGGGCCTGGCGAGGCGATCCCATACGGGATCCACTCCAGGATCCATCACAGGATCCATGACATCGCCGCGAACACCGGCCGGGTGAGCGTCGGCACCGAACACGACACCACCGCGTTCGCGGTCGCCTCCACCCGCCGTTCATGGCGGCCCGAGGCAGGCCCGACGGTCCGGCCGCCGCCGCCTGCTGATCACTGCGGACGCAGGCGGGTCCAACGGCTACCGCACCCGAGCCCCCGAGCCTGGAAGACCGAACTCGCGCTCCTCGCCGCGAAGACGGGCTCGGACATCACGCTCTGCCCCACGCCACCGGGCACCCAACGCCGTTGTTCGAGCATTCATCGAGCGTGTGGGTGGTGACAGGATGCGCAATGGGTCGCTGGGCCGGCTGTGCATCCGTGGGGTGGAGCATCCGAGCGAGCGCGGCCGGGTTGATCACGCAGTGGGTGACGCCCGAGCTGGTGGACGAGGTGCCGGCGGAGTGCCGTGGGCCGGACCGCCGGCCGGGAGCGTTGTCAGCGGGCTCCATGGTCTCCTTCACGTCGCCCTGGCGCCGTTCCATCAGGACTCCCATGACGATGAAGCCGAGCATCTGGTCGGCGAACTCGTCCCGGTCTTCGTGTCCGACGGCCTGTCTCCGGACCCGGATCTCGGTCCCGGCAATGATCCTGATCTGCCCGCCGGCACCGAGATGGCCGATGGCGTCGGCCGGGAACCGCAGGCGCACACCCGGGCTGACAGGGCGGCCTCGCTCGGCGAGCAGGGGCCACACCTCGGCGGAGACGGACAAGCGTGGCCAGGAGTTGGCCGACGAACGCCGGCCTGCACTTCGCACCGCTGTCGGAAGCCCGCTTCGGTGAAAGCGAGTTGAGCCTGGCTCGGCCACGAGTTCAGCGACCACACCGACCGACAGCCCGGTGATCCTCCGGTGGCTGGTGATCGCCGCCCGAGACGAACTCCCACATACAACCAGGGTCAACGATCGAGAGCTCGAAGTCTCACCACCAGCCATGCACGGGTTCTGCGCGGTGGATCGAGCGCGAACGCGACTCCTGGTGATCAGGCTGCGAAAAGCCTGATCACCAGGAGTCGCGTCTCTCGTTGCCGAACTGGGCGAACCGACCACCACGGCGCGTACTCGGGCGATCAGCTCATCTCGCCGATTCGAAAGCATCAGCTCTACCCCTCGACCACTGCCGTGCGCCGTCCATAGGAAGATGGGCACAGCGCCCACGTGAGCCATGGCCACGCCTATGGAACACGAGCACCACAGGATGGCGTTGACGCAGTGAACACGAGGAATCGGAGAGGGATGCACAGGACTGGAGCGGAGGTCGACGGCGCGAGCGGGGTGTTCGCAGTGGACTCGACCGCCCCGGGCGCCGCACCGCAGGGACTCGACGCCTTTCGGCGCGGGTGGGAGACGCAGATCGGCGACGATGTCTTCCAACTGCCGGCCTTCAGCCCGGACACGATCGGTGACTTCCGGGTCAAGGGCAAAGTGGCCAAGGTCCATGGCGCGGCGATCGCCGATCTTCACGCCGCGTCGGCGACCCGGACCGCAGACGTCCCGGGCGGTGATCAGGATCTGATTGCCATGTACGTAGTGCGGCGCGGCGCGTGGACCCTGGGCGGCCCGCCCGCTTACGGCGACCAGACCGTGTCGGCTGGGCAGTTCCTCGTTCGGCACCTCGGGCGCCTGACGGCCTTCGAGACGACGGCGGACCTCACGGCGAAGTTCCTCGTCCTGCCCCCCGACGTGCTCAAACCCCTGCTCGGGAACCGGGTCGTCACCGGGTCGGCGGACTCGGCCGAGATGCGCTTGCTGACGGCCCTCACCGACATGATCCACATCACCGTGGCGGACCTCGGCCCGGCCGGTGTGACAGCCGCCCAGGGCACCCTGATCGAGCTGGCCAAGGCGGTGGCGAAGGGTCGGTTCGACGACGTGGAACCCCGGCTGGCTCCCGCCCTCGCCCAGGCAGCCAAGGACCTCGCGGACCGTCGGCTCGCTGATCCCGAACTCTCTCCGGCGATGCTCGCGCGTGAACTCAACGTCTCCGTCCGTACGCTGCACCGGGCATTCGCCGCGGTGGGTGAGCAGGTGACCACCTACATCCGCCACCGGCGACTGCACGAGGCTCGACTCGCCCTTGTCGCACCGTCAGGTCGCCTGAGTATCTCGGAACTCGCCGCACACTGGCAGTTCGCGGACGGCAGTCACTTCACCCGGGCCTTCAAGAAGCACTTCGGTCAGACTCCCACTGAATACGCGCGTTCGACCGAAGCAGCCACACTCTCGGCGGACCGGCACCCGACGGGCCGTGGGCCGGCCGAAAGGGGCACCCCTCCGCCGCGTGCCTGACCGCTTCCACGCGCCTGGGACGGGACACACCTGTCCCCGGCCCCGGGCGTAAGGAGGACGGACCGCGCCGGCCCAGCGGAGGTCGGTGCGCGGCCACCACCCCAGCGACCGAAGGAGGCGCGAGGGCGGTCCCGGTGGAGCAAGTCCTGGCCGCCGGGCGTCCGCGGACCTGCGTCAGTACACGAGCAGACGGTCGCAGGTGATGGTGCCGCTGGGGAGTGAGGCGTCACTGTTGAGGACGTAGAAAGCGTTGTCGAAGCCGGTCGGGGTCATCCTCGGCACGACGATCAGGGTCTGGCCCGCCATCTGGAGCCCGAACCGCCGCACCACGTTCGTGTCCAGCAGGGCGAACAGGTTCGTCGTCAACGCCGGGAGCCGCAGGATCCGGTAGGTGCGGTCCCCTTGGCTTCCCGTCACCAGCGCCTGGTACTGGGTGTCCCCCCATTGCGACGGGTGTGTTGCGACCCGTCCCGCCGCGTCCAGGGCCTGCAGCCGCAACTGCGTGCTGTCTCGGACGCCGGCCATGTGGATGTGCAGTTGGTCGAGCCGCCGGGCGGCCTGCGAGTTGATCCCCAGCCCGATGTAGCGGTACTGCACGGGAACGTCGCCGCCCCTGCGGGCGTTCTCCCAGGCCTCGTGCCAGTAGTTCGCGACGTTGGGCGTCAGCAGGAACGGGCACTCGATGCCCGTGATCCGGCAGGTCGGGACGGTCAGGTAGTTGTGCGTCGATACGGGCTCGCCGTGCAGCACCACGTGGTTGGGGGTGGTCTTGAGGCAGTCCGCCTTGTGCCCGCTGGGCGGGACGATCCCCTGCGTGCAGTACTGGACGTCCTGCCACAGCGGGTCGGTGTCCGCGGGGCTGCCGCAGAGGGGCTGCATCTGGGCCGGGGGGCACGGGCTCGGACCGCCGGGAGGCGGCGGATCCGTCGGGCACGGACAGCACGACGAACCGCCGGAGCCGGGCGGCGGACACGCCGCCGCGGACGCGCTGCCGCCCGCCCCGGCCAGCAGGGCACCCGCACCCAGGGCACCGGAAAGCGCCACGAACTGACGCCGGGGCATGCCGGTCGACGTGCCGGTCGCATTCATGCAAGGACTCCGATGGTCGACGGCCTCTGCTTCGACAGACCAACCTAGGCGCCGGACCGCCCGCCTCCCGGGAAGGTGCGGGGGAAGCGCCCAGGATTGCGCCGGAAGGCTCAACGACACCGGCCCGCGGCGCGCGGCCGGCCGCCGGGGCGGGGGCGCGCGACCGGGGACCGGGTTGGGACGTGATCACCCACGCGCGCAGTGCGGCGAGCGTCCGTACGTCCGTTCGACGGTTCAGCGCATGCGGAGGGTGATCTCGGAGAGCGGCACGTCGGACAGGTTGAGCTGGAGCCCGGTCATGGTCAGATTGGTCTGCGAGTCGCCCGGGCTGTTGGACGGCGCCTGGGTCGTCCCACGCGTGTTCACCAGCAGGTACCAGCCCCCGCGCTTGTGGCCGCGGGAGACATCGGCGCTGTCGCGGTGCGGGTTCAGCACCCAGCCCTGGCGCTCCAAGTCCGCACGGATCTCCTTCATTTCGGACTGTGCGGCGGCCTTCTCCACGACGGCCGTCCAGCCCGTCTTGTTCGGGTCGGATCCGGCCGGGACCGTCGAGCCCTGCTCCGGGTCCAGGCCCGCCGAGCGGACGGCCGTCCGGATCACTTCGTCCACCTCTGTTGGAGTTGACGAGGGTGAACTGCCGTAGCGACCCGAAGCGCGCCTCGATCGGCCGCACCGCCGCACCGCCGCACCGTCCATGACCCCGCCGTGACGACGGCGACCGCGTCAGGCCGGGGGCTTCTGCAGCCAGTCTGCCTCGGTCGTCCAGAACATGTGGCGCGCGCCGAGGTAATCGTGGGCGAAGTCCGTGAACCGTTCGCGGGTGTACGGCTTACCGGTCTTGGGATCCTTGGCGTTGATGTCGGGTTCCTGGACGGCCATCGCGACGAGGGGCAGGGCATCCTTGTACTCGTGGAGGAACTTGTAGGAGTTCTCCATCTGGTACTTCCGGTCCGGCAGGGTGTCCGGTCCTCCGATGCCGATCTGCCTGTCCTTGGCGATGTCGAACATCTCCTTCATGCGCTTGTGGTCCTCGTCATCCGGCAGGAAGTTGATGTACTGGATGAACTGCGTCTTGGCGAAGACCTTCTTGCCGTAGCGCATGTTGTCGATCTCGGCATCGATGTAGGACTTCGAGGTGTACTTGGTCTGATCCTTCTTGGTGTCCACATCGACCGCGGTCTCCGGAAGGTTCACCCCGGCGAGCTTGCCGTCGAACTTCTCCGCCATCGCCTTCAGCATGGCCTGGAAGTCTGCTCGCACCTCCTTGTTCCACTGCGCGGCCATGGCCCCGTGGGTGGTGGGGTTGTCAGGGTTCTCATCGACCGTCGGCGCTACCCCGCCCTCGTCCTTCACGTACTGGGGAAGGTTGGCGTCCGCCATGGCGACATCGAAGAACCGATCCTGAACCTGGACGAACAGCTTCTTGTGGCGTTCCTGGAGATACTTCAGGGCATTGTCCAACCGCGACCACTTGTACTCCCCCTTATTGCCCTCAAGGGCCTTCCAGGGCGCCACCACCTGTACGCCGCCGATGTCCGTACGGTCAATCATGGCCTTGACCTTCGGGTCCTCGCCGGACATGGCATCCTCGAATGCGCCGAGCGACATGTACAGATTGTCCGTCGCCTTGCCGTGGAACACCGAGGCGGGGGCCTTGTCAGGGGCGGGGGCCGCGGCGGCCACCCCAACAACGGCCGTCAAGGCCACGGCCGTGAGGACAACAGATCCGACTGCACCACGTTGCATCATCATGAACGAGACGCTAGGGGCACGTTCTAAGAGAAGGATAAGAGCGTCCGTCGCGGCGATACGGGCCATCCACGGTGGAATCAACCACTCATGTGTGGCGCGTGTCGGCAATCTCTTGTGCAGGTCGCCTGGTTCGAGCCCCGTTCGGCGCCGGACCTCAGGTGGCAAGCTCATCAGCGAACCCTGTTCACCAGAGTTCGGATTTCACCTCACGGAAAATGTCGACCACTTCTTGAGGAGTCAACACGGGGGCGGTGAATCCGAGCCGGGCAGCGCGCTCCTCGAACTCCCGCGGAACCACGCAATCGTGTTCGCGCACCAGGTGACCCGCGATGTCCGGCCAGATCCACTCGCCGTCGGTCTTCAGGCTGAAGCCACCCATGACCTGCTGCGAGGGTGCGAACGGATGCTTCTCCACTCCGGGCACCACCGCGAGGGTCTCGCACGCGCCCATGTAGCGAGCCAGATCCGCCCGGTTGACGCTCATACCCCCTCGGGGAAGGTCTGCCGCCCGCATGCCCGCTCCGGGCGCGTACGGCATCGCGTCATAGAAGCCGAAGTATCTCAATCGCGTACCCAATCGTCATCCTTCATCGTAGATCCCGCACACCACAAGGTAGGCACCAGGCCCCCGCCGAACGCCCCTCGTCCCATAAGGGCTGTCCCGCAATCCCTGGCGGGCGCACGACGCCGACCACGGCACCTCGCCGCGTCGTCGGAACGCCTGAATACGACCAGTATGAGGACGTCCCTCCGCCTTTCGACGCACCGAATCCGACGCCGTGCGCTGATCCACCAGGGATTGCGTGACAGCCCTTGAGGAACGCCCGCTTGGCCCGGTTGCTCACGTTCTTCTTCGTCAATAGCGATCCGAACTGCCGCACCGGCGACGCCACTGAACGTGGGGCGTCAATGAGTCCGGTTCGGCCACCTGAGAGCCACGAGGCCAGGTGGGCGGTTCCCGTTGGGCATTGGAGTGAAATCGCGTGTCCGGGAACGCCATGTGATGACCTTGGCATATATTCCTTTCCGGCGGTCCGCAACCGCAGGACATCCCCTTACTCGACCTGAAGGGATTGGCAGGACATGCAGCGCATCCGCAATCTGGAAGATCTCCTCGACTTCGTCACCTACAATCCTGGCGTGGCAAAAGAGCTGAAGAAAGACCCTCGGAAAGTCGCCGCGATGCTCGGGGTCGAACTCAATGACAGCGAGGCCGAACTGATCGCGGCCAACCTGGACATCGACGCGGTGCTCGCCAACGCGGAAAGTGCGGATTCAATGGCGGCGAAGGTCGCTCAGGGCGTCGGACTGTCGAGGCATCAAGGCGAATGACCTGGCGGCTCTCCGCCGGCCGGATGCCTCCGGCCGGCGATCCCCGCCCCCGCCTCCTGCGCCCGCGCAAGCGACTTCGCCTACCTCGTGAGTAGATCAGGAACAGCATGCGACCGCATGGTCGAGGAGTGGTGAAGAAATGAAATCTCACATCTTGCTGCTTAGGCCACGCGGTCGAATGACGGACAGCCGGGTTTTCGCACTGGAGCAGCTCGGACTCTCGTACGTGGCCGCGACCGCACGAGCTGCCGGGCTGACCGCGGAGATCGTCGACGGCGCGCTGGAGCCCGATCGTTACGATGCCCTGCTGGAGCAGATGGACGACGGGGACCACGCACTTATCGGATATCCCATCTATCCCGAGACCGTCCGTCGAGTGGAGCGGGATGTTGCCAGGGTCAGGGCGCGCGGCGTACGAGCACATGTAACGGTCGGCAATCACCTGGCCACACTTCACGACAAAGCAGTCTTGACAGACTTCCCGAAATTCGACTCAGCCATTCGAGGCGAAGGGGAGTCCACTCTGCCGGAACTGGCGCAATGCCTCCTGTCCGGAGGCGATTTGACACACATCAACGGCCTCACCTACCGACTGGGGAACGAGATCCGGAGAAATCCTCCGCGGCCTAACATCCAGGATCTGGACACCATTCCCTTCCCGGCCAGGGACACGCTGCCCATGGTGTTGAAGGCGGGAAACGTACCCCTTCTCTACACGAGTCGCGGGTGCAACGCCCGGTGCGACTTCTGCTCGGTCCACAACTACTTCAACGCGTCACCAAACGGGGCGTGGCGCGGCAGATCTCCCGGCAACGTCGTGGACGAGATGGAATCCATCGCGCAAAGATACGGAGTCCGCGAATTCGCATTCGCCGACGAACAGTTTCTCGGCCACGGAAAGTCCGGAAGCCAGAGGGCACTCGGCATCGCCGAAGAGATCACAAAGCGCGGTCTTGACTTTCGGTGGTACATGGACACGAGGGCTTCGAGCGTGACGCCGGATGTCTTCGCAACCCTGCGCGATGGAGGGCTCAGAGTCGTCTTCATGGGCCTGGAGTCCGGATACAACCCCGCCCTCAAGCAGATGCGCAAAGGTTTGACGGTCGACCGGAGCATCCAGGCGATCGACATCCTCAAGGGACTTGAAATCATCCCCAGCGCGGGATTCATCATGTTCCGTCCAGATACCACAATGGAGGAACTCTGGCACAACATGGAGTTCCTGGACGAGGTCGGATGCGTCGAACTGACCGCTCTGGCGACGGCCATGCGGGTGTACTCGGGGACAGCGCTGGAGTCCCGGCTACGCTCCGAGGGCCGCCTGCGCGGGCCGTATTACAACTACGAGTGGTCATTTCAGGATCCGAAAGTCAAGGATTGCTATGCGGTGGTGATGGAGTCAGCTGACACCCTTTCCACCACGTACAACGCCTTCGCAGCTTTTCGCCGCAAAGGTGTTGCATCCTACGCCGAGTGCTCGAAGCTTCAACGGGCGATGAATCGCGGGCCCATCGCGATCATGCGTGAACTCGTCGACGCAGTTGCGAAGGAAGACGGCGCCTCGGACTCCGTCCGTGCCGGAACGCGAGCGGCCTTCAAGGAATGCTGCGAAGACTTCCTCCGCCTCCTGCGTTTCGTAGAGGCATGTTCGAACGGCCGGCCCGCCGACACGGGTAGCCCTCTGCTGAGTCCTACGTATCTTTGCTGAGTTGCCTGCCCTCACGTGGCTCGAGGCGACCACCCTCCGGGTCGTACGACCTGATGCCCCGAGAAGCTGTCCGGCCGAGGCCGGGTGCTCGATGAGGCACCGGGCACCCGGCCGCGAAAAGCCTTCCTTCGTCAGGGATAGAGGCAGAGAGGGACCGCCACGCGTCCGGCATTGCTCACGATGCCCGTGGTTTCGTCGACCGCGAGCACGTACATGTTTCGGTTGGGACTCTGTCGGCACTCCCGAGGGGTCACCACCCGGTCGCCGTAGTAGCTGCCGAAGTTGGCCATCCCCGACTGGTAACCCCTGGCAGGTTCCCAACCGTGGAAGTCGAAGTGCGAGGGGCTTACGGCCAATTGACTGCCGTACTGCGTCCAGTACGCATGGGTGCCATTGGCGGGTAGCTGATCGGGGTGCGCATATCCCGTATACGCGTTTCCGTTGGCGCGGCGGTTGTCGGTGCGACTCTGCACGGAGACGCAGACGTGGTCCGAAGGACGGGTCTCGCGCCAGACGAATCCCTGCTTGCAGGTGTCGGGCCCGTACGGTCCGCCACCGGGCTGCACTTGCGAGGGGCCGATCCGATTCTCCTCCCACGTCTTGCTTCGCCATTGCGGACTTACGCAGACGTGGTCGGAACTCACTGCTTCACGCCACACGAGGCCGTTCACACACGTGTATGGACCGTACTGCGCTTGAGCGGGAGAAGATGGAGCGAGAATCGCCGCTGCCACCGCGAATGCCAATCCTCCCGAGGAAAGCAGACCAAGGCGTCGGCCGCGGCCGCTGAAATTCTTTCCGCCCATGTGGAACCTCCGGACGGGTAGTTGGGTTTCGCGACGAAAAGAGACGGGTCCCCTTCTGTGCCGCCATAGGGGGTTGCATTACGCCATTCGGCGGGCAACACCTCTCCCAGTACACCGCCACTCGGCTCACTCGGCATCTCAGAGTAATTAGCGGTTCAACTTTATCGATCCCTGTGAGTGGTCGTCGCCGATCGCTTGGGTCTTCCACGGGCCGGCCGGTTGGTGCCGCCGCTCTGCGGGCCGTGGCCGTACAGGATGTCGACGTCGGTCTGGAGCGCATCCGACCCCCACGGCCGCTTCCGACTTGCCGTTGCCGTTGCCGTTGCCGTCGAAGTCGAAGTCGCCCCATGGGAGCCGGTGATCCCGACGACCCGCGCTCGTTCCAGCGCTGCTGAAGGCTCGGCCTGTCCGGCGTTGGCGTGCCCAGGTCGTGAAGTCTCCCGCGGGACGGGCGGGCTCAGTTGGCGTCGCCGGCTCGCCGGCGCTGGATCAGGTCGGCCACGGCGGCCGGGCGACCCAGGTAGGGCGAGTGGCCGGTGTCCCACGTCTCGGCGCGAGAGCAACGCCCGGCGAAGCGGTCCGGAAGCGGAGTCGCGATGGTCCAGTCTCGCTGTCCGCGGATGTAGATCGACGGGGTGTCCCGCCAACTCACGCGAGTGGGTGTGGCGTCGAAGATCGAGGGAGGTTCCGGACGCAGCAACTCCACGGCACGCGTGGCCGCCGGTTCGTCGATGTCGCCGTAGAGTTTCGCCCGGGCGTCGTCCGGGTCCAGGCAAAGCCGCCCGTCCCCGTCCGGCAGCGCGAGCAGCCCCTCGCCGGGCTCGCCAGGGGTCTCCGCGAGCACTTTGGCCGGGGATTCACCGACGTCGAGGATCCAGCTGTTGAGGAAGATCAGCGCGGCAGCACCACGCACCGTCCCGGCGACGACGCCCCCGAAGGAATGTCCCACCACCACCGACGGCTCCGACGAGCCCGAAACGATGGCCTCGACCTTCGCGGTGCTCTCGGCGAGCGACAGCCCGTAGAGGTCGGGCACCTCAACGGACAGTTCCCGGGCGCGCAGCACATCGGCGAGTCCGGCGTAGTGAGCGGGCTGGTGCCAGGCTCCGTGAAGGATGATCACGTCAGTCACTTGTGCACATTACCGCTTGTCACCCGGTCGGCGTCAGTCACGTACTGGGCATGATGCGGTCGACACCAGACCTCCTCGACTCCACTTGCCACCCGATCGCCACCGGTGGTCGGGCACACGATCCTCGGTGAACGCGGGACCGGTCGCTGCGGCATCCGACGCGCTGTCAGGCCGGGTTCTCCTCGAGATTGGCGACAAGCCTCGTCAGCAGGTCCACAAGGAGATCGATCTCCTCGGCGCTGAAGCCTCGCAACGCCTGATCGTTGGTCTCGAGCAGCGCCGAGTGCACCTCTGTGAGCTTCGCCAGTCCGGTCTCGGTCAGCGAGATCAGGCTGACGCGTCGATCACGCTCGGAGGCAGTGCGCCGGATGAGGCCGTCGCGGTCCATCCGGGCGAGCAACTGGGCCATGGACGGCTGCTCGATCCGGGCCAGCCCCGCCAATTCCTTCTGGGAGAGCGCGTCGGCCTTGCTCAGCGCCGCCAGCACGGGCATCTGCGCGAAGGTCAACCCCAGCGGCCGCAGCCGCCGGTCATTGACCCGGGACAACGCACGCGAGGCGATGTTGATCAACGCGGCGGGCGCGGAACCGAACCTGGAGTGCATCACGCGTCAAGTGTATAGGCTCCTATTGACCAACTATATAGGCACCTATACAGTTCGATGCATAGGGCCCTATGTATTTGAGCCGTCGGAACAAAGGGAGAGATTCGTGATCACTCGCAACGTGACCGTCATCGACGGGCAAGAGGCCGCCCCCATCACCGATGCCGAAGTGGTGGTGACCGACGGACGGTTCAGCGCCATCCGGCCGGCGACCGACGCGCGGCCGGCGACCGGAGGCACTCCCGTGCTCGACGCGCGGGGCGGCTACCTGGTGCCGGGCCTGTGGGAGAGTCATACGCACCTGGGTGGGCACGCCTGGTTCAAGCCCGAGAACGAGCGCGCGAAGTACGTATCCCGGTTACTCACCGACTTCTTGAGTGCGGGGGTGACCAACGTCGTCGACCTCGGCGGCCCACTGGAGATGGAGCTCGCCGCCCGCGACTACCGCGACAAGGCCACCGACGTCGCTGCCGGGTTGTTCTTCGCCGGGCCGGTGTTCACCGGTGTCAAGGGTTGGCCGGTCCTGGACGATCCGGCACGTGCGCCCATCGCCTACCAGACCGACAATGCCGACGTCGCCTATCGTCAAGCACTGGAGCTGGCCGATCAGGTCGACTTCATCAAGTGCATCTACGACGGCGAGCCCGGCGCTCCGGACAAGCTGCCCCTCGACGCCCTCAAAGCCATCGTCGCGGCCGCGCACGAGAAGGGCAAGAACGTACTCGTACATGTCCACGAACGCATCGACCTGGAGGAGGCGGTGGCGTCCGGCGCGGACGGCATCGAACACGCCTTCCAGCCGGAGGACCCCGGTAGCACCGCAGAGGCCATCGACGTCGCCGCACTACTGGCGGAGACGAACACCTATTACTGTCCCACCCTGGTCACCTGGGAGCAGATCGCGCACAACGGCGAGGCCGGCTATCTGCAGCAGTTGGTCGATGACGGTTTCGCCACGCACGACGACATCCCGCAGATCACCGGCCGCCCGATCTACGGGCACCAGTTCCCCCGGCATTCCGCGCAGGACTCCCACACTCGTTTCACCTACGCGATGCGCACGCTGGCGCTGATGCACGACGCGGGAGTGAAGATCACCGCGGGCAGCGACGTGGCCATGTTGATGCCCTCGCCACCCGTCGCCCTGCTGCGAGAACTGCACTTGCTGGCAAAGGCAGGCCTGCCGCTGCCCGCGGTCCTGGCGGCCGGCACCCGGCACGCGGCCGAGAAGATCGGCCAGCAGGCGACGACGCCGGGGACGATCACCGTCGGCTCCATCGCCGACGCTCTGTTGCTCGATGCCGACCCCTACGCGGACATCGCGCACCTGGTCGACCGTTCCCACCACATCGGGACGTTGCGGGCCGGGCGGCCAAGCTGGGACGAGGGCCACCTCCGAGCCTGACACGGCCGATTCAGGTTCCGATGCGCCGGCACGACGGCGACATCGCCGGTGCCGGGCGATGTCGCCGTCGTGCCGGCGGGCTCGTACGGCACCTCCTCCAACTGCCGCGTTGGTCCGGCCGATCATCCGCTCCGCCATGGGGATTAATTACACGGGCATATGCGCGTAGCGGCCGGTTCCGCCTCTGGGAGTCCCTACCGTGGCGTGCACCACGCAGGCTTGGCTCAGGTGCCCGTCCTGCCCTCCATGTACCGACCACGAAAGGAGTGAGCGTGAACGCTCGCTTCGGCATGAAGCGGAAAGTCGTGCTTGGGGTAACGGCGCTGATCACGATCGCTGCCGGGGTTGCCCCGGCCTCCGCCCTGACCGGCGCAGGTCAGGGAAGCTCGCACCACTGGGGCGTCATCACCCGCAACACGATCGGCTCTCCCGTCGCTGCTCTGAGAGAAGGCCCGTACGGATCGTTCGGCGTGACGGGGACCGCCGCGAGGCCGCCCTACGGACGGGGCAGCCTCGGAATCGAGGTTGCGGACGGCTCCACTTCGCTCACTCCGCCCAGTGAGAAGGCCAGCTTCGGCAATGAGGTCGACTTCAACGGCAAGCCGGTCCTTGGCGCCCAGGGTCTGAACCAGGTCGGTTTCCACGTCTTCCAGACCGGCGAGAACGTCACCTACGGCGGCCCGACGAACATGCCGAACGTCACGTTCGAGATCAATCCGAACCTCACCGCGGCGCCGGCCACCACCTACTCGTCGCTGGTCTGGCTGCCGCCGGCCTCCCCGGTGACGAACCGCTGGAGTGGCTACCTGGACGCCACCACGACCGGTACGTGGTTCCTCACGGGCAACGCGGGCACCGTGACCGGCTGCGGCCCGGGGACCCCGTGCACCTTCACGCAACTGAAGAGCGCGCTCAACGACGGCGGCACACAGCCGAACATCTACACCGCCGCGGTCGGCAAGGGCCGCGACAACATGTGGATCGGCGCGGTCGACGGCCTGCGGATCAACGGGACCATCTACGACTTCGAGGCTGACGGAGTCAGGACGCGTCGCGCCACCTGAGCCCTGACCGGGAGGGCGTTGTCGTCCGCGGCCGTGAGGCTGCGGACGACGCCATCCTCACCGTCCGTTTGCTTGTGTCCGCCGCCTGCACGTGGCGGCGGACAACGATCCTCTCGTGCACCCCCAGCCTGTTTCAGGAGGCTGCGGCAGCCTTCTCGACACGAGGGACGAAGAGCTGGGCCAAGGAGTGGACGGTGGCATCGACCGCAAGGCCTTGACGTTCCGCGGCGCCGTTCCCCGAAGCGGTCGGCGAGGAGTCCACCGGGAGGGCGGCGCTGCCGTCATGTCCCATGAGCATCCAGAGTGCCGATGCTCACTGGACGCCGCCGGAACCCACGAACAGACGCTGTCGGTTGAGGGTTGAGGTGAACGAAGCCAGGTCGCTCGTCCTCTCGTTCGAGCGTCTAGGCACCCGGGTTTCCGTGCGTGGCGAAGCGCGCGAAGACGAGGACTTGCGCCCGCGCCGCTCGATCAACGCTTCAGGGCGCCCACGGCCCGAGCATGTCCTTCATCGCATCCGTCATCGCGAATTGCAACAGCGGGCCGTAGGTGATCCGGCCGATGCCGAGGCGGCGAAAGCGCTCGAGATCGTGCTTGACGGGATGGGCCGTGGAGTTCACGGGAATGGCGACGGCGCCGGTCACCGCCGCGAGCAGGTCGTCGTTGTCCTGGATGCCCACCGGGTAGACGCTGTCGGCGCCGGCCCGCTCCATGGCCCGCAGTCGCTCGATCGCCTCGTCGAGGACGTCGGAGGGCTCTTCCGCGTACAGGAAGAGGTCCGTGCGCCCGTTGACCCAGACCGGAATCCCCGCGTCGTCGGCGGCCGCGCGCAGGCCGGCGATGTAGTTCGCGTGCTCTTTTGTGCTGCGGACGCGTCCGCCCTCCGAGTGGACGGTGTCCTCGATGTTGAGGCCGACGCCGCCGACCTCGATGAGTCCGGCGACGAGATCCGCGGGCTCCTGCCCGTACCCCGCCTCCAGGTCCACGGACACGGGGACGTCGACCGCCGAGATGATCGGCCTGACCGCGGCGAGTACCTCTTCGAAGGTCTGCCCCTCGTGATCGTCGGCTCCCCGCGAGTCGGCGAGCGGATGACTGCCGACCGTCAGCGCGGGGAACCCGGCGCCGGCCGCCGTCCGCGCGGACCAGGCATCCCAGACGGTCGGCAGCACAAGCGGCTGGTATTCGGCGTGCAGTTGCCTGAGGCGTTGAGCGCGCTCAAAGGTGGTACGAGAGTCCATGTCGAGGACGCTACCCCCGAATCGCCACGAACAACGTACCGGCGGGGCACGACCCGGCGACGGAAGACGCAGCCTGGTTCCCGGTCGAGTCGGGGACGGTTGCGAGGTGCTGGGCCTGTGGAGCGGGTGGCATGGAGCGGTGTCGACCGCGCTGCTCGGCAACTGGATGATGCCGTTGTCGCAGGAAGGCCGGCTGTCACCCGGAGCGCTCGCCCTCCTGAGGAAGGAAGTCAGCACAACCCATCAGCAGTGGTGTGCCCACCTGAGGGTGCGTCATCGGAGTACTGGCGCGGGGTGGTTCAGCGGCCGAGGGAGGGGCTGGAGCGGCCCTGGGTCGGTGGTGGTACCGGTGACTCGCCCCGTGCCTGGCGCCTTCCTCTCGGAGACTCCCTGGCCGACGCCTCTCTGAGACCCCCTGGCCGACGCCAACAGCGCCACCCAGTTGAGAAAACCCCCTTGCCAAATGGTCAAGAAGTGTTGACCATTGGGGACATGACTACCGATGATCTTCCCGAGACGTTCCACGTCACCACTGACGAGCAACTGCGCGCCGTTTCCAACCTCACGCGCCACCGGATCATGGCCGTGCTCCGCTTCGAGCCCACGACGATCACGCAGGTCGCCGAGCGAGTGGGCCTCGCGAAGGGGAGTTCCAGCTACCACATACGGCTGCTCGAACGGGCCGGCCTGGTGAAGGTGGTACGAACTCGGAAGGTCCGGGGAGTCACCGAGCGGTACTACGCCATGGCCGCGCGGTCGATCGTGCTGCCGGATCCGGGCGAGGGAGGCCCGGATGTGCTGATGCGGCACGCGGTGGCGGACCTGGAGGCAGCGCCGGCGGATGGCGAGCGGCACGTACGGATGGCGCACCTGCGGCTCACCGACGAGCAGTTCGCGGAGCTGGGGGCGCGGCTGGAGGCACTGGCGGACGAGTACCGGGAGCTGTCCGATCCTTCCCTGCCGGACGCGTCACTCGTCTTCGCACTGTTCCACCCGACATCGCGCGAGCAGGCCGAGGGGGACGTCAAGTGACCACAGACATGCGGAAGTTGCCGGCCGGGTTCGGGCGGCTGTGGACCGCGCAGACGGTGTCCTCGCTCGGTGACGGGGTGTCGCATGCCGCGCTGCCGCTGATCGCGTTGACGTTGACGCGGGATCCGATGGCGCTCGCCGTCGTCACGGCCGCCGGAACGCTGCCGTGGCTGCTCTTCGGAGTGCTCGGCGGCGCGCTGGTGGACCGCTGGGACCGCCGGCGCACGATGTGGGTCACGGACGCGGCGCGTGCGGTGCTGCTCGCGATACCGGCGGCAGCGGCCGCGCTCGACGTGCTGAGCATTCCACTGCTCGCGGCCGTCGCCTTTCTCCTCGGCCTCGGCGGACTCTTCTTCGACACGGCCGCCACGGCCTATCTACCGGATCTGCTCGGCCGCGACCCCGCACTCCTGGAGCGCGCCAACTCCCGCCTGCGCGGCACCCAGACCGCCGCGTCCGGCTTCGCCGGGCCGCCCGCGGGCAGTGCCCTGCTCGCGCTCGGGCGGGCGGTTCCACTGCTCGCCGACGCGGTGTCATTCGCGCTCTCCGCACTGCTCGTGCGGTCGCTGCCTGCCGCACCCCGGCCCGCACCACAGGCCCGCGAGTCGCTGCTGCGGCAGGCGCGGGCCGGCGCCTCACACGTATTCAGGGATCAGCTGCTGCTCGGACTCGCGCTGCGCCCGGCGGTCGGGAACATCGCCTTCCTCGCCGTGGAGACCGTACTCGCCCTCTTCGCGCACGATCGTCTCGGCATCGACACCTTCGGTTTCGGCCTGCTCCTCACGGCGGAGGCCACCGGCGGTCTGCTCGGCGCGGGCATCGCCTCCTTCCTCGGCCGACGACTCGGCACCGGCACCGCGTTGACCTGCACGGCCGCGGTCGAGGGACTCGCCATCCTGGGCCTTGCCGCCGCCCCGAACCCGTACGTCGCCGGCCTCGCGCTCGCCGTCTGCGGAGCGGGAATGGGCGCCACGATGGTGCTCGCCCCCTCCCTCCGACAGGCGATCGTCCCCGCCCACCTGATGGGTCGGGTGGCTTCCACCTCCCGCATGCTCGCCATGTGCGCCGCCCCGTTCGGCGCCTTCCTCGGCGGCTGGCTGGCCACCACCTACGACGTGCGCACCCCGCTCTACGCCGCCGGTGGCCTCCTCCTCACCATGACCACCGTCACCGCGACCATGACCGGCAACCGCCGGGTCGAGGCGGCGCTGCGTGCCGCCTCCCCGGCCGATGATCGAGATCGACTGGAATCCCTCACGTAGACATCACGGTGACCAGTCGTCAGGCATGGGGCGGGATCACGAGAACCGGAGGGACGGCCCCCAGAGACGGGAGGGCTGCCACGATCGGATGGTCCCGTTCGATCGGACCGAGCTTCGCGCTGCTGCCTGGGGCGCCGATGTCGGAGAAGAACTCGGCGTTCACGGTGTTGAAGTGCTGCCAGTCCTGCGGGGTGTCGTCCTCGAAGAAGATCGCCTCGACCGGGCACACCGGCTCGCAAGCTCCGCAGTCGATGCACTCGTCCGGCTGAATGTAGAGCATGCGCTCACCCTCGTATATGCAGTCGACAGGGCACGCCTCGACGCACGCCTTGTCCTTGACATCCACACAGGGCAAAGCGATCACAAACGTCATCGAACTGCCGTCCTCTCCAGGTAGTTCCTGCCTGCTGTTCCCATGCGGCCGACCGTATGGCCTCAAGTAGCCTTGAGGTCAACAGGAGGCTTTCCATGGCGAGTGACCGTTCCGGCTCCGTCCGGGCCACCCCGGACGACTGGCTGAGCATCGGTGAGGTGAGCGCACGAACCGGGGCGGCCGTCTCCGCCCTGCGCTTCTACGAAGAGCTCGGCCTGATCGCGTGCGAACGCGACGACCGCAACCAGCGTCGATTCCCTCGGCACATGCTGCGCCGTGTCGCATTGATCTCGGTGGCCAAACGGATCGGCATCCCGTTGCAGGACCTTCGGGAGGCGTTCGCCGACGTACCGCTCGACCGCCCGCCGAGTCACCAGGAGTGGCAGCGCGCCTCACGGAGCTGGAAGCGTCGGCTGGAGGAGCGCCGACAGACCATCGAGCGACTTGAGGCGGAGCTCACTGGATGTATCGGATGCGGATGTCTCTCGATGAGGGCATGCGCTCTGCTGAACCCCGGAGACACGCTCGCCGGGGACGGTGTCGGCCCCCGACGGCTCTGAGACGAGGCGTCGCGCCGGTGAGTTCGGCGCGGTCGCCACACGGGCCGGCGAGACATCGCCTGAGAACAGATCATCGCCCCCAACGGCCGATCCATAGGCCCTTTCTCCGTGTCTACCGGGATACCCGTCCGATGGAAACGCTTCCAAAATTCGGAAGCGCAATTGGCGATAGCACAATGGGCGATATACGGAACGGCGGAATGACGGAATGGCGGAATGCATGACACGCGATACGGTCAGCCGCCATGGATTCAGCCGCCATGGATTCAGCCGCAGGGCCATGGCCTGCCAAGTAAGTCAAGACTTACCTTCAGGGAGCTTTGACCGTACGGTGTGGCTCGGATCGAAGGAGCCCCCTGTTGTCGAACATGAAGGATCCCGCTGTGCGTGCGCTTGAATCGGAGCGGGATTACGTGTCCTCCTTGTACGAGTTGCTCACCGAGCGGCTTTCCGAAGCGCGAGCACACCGAGCGCGTGTGCTGAAGGCCCCGGCGGAAAGCACCGGGGAGGCATACGAGAGGGAAATCGCCGCCGAGCGTCTGGCCAAGGAAATCAGTCGGCTGGAGGGCGCCGAAAGGGGGCTGGTCTTCGGGCGCGTCGACTGGACGGATGGCACGGCCCTGCGCATCGGGCGGATCGGACTGCATACGGAGGAGGACGACCTGCCTCTGCTCGTGGACTGGCGCGCGAACGCGGCGCGGCCCTTCTACGAGGCGACACCGGTCCACCCGATGGACCTGCGGCGGCGCCGGCACCTGCGCCTCGAGGGGCGCACGGTCATCTCGGTGAGCGACGAACTGCTGGACGGGACCGCCCCGACCGACGAGGACGTCGTGGGGGACGGCCCGTTGACCGAGGCTCTGTCGGCACGGCGTACGGGCAGGATGCACGCGGCCGTCGCGACGCTGCAGGCCGAGCAGGACGAGATCGTCCGCTCCGCCCATCGCGGGGTGACCGTGGTGCAGGGCGGGCCCGGCACCGGAAAGACGGTGGTCGCCCTGCACCGGGCGGCCTATGTCCTGTACGCGTTTCCGCGCGCCGCGGAGGAGGGCGTCCTGGTGGTGGGCCCGAACGCCCGGTTCCTCGACTACATCTCCCAGGTCCTTCCCTCGCTCGGAGAGAACGACGTCGTTCTGGCGACCTGCCGGGAACTGGCCGGAGTGTCCACGGACGCGGTGGACCCGTTCGATACGGCGCGCCTCAAGGGCAGCTCCGACCTCGCTGACGCCTTGGCCGACCTGCTGCGCGTCCACCAGGCCCCGGCCGGTGACTTCACCGTGCGGGTCGGACGGGAAGTGGTTCACCTGTCCGGCGAGGAAGTCGCCGCGGCACGCGACGCCGCCGTGGCGGCCGCACGGGGGCACAACCCCGCGCGCCAGGTGTTCAGGGAGCTCTTGGTCGACGCCGTCACCGACGCGATGCGACGAGACATGGGCGACCTCCTGGAGCAGATCGACGCCGATGCCGTCACGATGACGGGCTTGGACCTCGACCGGTTCACGGGAGTGGCCCAGCACCGTACCGAAGGTGCGGCCGACTCGGTTCCGGTCCACGAACTGGACCTGGACGCCATCCGAGCCGATCTCCTCGACGACGCCGGCGTCGACCGAGCGATCGAGGTGTTGTGGCCGCGGCTGGTACCGGGTGACCTCGTGAAGGCGCTCCTGACGAACGCCGGCGCGCTCGCCGAGCGCCTGCCCCGCCTGACCGCGCAGGAGCGGTCCCTTCTGCTGCGCGGTCCGGACGACCCGTGGACCGATGCCGACGTGCCGTTGCTGGACGAGGCGGCGAGCCTGGTCGACGGCTCCCCCGAGCGGACGTACGGGCACGTCGTCGTCGACGAGGCGCAGGAACTGACCGCCATGCAGTGGCGGATGATCGTCCGCCGCTGCCCGGCAAGGGCGATGACGCTGGTGGGTGACTTCGCCCAGGCAGGCCCGGTCGCGATGGCACGCGACTGGAAGGAGGCACTGAGCCCCCACGTCGGATCGCGGTTCACACTGCACAATCTGACCGTCAGCTACCGCACTACGCAGGAGATCCTGGAGAGCGTCCGGGACCTGCTGGCGCGCATCGCTCCGGACCAGAAGCCCACACGGTCACTGCGAAGCGGTGAGAGCCCTCGCACCGTGACCACACCTCAGGACGGGTTGGTCACCGCCGTCGTACAGGAACTCCGCGCGCAGAGCGCCGCGCACCCGGGCGAGCTTCTGGGAGTGATCTGCGCGGACACCAGGGTGAGTGAGCTGACGGCCCAGGGCATCGCTCACCACGCACGCATCGTGCCGGCGTCCGAAGCCCGCGGCCTGGAATTCGACGGGGTCGTCGTCATCAACCCCGAGGAGATCATCACCGCCCGCCCCGGTGGGGAAAGGGACTTGTACGTAGCCCTGACCCGGGCCACCAAGCGCCTCCGCACCATCACCGTCCAGCCCGCCTGACCACTCGGCGCCCGCGTCGCCGCCGCGGGCGCACCCGGCGCCGTACGGACACCGGACCCCACGGGAACTCGTCACCGAGCCGCGCGGGCTGACCGACATCCGCTGGGAGACCATGGCGAAGTGTCATGAGCCGGTGGCAGTACGGCGCAGTCGCACCTCAGACCCGCTCGAAGCCGCTCCGGGATCCGTGCCGGAAACCGAGAACGGGCCAGCCCCACTTCTTCTGGTCGCGCACGTGCTGCGTGACGGTTGATCTCTGGGTGCCGCGGGTTGAGTCGCCCGACAATCGCCCGGCCGGAATCCGGTGGGGGCGACAGTGCGCACCGTGAACGAAATGCGGCCGCAGTGGGATGTGCTGCTGTTCTCCTCGGCAGAGGGCGTGTTCGTGGAATCCGTCAAGGTGTCCGATACGGTCGTCCGGGTCGAGGCCCGGACGACCGCCGACCGGGCGGCACGCACGGTACGCGGGTGCTGGGCGTACCGAATCCAAGGCTCCCACCTGCGGTTCCCTCGTGATCTGCCAGATCACGAGACAGCTCTACGGTCGAGCCGGATTCGAACCGCTTCGCACAATGAATCTTGCTTCAGCAGCTTTCGCGACGGTTCTGGTCTGTCGCCGGCCGGCACGTTCGAGGTCAGAGTTCGGTCGTCCAGATCCCGACAGGGTGTTCACTCGGTGGCAGCCACAACTGAGGCTGCGACTCCCGATGCCTCTCCTCAGCCTGTTCTTCCCAATGAAATCGGTCGTCCACGTCGGGCCACGCAACTTGCAAGACGGGAAAGGGAGGCCGCCGGTAGAACCCAATGGCCCGCCCGAAGAAGGTCCGGTACCAGCGAAGATCGACCTGCCTGAGCAGGACTTGGTGGCCTTCGACAACTTCAGGATGTCTCTGGCCGTCAGTCAGTACGGCGCCTGCGGCGGACTTCGCTCCGAGCCTGTTGAGCATGCGGTGCATGGCGTGGATGTCGAGTCCGAACATGGCGAGTTCAGGTCCGCCGTGAGTGTGCGCAAGGCCGATCGTGTAAGCGAATCCAGGACCGATCTCGTCCTCGGGAACCATCACGACGTGCCATCCGTGCTGCTGCACATTCTCGATGATCGTCAGATCCGCGCGGTCCGCGCCGTCCCGGTCACCGTAGTCATGACAGAGGACACAGCGGCACTGGAACGGATCATCAGTCATGTGTGGAGGCTACGAGGTGAGCGTTCGAGTCCGTCAGTCGGGGTTCACGACCCCCCTCTCGATCGAACAGCATCGTCACCTTCCCGAGACCGCTCGGTTTCGTTCGATTGCAGGGCACTCGCGAGCTCGAGATATGCGGCTCGTGGTGGAGAAGTTGTGACGGGGATCGAGGAGGTGACCACTATTCGTGTACCCAGCGGCCGTCTTGTCGTCGATGCTCCATTCGACGATGACGACGTCTCGAGATACGAACGAGGGCTGCCTACGAGGCCCCCGCGGGAGCTGGCGGTGAGCATTCCCCCGGGCGTCTACCCCGTGGAGATCGCCTGGACGGCGGGCCCGTACGAGTTTTTCGGCGAGTACTTCGATGGCGTTGAGTGTGCCGCGACGCGCTTGCGTCTCAGCGACGACCCTGTGATCGGGTGGGAGATGGGCCTGGGGGTCGAAGACGACATCGACCGGATTCAGCCAGGCAAGGAACCCCAGTTCTACTCCGACGCCAATGTCGGCTGTTTCGCCGACGCAGGTGCGTGGACGACCTTGGCCGCGCCATTTCGAGCTATCAAGGACGGCATTCCGGTGCCGCGCGACACCGAACGGCTGCCCGGATGGTGCGAGCGGGTACGCGACGAGTCGCAACAAGCCGATCTGGTCACGTTCGGGGCCGAGTCGGGCGGCATCGTCTGGTTGGGCCGCACCGCGACCGGCGACGTGGCCGCGATCGTCGTCACCAGCGGTATGCCGGGCACCAAAGCCTGATGCAGCTGCTGCCTCTGCTTGTGCGGATCGCGAAGTCATCCACGCCCAGCACACGCGGCGTGCTGAACTGTGGATCAGGCAATGCCATGACCCTGCGTAGCAAGGTCATCCGTCCCGCACTGAAGCCCAGCTGGGCAGCCAGCCGAGCCCCGGCCCGCCCGGCCGGCGCGAGCCCCACTCGCTCCAGGGCGTGGTTGAGCCGCGTGGTGAACCGTGCGTGAGGGGCAGCCCGCCGCGAGAACGGCTCGGCGAACGTCCGGCGCGGGCAGTCCGCAGACCCGCAGATGAAGCGCCGGACCGTCAGCCGGATCCCGAAGCCCTGTTCAGCAAGGGGAAGGTGTCTCACCCGAACCATTCCCTCGCAATCGAACAACGAGGTGACGCTCCGCAATGACTCCCCAAGATCTGTGCCAGAACCGAGTTCGGAAGCCACGGCCGTCTTGGCTTGAGCGAGGGCGGGACCGGGACCGGGGCCGGGGCCGGGGCCGGGGCCGAGGGCATCAAGTCAGGCGCCTGAGCGGCTCATTGACTCTTCTCGGTGATCATGTTGATCAGGCCCTGAGGGCGGCGGTGACGTGTCCGCCCGCCCTCGCGCCCGGGGCCGGCCGAAGACGAACTCAGCGCCGTGCTTGGGCGGGCCCGCTTCGCGGCGCGCTGATCCACGGCATCGAGACGGGCTCGCGCGTCACCCGGCCGGAACGAGTGCCGGGTCACGGGTGTTTCTTCCTGCCCTTCTTCGGGCGCCTCTTGACCATGACCGGCTCCATGTCCGCGCCGATCATCGGGACGTCGTCGTCGTGCCGTGAGGGCCCGGCCTCCGGAGCGGCTTCCGGCACGGCGGTCTCCGGTTCCACGAGGTGGAGCATGACCTGGGCGCGCAGGGCGAGGATCCCGTCGTGCAGGCGGCCGAGTTCGTGGGTCATCGCCGGATACTCGCGGAGCTGAGTGAGCAGCGTGCCACGGGCATCCGGTCCCGACGCCTCGTCCAGGGCGCGGACCTCGCCCAGGAACCCGCGTACCCGGACGTGCATCGCCTGGATGTCGCGATGGTACTGCCGGATCGGTTCCAGGACCTGCCCGATGGCGGCGGCGGCCTCCGGGGTGCCCTGGTCGGCGCTGGTCTTCAACTGGGCGATCAGGTCCGCCACGTCCTGCTCGGCGGCCGTCAGCTCGCGGTCGAGAACGCCCATGCCCGCGACCAGGTCCCGCTTGGCGCTGCCCTTGCGGTGGCGGTCGAGGTCCTTCCCCGGGTCGAGCATGTTGTACGGGACCCCGTAGTTCTGCGCGATGTCCATCACCTCCTGCAGGGGGTGGTACGCGAGGTCCGAGGTGTGGTCGTAGTCCAGGCGCCAGAAGGCGAACGTGCCCCAGGCCACCGCGCTGAGTTCCGAGATGGTGCCGCCGACGGCCTTGGTCAGGCCGAGCATCCGCATGGCGGTGAACGAGGACCCGGCCCACACCGGCAGGTGGTGCCGCCGGGCCAGTTTGGTGCTGTCGGCGTACTCCGCGCGGGTCGAGGGGATGTGCCGGACCCGGTTGCCCGGGATCCGGAAGGCCATCTGCCCGCGGTCCTCGGTCGTACCGGTCCGCTTCCCGTCCGCGTCGATCTCCGTGGTGGTGAGGTTCATCCCGTCCTCGTCCGGGACCGTGCCGTTGCCGGCGGTCTCGGCGTTCCACGGCTTGCGCGGGCCGAAGAACTCCATGAGGTCGTGCAGGACGATGATCTTGTCGCGGAAGGTGAACCGCGTCGGCTGGTTCAGCACCTTCCCCATACCGCCGTTGATGGCGGTCCGCAGCCGCTGCCGGACGGGCTCGGGGATGTCCATCTTCGCCTGGATCACCCGGTCGTAGTACTTCTGGTAGTGCCCGAACTCGTGCAGTCCGTCGTGCCCCTGTCCCGGGGTCAGCCCCGTGTCCAGTTGCTGCTGCACGTCGTTCCACCGCCCGCTCTCGTCGGCGGGCGCGTTCTTCTGCTGCTCGTCGACCCACTTCCGGACGCGCAACAGCAGCGACTCCAGGTGCAGTTCGACGTCGCTGTTGTTCTTCACCTCCTCGGCCAGCTCCTTCTCCCGGTGGCGGTTGTCCTTCGCCTCCACCCAGCCGACGAGCGCCCGCGCCAGGTCGCTGTACCCCGCGTAGGTACGGTCCTGCTGCTTCGACCCGAAGTCCGGGTGGGACTTGGGGCCCCGGGTGCCGGGGACACCGGCGACCCACTTGTGCAACTGGTCCTTGACGGTGTCCTGATGGCGTCGCAGCGCGGCCGTCTCGTCCGAGGAGAGCGTGCCTTCCCCGGCGACCCGCTGGAGGAGGAACGCCAGCAGCCCGTCGGCATCCGTGGGGGCGCCCTCCTTCTCCGCACGGGTGCGCATGTCGGTGGGGTTGCCGTCGGCCAGGACGATCCGGACGGTCCGCTGTACGGCGCCGGTCGGAGCCGCGGAGCCGTGCCCGCCGCCCACGGGCCCCTCGGGCGCGGCGTCGTCGGCCCGCCCGGGCCCGGACCGGGACGGTGCGACCGGCCTGCTCATCACCTCGTCCGCCTTGGCCTCGGCCGAGCGCTCTCCGGCGTCACCGGGAGTGGACATCGTCGTTCCGTCTCCCTGGGGCGTCCCGGGCACGGAACCGTTCTCCTGGTCGATGGTGTGTGCGATCTCGTGCGCGACGGTGTGCTTGTTCCGCAGTGCGGCCGGGGTGAAGACCATGTGTGAGCCCGAGGTGTACGCCTCGGCGCCGATCTCCGCCGCCGAGTCCTGCGCCCGGGCGTCGGTGTGCAGCCGCAGATGGGAGAACTTCCGCTGGAAGCGGCCCTCCATCTCGGTCCTCAGCGGGCCGTCGAGGGGCACTCCGGGAGTGTTCAGCACGTCCAGAACCGCCGACCTGCGCTGGATGACGGGCGCGTGGCCGCAGCCGTCGCCGTGTTGGTGGGCCTTCGCGCCAGGCTCCTCCCGGTCCCGCGCGAGCCGCTGCACCAAGGCCGCGTTGCCCGCCGCGCCCTGCAGGGCAGCCGCCTGCCGCGGGGTCAGCGCCCCGCCCGCCGCGACCCGCTGCGCCGCGGCCTGGGCGAAGGAGGCCGCGGACAGCCACCCCGGACGTTCCGTCCGGCCGGCTGCCGGCCCCGCGACGTTCGGCTCTCGTTGACTGCGCATCCGTCCTCCCGCCTACGGCGGCGGCGGCCGCACGGTCCCTGTCTAGACGGGGTGGCCCGCACGGCGGAAGGACCGCGAGGGCAGGAAGTCCTGACCGCCGGGGCAGCCACGGAGGAGGGGGCGGAGACGGGGCACCGCTTCACCCCGGACGGGCATGAGGCCGACGTGAAGGCGCCGCGTCAGGCGGGAGGGAAGCTGTGTCTGCCGGCGGCGGCGGAGCTGCAGAGCAACGTCGCGGCCGCCGTGGCACATCCCGAGTGGCCTGCGGAGCGTCAGGCTCCGGGACGGACCGGGCCGACGACGGTGCCTGCGGTCACCTCGAAGCGACCTTCGGCGACGGAGGTACCGGGGATCTCGCCGCCGGGGGCCCTGAGCGTGAACGAGGCCTCGTCCGCCGGGGTGGCGCGGCCGTTGGCGGGGACCCGGATGTCGAAGTGCACGGGGCGTCCCGGCCCGAAGGTCACCGAGGTGGTCTGGTCGCCGTACCGCCCGGCGGTGATGCCGAGGGGCGTGCCGTGCCGCACGAAGGCCACGTCGGTCGGGGAACCGGCGAGGCGGCACGTCGCGTACCCCTTCGGTGCGGTGAGCGTGACACGGAAGTGCACGTGCCCGGAGTCGGGCCGGTCCCGCGTGATCTTCGCGAGGTGGTTGGCCGGTCGACAGGCCGACGGGGCGGTGACGTCGCCCGATGGCACGGCCTGCGCGGTGCCCGCGCTCGCGAGGGCCGCCCAGGTGACGGCGATGGCGGTGGCGGTGGCGGTGGCGGTGGCGGTGATGACCGTGGCGGTGGTGCGGCTGGTGGGCATGCGGGATCTCCCTGCCTCGCGGTTCGGTTCACGAATGGTCCCCACCGAACCACGGGACGCTGGGATCCCCTGACCGACACTCCCCGTGACAATGACCCGAAACATCTACAAACCGGCCATTTCGGGTGGGGTGGTCGGTGCCGAGTCGTCCGAGGGGTCGCGACCTCCGCGGGTGCCCCGGCCGGGGCGGCCCGTAAATTCGTTTGTCCGACCCCCGGGTCTGCGGTGATCATCCTCGGGACCCGATGCCCGACGAACACCGGAGACACATGACCACCGAACTCGCCAAGGCCTGGAAGCTCTTCGAGACCGGCGACCCGCAGGGGTCGATGCGGACCCTGCGGTTCGCCGCCGAGGAACTCACGTCCGCCGAAATCGCCCCGCTGGTGGCCAAGTTGGCCGAGGGCGCCGGATTCGCGGACCTGGCCGAGGCGTCGACCGGGCTGGCCGCCCGGCCCCTGGAGGTCGAGTGCCTCTACGTGTTCGGTTACGCCTGTGTCGAACGCGGCCTCTCCGCGCTGGCCGTCCCCGCCCTGCGGGAGGCACTGGAGCTGGTCCTGGCGCCGCCCGAGCCGAAGCGCACGGGACTGTTCCGCCGCAAGCCCCCGCAGCGGACCGACCCGAGGCTCACGCCCCTGCGGGTACTGCTGGAGTTGGTGGCGGCCCTGGAGGACGTCGACCGGTACGGCGAGGCGACGAACCTCCTGCGCGCCCATGACGACCTGTTGGAAGACTGGCCCGGTCGCTACCTGACGGTCTACAACGCCCTGATGAGCGGTCGGATCGACATGGCCCGAGCCGTGTACGCCGCGCTCTCGGCCCCTGACGGAATCTGGGTGGAGCCCGGCCAACGGGTCGGCCGGATGCTCGCCCGCGCCGCGGCCCTGCCGCCCACGGGCGACACGGACGTGCGCGGCTGGCACTACGTACTGACCGGCGGACTGCTCAGCACCCTGTCACCCCACGGCTTCAACGAGGGCATGAACGGGCGCTGGGCGTACCTGCAGGACGGGTTCGAGTCCTGCAGGTACGGACTGGAGCGGCTGCGGAGCGTCCTGGGGGCGGCGGGGCGCGAGCCCGCCTCCATCGGACTGCTCGCGGACCGGGGCAGCCGGGCGCTCGGCCTGGCGGCGGCCCGGCTGCTCGGCATCCCGGCCGCCCCCTACCGGCCCGGCACCCCGGACGTGCTGGTGGTGGCGTACGACCTGAACGAGTGCGAACCCGCCTCGGTCGCCGCGCTGCGCGATCGGGCGGAGGGCGAGCTGCTCTTCGAACACGCCACCTGTTGGACCGACACACCCGTCGCGACCGCCGATGTCTCCACCCTGCTGGTGCAGAGCGTGGTGGCTCCCTGGGAATCGGGCCTGCGGTTCACCGAGGACGGCGAGGTGGAACAGGCGGAGGCCGACGAGCGCTCGGCCGAGGAACTGGCCGAGGCGATCCTGGCGGCCGACCCGACCCCGCAGGAGGGCGACGAACAGTCCCCGCCCGACCCCGACGAGGCCTTCACCGCGTTCGCCGCCCGGGCGACCGCCCTGTGGGCGACGGGCCCGCGCCATCGGATCAACTCCCCCGGGCCGGTGCACAGCGCACGCTTCAACTGAGATCGTCTCCGCAACGGGCCCGGCCCGCCGTGCGGCCGAGGGACGTGCGGCGGGTGACGCCGCGGGCGCTCCCCTCGGGGCACGGTCGGCCGAGCGAGCCGTAGACCCCGCCGACCGTCCCCACCACGAGGGCCAGACCGCGCCCGCCGAGGGGCCGTCACCAGGAGTTCCGGGGCGCCCGGTTCGGCAGGAGCGCGGGCGATCAGCTGCGACGGCCGGGCCGGAACCCCGTACCCATGGACAAGGCCAGTCCCGGGCCGTGCGGCCGCACGGCCCGGGAACTGCGAACCGTGCGGTCGTCACGCGCCGGTCAGCCTCGCCGACCGGCGTCCCGTACGTACTTCATGTCGGCGTCGTGCGGGAGGAACCCCTTACCGCCTTGACCATCCGGGTGAACCACCAGGTGGATCCGGCACGACTTCCCGGTGTCGGGCCCCCGGAAATCGAACCGGATTCCCGATGCCTCGTCGGGGAAGGTGTCGAACTCCCACATCGCGGGCCCGGTATACGTGAGGGGAGCCGGCCCGCTGGGCTGCCCGCAGTTCACCTCGGGCTCTGTCACGCGCTCCAGTTCCGCGGACCCGTCCGCGCTGACCATCAGGCGTCCACCGCCGGCTGCCGTCCAGGTCCCCTCCACATCGCTGATCACGAGCGCCGCACGGCCGTTGTCCTCCAGTACGTCCATGAGGAAGGCGGCCGACGCCGCGAGGACCAGCCCCGCGATGGCCAGGTACCAGACGGGCCCGCGGAGTAGAACCTTCATCGACTTGTCCTCCTTTCAGAGCCGAGCACGGCCTCAGTAGCCCTTGAAGTAACTGGTTTTCGCATGACTCTCGGATTCCACGTACTCCTTCGCCTCGCTGACGATCCGGGCGTTGAACAGCGGGGACCCAACCTGGAACTCGGCAGCGGTCGCCCGGTCGAGGAAGTCCCCGCCGATCTCCCTTCCCCGCGCGTTGTTGCAGAGGTCCGCGATGTGGTCGAACCTCTGCCCGTCCTACAGGTAGGCCTCGTGGGCGTCGGCCCACACGATCGCCCGGTCCTCACCGCGCTCCAGCGTCGGTCTGGCCTGCCACAGCGTATGCCGGTAGGCGTTCGTGTTCAGGCCGGTGCGCTCGCCTTCATCTTCGGGGCGCGGTAGTGCGCGTCGATGATCTGCGGAACCCGAAACCGACAGCGGGTGGTGCCACATCTCCGACAGGTCACCGGTGGTGGTGAAAGCGGTGATGGACGGTTGCTCGCCGACCATCCGGCACCAGACCCGGGCACCGGTATGGCCGGCGGGGGTATGGCCGCCGGGGGTCGAGTAGCGCGCCGCGTTGAAGCTGATCGTGCGGTCCTCGCCGACCACCCGCTCCTCGCCAGGCGCGAATGAGGTGGGCCCGCCAGGGATCGCGGGACAGCTCTCAGCCGAGGAGTCGGATCAGCTCGACCGGGAGGAACGCGGGCCGGTGGGGTTGTCCGACCTGGTACGGCACATAGCCCAGGGAGGCGGCGACCTTGACCTCGTCGGTCGTCTCCGCTTGGAAGACGAGCCGGCAGGGCCCCGACTCGGCCCTCGCGCGCTGCCAGAGGACGGGGGCCGGTTTGCGCTCCGCCTCGGTGCGGGGGGTGAGGATCCGGCCGTCGAAGTCCTTCCAGGCGAAGGGCGCGGAGCCCTTCCACGTGGCGTCGACTTCCTTCTTCAGCCTGGCGGCACGCTCGGCGTCAGTCGTGCCCCAGGAAGGCGGAACGTTGGTGATCAGGCCGATTCTGATGTGGCGCTCGCGCAGGGCGCGCAGGTATGAGGCCGCTCCGGGCCGATAGGTGATGCTGCCGTCGTCGGCGGTGTGCACGAGGGTCTCGCCCAGATCGAAGTACACGACGGGGCAGGCGCGCTCGCCGACCGTGCGCGCGACGGAGTCCACACCCGCGACCCCGCCGAGGCCCCCGGGCTCGGCCGCACTCGCCGTGGTGCAGAGCACGGTCGACGCCAGGGCCGCGCCGAGCGCGAGGCTCACCCGGCGCAACTTCTTGGAGGCGGATCGGTTCATGGTGTCGTAGCCCTTCTCCTTGTGCACCCCGCGGATACACGAATGTCCGGTACATGACATGCAAGTGACGCAGAGTCTCTCACACAAGCGTCTGACGGAGCGGCACCTTCCCCCGCGTCGCGCGACGGGCGCGCAGCGCCGCCCCCTGGTCGACGGATCGTCGCGACGAGAGCCCTGGCCGCGGTTGACGACGAACACGATCCCGAGGAGCGGGCACGCTTCGAGCGGCCCGGGCAGGCGGCAGGTTCGGGTGCGTGGACGAACCTGGCTGGAGTGCGAGTGTCATCGACATCTGCGTCGGCGAATCGTGACACGCGCTGGAGGCGCTGCTGAACCGGAGAACCCGCTCTTCACCAGGATCCCCGGCCGCGTACTCGTCCGCCTCGACGCGCACGCCCCGGCGGACATGCCCGGCGTGACGCCCCGCCCGGCGAGCGGGGTCAGCGACCTGCCGGAGTGGATTCCCGACTGGTACCAGGCGCACGCGGTGGAGCAGGCGCGACTCGAATACGAGACCCCGAACGACGAGGACCGCCTGATCGAACGGCTCCGGCACGTGGTCGGCGGCGCGCTCCGCACCAGCGGATCGATCCACGGCCACCTCGGTCAACTGGCCACGACCCCGGTGGCCGAGAGCGGGCCGGACACCGACTCGTACCTGTGGCTGCACGCCTTCCAGCATCCCGACGCCCCGCAGGGCCGCCTTCCCGCCCACCACATGGCGCACGTGATCAGCGTCCTCGCGAACCACGAGGCGAAGGGGTCGGCCCGCACCCCGGAGACGGTGGACCCCGGCCTCACCCTCCACTACTACGACCTCTTCGACCCGCGCATGCAGAACGCCCTGGCCGTCACGGGCCGGGAGGCCTGCGCGCTGTGGAAGCCGGTCCGCGCCTCGTACGAGCGCTCCGCCACGGGCAAGATCCGCCTCGTCACCCCTCAGGACGTCCTGGACCGCCTACGGTCCACCCACGGGACCGGGTGACCGGGTGACCGGGTGACCGGGTGACCGGGTGACCGGGTGGCGCCGGGAAGTCCCCCACGAAGAGGCCGGGCGGGATGCCCCATGCGGTGAGCAGGGGGGCGCAGGGGCGGATTGGCCTGCGATGATGACGGCGTGCCAGATCCAGGGACCACTGCCGTCGTCATCGTCTTGCCCGATGCCACCCCGCTCCTCGACGCGGCGTGGCGTATCGACCCGGCTCTGGTGCGTCGTGGGGTGCCGGCGCACGTCTCGCTCCTCTACCCGTTCGTGCCGGAATCGGCGCTGACAGGCCAGGACGAGAAGAACGTGCGCTCCCTGGCGGCGAGTTGTCCGGCGGCTGATCTGCTCTTGGAGGAGGTCGTGACGGAGTCCGGCTTCGTCGCCGTCACTGTTCCGGGACTCCAGGCGATCGCCGACGCGTTCCGCGCCCAGTGGCCCGGGTTGCTCCCGTACCGGGGCCGCTTCGGGGCGCGGCCCGCCGCCCATGTCACGGTGGCCATGGGTGCTGACAACCCGACGACTGCCGCCCGTGTCCACGCTGCGCTCGGCAGCCTGCTGCCGCTGCGCACGCGTGCGGCAGCGGTCCAGTTGGTGGTGCTGACGGAGGACGGCTGGCGGCCCCGGTTCACCGCGCCGCTCGGAGTCCCGGACGGGCCGTGAACACCCCCCGCCCGTCCGTCCCCCTGGCCGCGCCCAGGCCCGAGGCTGCTCACCCGGCGGACGGCGGCGCTCACGTCACCAGTTGCAGTGACGTTCCCGCGATGCCCAGCCGTACGCTCTGGCCCCAGGTCAACTGCAGGGCGTCGCTCTCCATCCCGTCGCCGAAGACCACGATCCGGTCCGACTCCACGGTCAGCCGCAACTCCTGCCCCCGCCCCAACTCACCGGCGACTTTCGTCGTTCCGGTCGTGGGAGAGGGCCAGGCCTCGCGCACGAACCACAGGAGCCGCCGGTCGCAAGGCGCGGGCAGCCCCGCGGTGCCGCCGCGCTCCAGCCACAGGGAACGCAGCCAGCCGGTGGCGCCCGTGCCGGTGCCCACCAGTACCCCGGAGGATGCCTGGGCCTCGCCCGGGCCCTTCTCCCCGTCGGAGCCCAGGCGGTAGCGGGCCGTCTGATGACCGGGGGAACCCAGGTAGATCTCGTTCAGCGCGAGAAGGCGCTGGCTGTCGTCCGCGACCGCTTCGACCATGGTCAGCCGCTCTGCCCGGTCCCCTGCGGCGGTCGCCGCGCGCAGCAGGGCGGCCGCGTCGGCGCAGCGGTGACGGACCAGAACCCCCGGGTTGCGCCCGGGGTCGGTGTCGATGCCCACCACCGGCTGCCCGCGAAGATACTTCGCGGTGTTGGCGACCAAGCCGTCCTGACCGACCACGACCACCACGTCTTCGGGGGCGAACAGGAAGCGGTCCAGGTCCGCCCGCTCCACCCGGGAGCTGCGCCATGTGAGCGGTACCGCCGCGGCCACCTCCCGCAGCGCCTGCCGCGTGCGGTCGTGGCGGCGGACCACCTCGTCGATCGACCGGCCCCGACTGGACAGGAAGAACGCGGCCTGACCGTGGGTACCGTGCCGGGCGAGCAACTCCTCGTACTCGGTCCTGCGGTACACGAGCACCGCCCGCGGGGCCAGGCTCACGCGCCCGCGCCGCCTTCCGGACGTCCGAGCCTGCCGAGGAGCCCGGTGAGGACGTCAGGAGAGAGCGTGATGCTCTCGATCCGCGGCAGGTTCTCCGCCAGCCGGGTCGCCGCCAGGGCGTGCAGCGTGCCCGTGCCGGCTTCGTCGTGCACGCGCAGCCAGGCTGCCTGGACCTCGGCGCGCGCCGCGCCCGTCTCGCGGGCCGCCTCGGCGTCCGCGCGGGCCAGGCGGACCTTGCGGGCCGCCTCCGTCTCGGTTTGTACGCTGTCCGCCGCCGCCTTCTCCTCGGCCTCGCGGCGGGCGTTGGTTCCGCGTTGGTCGATCAACTGCTCCTCGCGTCGGGCCAGTTCGATCTGACTGGCCAGCTCGTTCTCGGCGATGGCGCGTTCACGCTCGACGGCGACGGCCCGCCGTTCATAGGTGGCCCGGTCGGCCTCCTGCTGAATCTGCTCGCGGGCCGGGGTGCGCAGGGCGCGCTCCACGTCGGCCTCGGGGCGGATCGCCACGACCCGAACGGCCACCACGTCGATGCCGGTGGCCGGGAGCCTGGGCTCGGCGGCGAGACCGGTGGCGACCCGTTCCCGCACTGAGGCGACGCCGTCCACCAGGGCGACGGCCAGCGGGGTGCGGGCCAGTACGTCAAGCGTGTGCTGCTGCGCGGTCTCGGTGAGGAGAGTGGCGATCTGCTCCAAGGGTGCGCCGCGCCAGATCCCGGTGTCCGGGTCGACGGAGAAGTCGAGTCGGTCCGCGGCCTCGGCCGGGTCGCTGATCCGATAGGTGACGGTGGCCTGCACCGCGACGTCCTGGAAGTCGGAGGTACGGGCGTGGAACGCCATGGCCAGCTCCCGGTCGTCGACCGGGACTTCGGAAAGCGCCGCCGACAGCGACCGGTACCAGAAACTGAGCCCCCGCCCGTCGTGGGCGAGTCGGCCGCGCTTGTGGTGGCGGATGTGGGTGGTGGGCGCGGAGCGCAGATGACGCCAGCCGAAGCGCCGGGTGATGTCGGCCATGGCTAACCCCCTTCATTTCGTCAATGCGACGATAACGAGATGCACCCATAGCGTCAAGGGGACGAAAAGACGGGAACCGGGGCGTCTTCCCTCCGGCGACGGAAGCCGCTCGAACGGATCCCGGGCCCGCGGGACGGGACTGCCCGAGCGGTCCCATGGTCCGCGCCCGCGCCCGCCCTGCTCGCAGAGGAAGCCCGCCTCCTTCCCGTGTGGCCCCTTCGCGCCCTCTCCGCAGTGGTCCGTACACCCTGGCCCCGACTCACGCAGCAGGCTCCAGCGGTACCAGTTGCTCAGGTTCAGGGCGGGGCGCCGGGCGGCGAAGCCGGCCGGGGAGGTGTGACGCCGCGCCGGCTCGCGTACGCGGGGCCGCGCGGCCCGGGCGCTCCTCGGCGAGGGCCCGGCCGCCCTAACCGCGGCGGTCCCCGGCCGGAAGGACGCCCGGGACATCATGGGGCACTTCGTGCCGCCTGTGCGTTGCGGACGACATCCGGACAGGGGCCGGCCAGTCGCCCGAACTCGCTGGTCAGGGTGCACTCTGCTGCCCCGTGCGCCCCGCCGGGTCGGGAAGCGGTCACGCCCTAGCGTGGTTCCGGAACGATCCGGGCGGACCAGCGCCGGGATCCACGTCCCATGGAGGCACCGTGACCACGACACCCGCCCTCGCCGAGCTCACCGGGGACTACGTCCTCGACCCCGCCCACACCCGGATCGGCTTCATCGCCCGCCACGCCATGGTGACCAAGGTCCGCGGCGCGTTCCACCACTTCGAGGGCACCGCCCGCCTGGACGGCGCCGATCCGGCCCGCTCCACCGCACAAGTGGTGATCAAGGCCGAGAGCATCGACACCGGCGTGGAACAGCGCGACCAGCATCTGCGCACCAACGACTTCCTGGACGTTCCCAACTTCCCCGACATCACCTTCCGCAGCACCTCGGTCGAGCCGGCCTCCGACACCGAGTACCGCGTCACCGGGGACCTGACCATCAAGGACACAACCCGCCCGGTCACCATCGACTTCGAGTACACGGGCAGTGCCGCCGACCCGTTCGGAAACCGGCGGGTCGGCCTGGAGGGATCGGTGACGATCTCGCGCAAGGACTTCGGCGTGACCTGGAACGCGGCTCTGGAAGGCGGCGGTGTGCTCGTCGGCGACAAGGTCGTCCTGGAGTTCGACATCTCCGCGATCAAGCAGGACTAGCGGGCCCGACCGGCCGGCACACCAGCGGTCCGCGCCGCACGGAAGATGACCATGTGGCGCGAACCGCGGTGGCCGGGCCACCTGCCGGCCGGCACCTGTCCGACAGACACGGGACCGAGACGGTCGGGAACGAGGTGGTCGGGAACGAGGTGGTCGGGAACGACTGCGGACCCTGGGCAGGAGAGCGGCCCGACGTTGGAGCCTCCTGGACCCACTGGTCCCCGGCGCCGCGCCCGCGGTAGGCCGATCTGTCCGAGGTCGCAGGCGATCCGGCACCGGACCCGGGGCTGCCGGTGGAGTCGTCCGCCGAGGCAGATCACCCGGTCGAAGCAGGCGGCAAGTATCCGGGCAGGCCGGGCAGGACGGGCATAGTCTCGGGGGATGACCGCGACCCATGACACGACGTACGCATTCCGTGTCGCCCGCCCCGAGGACGCCGAGGCCATCGCGGCCGTCGACGGCTCCTTCACCACCAGCACCGTCTTCGAAGTGGCCGTGTCCGCGGACGGATTCGCCCTGCGCGAGGTCACGGTGGACCCGCCGCTGGTCAAGGTGTTCCCCGAGGACGACGGCGGCCACGATACGGAGGGCGAGGACTCCGGCCGGCATACGTGCGTGGCCGTGGGAGCCGACGGCGGGGTCGTCGGCTTCACCACCGTCTCCTACTCCCCGTGGAACCGGCGGCTGACCATCGAGGACATCGAGATCGCCCCCGGCCACCGGGGCCGGGGCATCGGCCGGGCGCTGATGGGACAGGCCGTGGCGTTCGCCCGGGAACGGGGCGCCGGACACGTCTGGTTGGAGGTGACCAACGTCAACGCCCCGGCCATCCACGCCTACCAGCGCCTGGGCTTCGCCTTCTGCGGCCTGGACACCACCCTCTACCAGGGCACCGAATCCGAGGGCGAACAGGCGCTCTACATGAGCATGTCCTGCCTTTGAAAGCGTGGGCGGGCAACGGGGCGGAATGATCGGTGTACGTCTACGGGTCCGTGCGGTCTTCTTGTCGGCACTCCGTCCGCGTACCGGCGGTCAGGTATCGGCCAGGGAAGCCCGCCCGGTCGTCCTCCTCGCCCCAGGTCATCATCAGCGACGCCTTCACGGCCGACCACGCTTGCTCATCGTCATAGTCGGTCCTGATGATCAGTGCGGCATCCTCGTCACGCCCCGCCGGCCACTCGACACGGTCGCTCATGCCGCTCCCCCCACCCATCCACACAGGTCACCACCCCACGCATCAGGTCACTGCCGGGTCATCCGCATCGACGCGACGCACCGGGCTCGTCACCCAGTCCGCCTCAGGTGGGGAATTCGCCGCACCAGTTGCCGGCGAGGAGGGTGGCGGGCAGGTATTCGGACTCGACCTCGATCGGAATGCCCTCGTTCCGGGCGAAGCAGGCCACGGCGAGCGGGGCCAGGGCGACAAGACCCGAGACCCGGGCAGCCCGGCCCTCGTCGGTCCAGTACTCCTTGTGCCATTCCAGGGCTGCGGCGAGGGCGCGGTTGAAGCCGGCGTGGTCCCCGCGAACGACGCGATGGAACATCTCCATCGGTGGATACATCAGCTTGCCCGCTGCATCCGGATGAGTGGCGACCGCCGGGTCCGTGCCGTCGATCGCGGCCACCAGCTTCGCGCTGAGGCCGTCACCACCGAGCCAGTAGGTCTGCAACGCGTCGATCCACGCGTACTCGAACTCGTCGAATCGCACGTTGTCGTGCCGGAGCAGTGACAGCGGCACCCGGCACAGGGCCGTGATCCGGTCCCGCTCCCGGCACACCACGGCCAGGTAGAAGGCGGCCAGCCAGGTGCCCGGCGACACGTACTGCCGGGGACCGGTGGCCCGGAGCGTACGGTCCTCGTGCGCGATCCGGCACTGCGCCCGGCCCTCGGTCGCGGTCGCGGCGGCGAACACGGCCGAACCGACCTGCATGGCGTTCACCCAGGCATCCCACGTGGGAAAGACCGACCCCGGTGGATCCGTGAGGCACCGCAACTTGGCCACCATGAGCGTGGTGTCCAAGGCTTCACCCAGACCAGTCGAGTCGGCCTCCAGACCACCGATCCACCCCTGCGCACTCTCCGTGAGCACGGTGAGCGCCGCTTCCACGTTCTCTGTGGGGATGTGGTGGCGGGGTATGACCGAAACCAAGTTGTTTCTCCCTATGAGAGCTCGAAATGAAAGCTCGAAGTCTTGAGTTGGTTCCACCATACATACTGGTGTTTCGCAGGCCCGGACGCCGATGCCGGTGACGCTGCGAGCGGGTGTCGAGAGCGGCAGCCGCCAGACGGGCCGGCACGTGACGAACGCGCCTGAACTCGCCTTCTTGAAAGGGTTGTTGTACGCCGAACCTGCAATCCCACGACACCTCATCGATCGAAGCTTCATGATCGAGGGAGGCAGGGCGGGGACGGCAAGTGGCCATCCGCCCCAGGCGAGCGGTCACGGCGACTCGACCGCGATCCGGCGACGGGCGGAGTCCCAGACCTCCTCGAACTCGTCAAGGGTCAGCTCTTCCGGATCGTGGCCTTCCCACTCGGAAACAGGCAGTTCTGCTGTGATCCCGAACCTGCTCTCGTACGCGCCGATGTCGCCCGTGTCCCAAGCCCGCTGCCATTCGGCGAGGGAGGCGGCGGCGATCGGGACCAGCTCAGGCCCTTGGAGCTCGACCTGCCGGTCCACCCACCCTTCGGCGTCGACCTCGAGGTAGTACCAGACGGCTTCCTCGTCCCAGTAGCAGCGCATCCATGTCGTCACCAGCCCATGGTGACAGGAGGCTCTCGGATGGGTCAGGGCCGCCGGTAGGGGTGGCAGAGCAGGTCCTTGAGATTGCCGTCGTCGAGGCAGACGCGTACGAGTCCGGCACCGCCGCGGACATCCGCCGGAACGGTGAAGCTGAAGCCCTTGGACGTACCGCACGCCGTGTCGGAAGAGTCGGAGCCGGCCGATCCCAGCTTCACGGTGTCAGCGGCGTTGTAGGTGTACGTCCAGGTGCGCCGGCAGTACGCCGGACCGGCCGAGCTCACCGACTTGTGGGTCCCCGTCACCACGACCGACCGGTTCTGCCAGGTGATCTTCCCCTTCGTCCACGTGTTCCCGACCTTCACCTCGAAATCGGTGGTGGGGTAGGTGGCCGTCTGCGCGCCGGCGGCCGGAGCGCCCAGCACGGTGCCTGCGGTCAGCACGACGGAACCGAGGGCGGCGGCGAGATGAGTCCTCATGCGATCTCCAGGATGGGATGAGCCGGTTACGGCTTCACATCCTTGCCGGGTCGGCCACCCGCGGCCCAGCTCTGAAGTCACGGCTTAAAGGGGAGCCGGAACGGCGGGCTCGGCGCCTCGCGCACCTGGGTACGAGTGTCCGGTGGCACCCGGGCAGGGCGGCGCTGCGCGCGGCTCAGGTGCGGGCCGGTCGGATCAGAGTCCGGCGGAGTGACTGCCGGCGTCGGGGTGAGGCGAGGCGCTGTGCCGTACGACGCCAAGGGGATGGCGCTCCGCTCGATGGAGCAGGGTGACGAAGGGGCCTGCGCCGACGGGCCGGGCACGTATGACACCTGGTCATAGGCCGCTTGAGAGAAGGTATTTCACTGCGTGGCACAATTTCCTCGGACTATCGGATGTCCTGCTCACATGTCATCAGTCAGATGAACGTGACGCAGAAGGCCGGACGAAGGCCGTGTGGGAGGGGACCGCATGAGCGAGCTGCGCGCAGGCGCGAGTACGGACACGGTGGAGCCGGAGATCAAGGAAATCCCTGCGCCACAACAGTCCGCTGACGGTGACGCGATGGGCGAAGCCGTCGAGCCCGTCGAGCCCGCGGAGCCCGCGGAGCCCGCGGACTTCCCTGAGGGCCCGGATGATCCTGCGGCGCAGACGGAGCCTGACGAGCCGGTCGAACCCGAAATGCCTGACGTTGCCGCGGACGCCGTCCAGGACACCGACCCCGAAGAATTCTCCGAGCCTGCGGCGGTCGCCGAGATACCGGACCCCTCCGACGCCTCCACATCTGAGCCCGAGGCCGTCACCGAAACCGACGTGGACGTGGACGTGGACGTGGATAGGGTCCCCGCCCCGGACTTGGAAGAGGAACCGGCTCCTGATGCCGAGGGGGCGTTCGATCCCGCGTCCGAAGCCACTTCGGGCACGGGCGGTACTGGACAGCCTGAAACACCCGCGGACGAGGTGGAGGCCCAGACCGGGCTGGAGACCCAGCCCGAGGTGGAGAACCAGCCCGAGGTGGAGACCGATCCCGAGACCCAAGAGGTCGACGAGACGGCCGCACGGATCGAGCGTCCAGACATCGAGCGGATGTACGACAAGAACGCCGTGGCAGTCGAGTACGGTGACCCCATCAAGGAACTCGGCGTGCCCCTGTTCGAGGGTGAGCCGGGCCGAGATCAGGTGGCGCAGGGCAGTTTGAGCGACTGCGGAATCGTTGCGGTGATCGGGGCGGCCGCATCGGCACGTCCGGACGCCATCAAGGAGAACCTCCGGAAGAACGCGGACGGTACGTACTCCATCACCGTTCACGAGGCGCATTACGACGGCAAGGGGTACGTGCCGGGCGAACGCGTCGAACTGTGCGTCACCCAGGATCTGCCCGTCCTCAAGGGGCAGCCGGAGAGCGCCGCGTTCGTCTCGGTCGATCGCGCGGCGTGGCCTGCGCTGTTGGAGAAGGCGGCAGCCGGAATCGACGAGACGTGGCCGGAAGGACGCCGTGGTCTCTGGGAGCAGGACTGGGCGAGCCAACGGGATTACAAAATCCAAAACGACGAGACCGTCAGCCCGGAAGACGTGCAAGGCCCTACTCCCTCGGGGTACGGCCGGCTCAACCAGGGCACGCCCTACTACAACCAGGCCGAACTCCTCACCCAACTCACGGGTGAACCCACCGACCTGGTCGCGTTTCCCCAGGGGGAAGGGGCGGAGGCCGAGTTCGAGCAGCAGATCAAGTCCAAGCTCGCTGACGGGAAGGCCGTCGTCGCGGCGACGCGAGTGGCGGATGCCGCGAACGGGGAGACCATGCTGCCGAAGGACCTGGTCGGTGGTCACGCGTACGAGATCGTGTCCTATGACGACGCCGACGGAACCTTCACCCTGCACAACCCCTGGAACAGTTACCAGCCGGAGCCGCTGACGGCGAATGAAATCGTAGAATATTGTCAACCCAAGGGATACCCGGGGCAGTACATAGCACTTCGCTAGGGGATTTGAGATGTCCGAGATTGAACGTGAATTCACTGTCAGGGGAGGCCAGATCATGCGCCTACCCTTCGGTACTGTCGGAGGGGTCGGAGCGATGGCGGCGCAGGAGGGGCAGCCTGCGCGAGTAAAGCTCTTCATCGAGGTACCGGGTGGCGCGAGCGGAGCACAGACCCTGCCCCTGGGAGCCGAGTTCGCCCTGGCCAATGGCACCTGGACCGTCGCCGAGATCAATAGTGCGGGCAGCAGCGAGTGGTCCGTCCGCCTCCAGCGGACCAGCTGACACCCCGTACGGCGACCCTGCCGAGACCCTGGGTCGGCGAGCCCTGTCCCGTGCGGGCCCAGCACCGGAACGACGTCGATACCCTCACGGATGTGATCTACGAGGGAACGACGGACATGACCGAGGGCGCTCCGACAACAGCTCGCCTGCGCGATGTGCTGAACCGTGCCGGGCGTGTCGTGATCGTCGAGGCATCGCCTGACGAGGCGGACTCAGCCGACGTGGCGCAGATCGTGGTGACCGGTGCCGAAATCGCCGACCTGGCCCGAATGTTGGCCATTGTCGACGGCGGTACCGGCGACCGGTGCCTGTGCGACGGCTGGCCAACGATCATGGTTCACGACGCGACCGGGGAACTGATCGCCTGCTGGACGCTGCACCACCAATCCGGTCTGCGTGGGACGGGTGACTGCGATGCCGACCTGCGGGATGGTCCGGCACTCACCGAGTGGCTGGCGGAGCGAGGTCTGACCGGATCTCGGGAGGTTCAGGCGGAGCTGGCCGTGCAGGAGGCCGAGGAGGACCGGCGTCGAATGCGTTGGCTCCAGGGCGCGCCCGCCGGGCTGCGCGACGCGGCCAAGGACCTGGCTCACCCGCCGGGGGATGACCTGGAGGCCTGGGCAGGTCAACTGCGCGACGTCCAGGCCCGCCTCGCCACGCTCATCCACCACTGCCATCCCGACGCCATCGAGCGGATCCGCGTCCTGCTGGGATGGGCCGGGATCCCCGCCAGGGAGCCCGGTGGCGGCCTGAAGTGGTACGACATGGCCGTCCAGCAGCAGTTGCTCGCCGAAGACCCCGACCTGATCCTCGCCGCGCTCGCCACCTCGCCGAGCCCGGCCCAACTCGACGGCGCGGCCCAACTCTTCGGGTCCCTCGATTGGACCGGAGCACATGGCAGGCGGCTCCCCGAACCGGTGAGGTCGTTGCTGGTGGGGCACATCCAAGCGGCCGGCACCGACCCCATGAGGTTCCGGCTGCGCCACGGCTATTACGCGTAGGAGCCGATGCCGATCCCGGCGGGGGTGGCCGGCTCCTCGCGGCGCAGGCCGGGGACGCGGCGCAGGCCGGAGGCGCGGCGCAGGCCGGAGGCGCGGCGCAGGCCGGAGGCGACGGTGAGGCCCACCGAGGCCGAAGGCGACGGTGAGGCCCACGTGCTGCGGGCCGGTCCGAGTGCGGCGGGTTCCCCGCGGACAACCCGGCCCGCCCAAGGACACGGAATGACGCGAGGGTGGGTAGACGACGACCGGTGCCACCCCTGAGGTGATCGGGAACGGATCGCTGTCCGCAGCGGCGGGACCGGTGAGCCGGCCAGGTGCATCCCGCTGCGGGGCACCCCCTACGACGACGTGATCCGCAGCCGGCCGCCGAGGGTCGAGGACAGGGGAAGGAGCAGGAGCAGGGATGAACTGGTGTCGGTGAAAGCCCAGTTGGTGGAGATGGGCGCCACATTCGGAGTCCATCAGGGTGGGACCCGCTCTTTCGGATCGCTCTGACAGGCGTGCGATAGATTGCCGGCCATGACTGGACTCGGCCGCACGGCTTGGCCACCCGCCCCGATCAGGACCGAACGGCTCGTGCTGCGGGAGTCCGAGGCCCGGGACCGCGCGGCGTTCATCGAGCTGTTCGCCTCGCCCGAGGTACGCGCCTACCTTGGTGGCCCCCGTCCGCGTGATGAGCTCGAGCGTGCGGTGCCCGCCGTGCCCGGACGGCGTACCGGCCTTTTCGTGATCGAACTGGACGGAGCGATGATCGGCATGGTCACGCTCGATCGGCGCAACGCGGAGCGTCCGGGGCACATCCGTCCGGATGCCGGGGAGGCCGAGCTCAGCTACACGTTCCTGCCGGAAGGTTGGGGATGCGGCTACGCGGCCGAGGCGTGCACGGCGGCACTCGACTGGTTTGCCGGCGCCGTTCCCGGCGAACCGGTGGTGCTCTGCACCCAGACGGCCAACGACCGTTCGATGCGCCTCGCGGCGAAGCTGGGTTTTGCCGAGGTGGAGCGGTTCGAGGAGTACGGCGCCGAGCAGTGGTTCGGCGTGTGGTCGGTCCCGTCGTCCGCTTGAGGGCTCTCCCGGCGATCGATCCGAACGAGGACCGGGCCTCTCAGGGTGGGTCCAGCGGCAAGGGAGACAGCCGACCGCAGTGAACTGGCCGCCCTCGCGGCTACCGGCCGAGCAGCGAGCCGAGCGTTACGCCGTACCGGGTGCGCAGCCGCCGTATCTCCCACAGGGACAGCGCGGACACGGACAGCGGGCCGGCCAGCGAGAAGGCGTAGAGCACGACGGGCGGCGCGGCCACGTCCGGGCCGTCGAAGAGCTGGAAGACGTAGAGGGACCAGACCAGCAGCGGGGAAAGCAGGGCCGGTAGCAGCTCGTGCACCTCCCCCGTACGGAAGCAGGAGTTCAGGCCGGTGTAGGCGGCGGTCAGGGTGAAGAGCACGGCCGCGACGAGGACGGCAACGCAGACGAGCGCGGCCGCGACGAACAGCAAGCCGATCAGGAGACCGGTGAAGATCGTGCCCAGGGTGGTGCCGAAGAGTCCCAAGGTGATGTCGTGCGGGCCCACATCCGACATCGAGAGGATGTCACCGCGCAGGGCCGCCACCATCAGCCAGATCACACCGGCTCCGAGCGGCAGCGCGCCCAGGGCTTTCAGAGGGCCGGTGACACGGCGGGCGTACACGCGGCGCGAGGGCGGCCTGGCCGAGAGGATGCAGAGGGCGACGGCGATGACCCCTGCCGCCACGACGATGGCGCAGCCGATCAGCAGTTCCTCCAGCTTGCCGAGCACGAAGTCCTGGCGCCCCCCACTCAGGGGATAGGCCAGAAGGAGCCAGGCCACGCCTGCCAGTCCCAGGGCCGTGCGGATGCGCTGTCCCCTGGCGATCACCGGGTCCTCGATGCGGTCCGGGGCGGAGGGGCCGGTCATCGCCCGGGCCGCCACCAGGGGATTGGGCAGGGCGCCCACCTGCGCGTTGAGGCGCTGACGCGTGGTCAATTGACTTCTCCGAAAGGTGTTCGCCTACGCCGAGGTGGCCAGACTCCGCCACCGGGCGTGCGCCACCCTAGCTGATCATGCCCGCGTCACTATTATCGTCACTCAGATGACAATAGGTGGGGATCCGTCTCATGAACGACGCACCACAGGACCAGAGCACCGGCCCCCTCCCTTCGGCCCGCGCACCTTCCCGTGTGGCACCGGCCCCCATGGGCGGACAGTCCCGGGACGGGGGAACCGGCGCCGGTGGGATCCCCTCTTTGATGAGGGACCCGAGGGGGGAAATGCATGGCGGGGAAAACCGTTCCGGCAGCCGGGCGCATGGTGGTGGCGGGGCTCCTGTGCGCCCTGATGGCGGGGTGCGGCAGCACGGCATCGGGAGGGGCGGCAGGAGCTGCGCCCGCGCCCTCCTTCTCGCCGACCGCCGACTGCGGCCTCGACACGACGACTGATGACCCGAACGGCGGGTACGCGGGCCCGCCGACGGACGAGGAGACCGGTGGGTACGCCGGCCCACCCACCGACCAGGAAACCGGCGGGTACGCGGGCCCGCCCACCGACCAGGAAACCGGGGCA